>NZ_JBAGJZ010000001.1:0-453281 GCF_037034285.1 Streptomyces tyrfis | reverse complement strand
TTAGTTGAAGTTGCTTCGGTTGTTGCTCGCAGGCGATCAGACTGCGGTGTCCGAGGCGAGAATGACGGCGTCGGGTGTCGTAGCGGTGCAACCAGCGGAACGCGTCGAGGCGGGCTTCGCGCCCGCCAGGTCGATGCTCCGCCTGATGCGCGCCTCGCTTGTCGGTTGATGCGTTCGCCTGTCCTGCGGTGCTCGACGGCGCCCTTGGGCGACGTTGTAGAACGCCGTCCGAATCGCGGTGGACAGCCCGTGTCCGGGTGGTGAGCCGGGTCTCGGCTGCTTGGCGAGTGGCCTGTCCGCGGCGGCGCGGTGCCGGTGGCAGAGGCTGGGGCGGGCGAGGCGGAGGGTGGCGTACGGCCGCTTTGTACTTCCGTCTGGGTGAGCCCGGTCGGCTCGCTCCGGCTGCGCCGGCCCGGTTCCACAGCCTCCCCGGGCTCATCTCCAGATCGGTGGTGACGGCTCTGATCGTCGTTTCCGGCCGCGACTTGTACAACGCGACCGCGTCCGCCGCGAACTCCGGTGGATAGCGTTTCGTGACCGGGGACACCCGTTTTCCTGAACTCAAAATGCGAGTGTCTCGGATGTCCAAGTTCCGGGATCGGGGCCCGACCGCCCGCACGGTTTGAAGCGGTGGGGACTGGAAAGGGAGCATTCGCAACCGTGCCAGTCCCCGACGCTGCCAAGACTTGGGTGCTACGAACTCGAAGTCCGTGCAGACCCGATGAGAAGGTCAAGCCAGCATCCACCGCATCAAATGGGCCAAACCCCATCCGCACGCCGCCAGGATCACACTGGTCGCAAGCGACGCTCCCCACGCGTATCGCGGCTTGAGCTCAGGCGGCTCTCCGGAGTCGGGGGCCACACAGCGTTCGAGCCACAGGCAAGCGAAGAATCCGAACCCAGTGGTCAGACAGGCGGTGAACCATACGCCACGGTTCTTCACCCGCACGTACCTGCGCGGCAGCGCGTAAGTCGCGGTCAACACGGCCAGGCCCACGACGACCACAGCCCAACACAGGACGGTGGACCGAAGAAAGAGCGGATAGGTCACGGGCAGAAGAACGGCCAGGCCACCTGGCTCATATTGCGGCTGCCGGTCCCGGAAGGGGAGATCCTTGACGCGCACGCCCGCCTTGGCAGCGATCGCTTTCTCCGCAGCGGCCACATCATTGCTGCCGTGGAGCGCACCCGGTACATGCATGTGCAGTTCGCGGTAGATCAGCGGAGCCGTCTCCCAGAGCAGATTCACCCCACGATCGTCGTACCCGATCTCAACTGCCGGTGGCCTGTCCGACCGGAGTGCCCCTACGAGGTCTTCCTGCGTACTCGGAATCGGGAACGCCTGGCACACATACGCTGCATACGACACGATCAAGAGCAGCAGAGAGGCGAGCCGTGCCATCGTGGTCAGCGATTTCGTGGACCTGATCGGCTGGGCTATGACTGAATCATCGGACATGAACTGTCACCGTACCGTAGAACTCCTGCGCAATGCTGGAGAAAGCGTGGCCGGAAGGGATGTCCCCTACCCCGGGGAGATGCGTCAGCGAGCCCACCCCTGTCTTGTTGTAAGAGGCGAAGGCGATCGTGAAGTTACGACGCTTCTTCGATTGTGCGATCACCTGGTATTCCATGTTGTAGCTACCCAGAAAGGCTGTAGGAGTTTCATTTCCAGCCCTACCGTTCGTCAGCATGCCGAGGAGGTCCTTCCCGACATTCGACTTCGCGTCCACATGGTCTCTATTGCCTCCGAGCTTATCGACTGGGGCATTGAAGTCGGCCGCGACGACCTTCTCGGCCAGCTCTCTCATTATCTCATTGTGAGGTTCGTCATCCATGAGTTGCTGAGTCAGTGGACTTCCGTCATCGAAGGAGATGTTGTTCACATCTCCTTTCCCGTCGGCCCACAAGAGCAGAATATCCCTCCAGCTAAGCTGCGGAGAATTACCGGTGAGGTAATTGCATGCGGCGGCCTCCCCGCTTTTGACTGAGGCTCCCGAAACGCAAGGGCGCGTGTTTCCTGCGGTGGCCAGTATGTATTTTCGCAGCTGAATGGCGAGCTCTTTGTGAAGGCCGGGCTTCTCGTTCTTGACGAGGGCTTTCAATCCTCGTCGGCAAGTTTTGTCGCAGCCATCACCGTTTTTTTCCGGAGCTACTGGTCCTCCCGGCCCCTCCCTGGCCGCCGGACGGTTTGCCACTTTTCCCGGATACCGATTTCGAGCCGCCGATGGCGCCCGGATACTCTTTGTTGGTGTTCTGGCCGCCGTCCGGGCAGAGATCTCGGGGACACAGGCCTGTGGGGTCGGAGAGGGCGACCGGGTTGTTGTTGCTGTAGGTTTAGCCGTTGGTCTGAAGTTTCCCCGTGATGTTGGACGCGTGTTCGTTATGCCGCGAGGGCGTCTTGATGCTGTTGCCTGGTCTCGGCCGGGGTGAGGTAGCCGTAGACCTTGTGCTTGTGCTTGTGCTTGTGCTTGTGCAGACGGCGGCGGTTGTAGAAGGTCTCGATGAAGGCGAAGACCTCGGCGCGGGCGGTGGCCCGGTCGGGCCGGACGCGATTGCCGATCTCCTCTTTGAGCAGGGCCCAGAAACTCTCCGCGGCGGTGTTGTCGAAGCAAGACCCGGTGCGTCCGCAGCTCTGCCGCAGCCCCGACTCGCGTATCTCGCGTCGGACTTCAGTGGATGTGTACTCGCTGCCGCGATCTGAGTGTGCGATGCATCCAGGTTGTAGAGAGCCCCGGCCGTGGGCCGTCTTCAGCGCGTCGACGACCAGGGAGGCGCGGTGGTGGTCGGCCATGGCGTAGCCGACGACCTCCCGGGTGGCCAGGTCCAGCCGGCAGGCGAGGTAGAGCCGGCCCTCGCCGGTGGGCAGGTAGGTGATGTCCCCGACCAGCTTCGTGCCGGGTGTCTCGGCGTGGAAGTCGCGGCCGATCAGGTCCGGGGCCAGCCTCGCCTTCTTGTCCGGCCGGGTCAGCGACCGGCGTCCGCGGCGGTGGGCGCCCTGGATGCCGTGGTCGCGCATCAGGCGGGCGACCCGTTCGCGGTTCACGCGCCGTCCCGGACGCCGCAGTTCGGCGTGGACGCGCGGGACACCGCAGGTGCCCCGGGAGGCGACGTGGATGACGGTGATCTCGTGGGCCAGGGCCTCGTCGGCCGCCTTGCGGACAGTCCGGGCTTTCGCCGCGGTGAGCCAGGCGTAGAAGGAAGAGCGGTCCACCTTCAGCAGCCGGCATGGGAAAGCGACGCCATGGGTGGTCTTCTCCGCCTCGATGAACGCGTATATCTCGTTCATCGATCGCTCTCCTTCGCGAAGAAGACCGCGGCTTTTCGCAGGACGTGGATTCTCGATCCCCGGAACGGGCGCCCCATCAGGGGCGGCGCGGCCCGTCGCGTAGAACGGCGAGCCGCGGCGGGAGCGAGCCCGGACATGCTCGCCCTCACCTGTCGGTGTCAGCGCGTGGTGGATCGGGCTGGGGTGTTCCGGGCGGTCCGGATGTCGGCCGACGTGACCGCCGGCCGATGCGACCGCCGGACGGGCCGCTGATGCGCTCGGTGCTCCAACGGCCGTGGTCTCACCAGCCGATCAGGGGCGTGATGGTCCGGTCGTCGGCGGTTGCTCGATGCCGCAGTGCCGACATTTGACGGCGGCGGCCGGCAGGTCCTCGGACAGGCAGGCCGGACACGTCTTGACGGGCCCCGGCTCTTCGAAGGCCGGCACGCCGTGCCGCACCGAATAGCGCTTGTACGGTACGACGATGAGGAAGTAGACGACGGCCATGAAGATGATGAAGTAAATGACCGCCGAGATGAAGGAGCCGATATCGAGGTACGTGGACTTGTTGCCCGCTTGGCCGAGTTGCCACCCCAATCCGACTGAACGGCCCCCCTGGGCGCGCGCGATGATGGGGTTGATCACGGAATCGGTGAACGCCTTGATCAAAGTACTGAAGGCCAATGCGACAATGAGGCCTACGGCTACGACGACGATGTCGCCGCGCATCAGGAAGTTCTTGAACCCCTTGATCATTTCTGGCTCCTCGCGACTGGGACCCGGGTCGGGACCGGGCAGCACGCTACATTCTTCGGCACGCATTGAGTATTGGGGCGCGGGTGCGGGAGGAATTCTTCCCCCGGCTGCCGAGGCCTCCCGGCGATCGAGAGCTGTACCGCCGTCCCCGGCGGGTGCCCGACGACGGCTGCGGCAGCTTGCCGCGTTGTCGGAACGTCCGCGTACGTCCCGTATGCGGACGCCATTCCGCCTTGTGGTGCGCTGCGTCTGACGCCGTGCGTCGCCCCCTGTATCGATCCGTCATGGATTACTGGACAGCCCTCAGTGCGCCAATCGGGCGAATAATCGCGTCTGAGGAACAACCGGTTCGCGGAATTCAACGCCGTCAGCTGAAGAGCGATGTATTCGAGGTCATGGTGGTCGGCCGGTCGGCCGGGAAAAAGGGGCGAGTGCTGAGGTCGCGGGCGCCGGCCTCTGCGGCCCCGTCGGCTGTTTTCTTCTGAGTGGCCGATCGGGAGGTGCCTGTACCCGGCCCTGCGAGAAGGGGTGAGGGACAGGTGCGGCGGGCGCCTCATGGTGCAGGGCGGCTACTGCCGACGGCGAACTCGCGGGGTATGCGGGATATGGAGGGGGCGAGGCTGGTGGGCTCGCGTCTTGAGATGTCGTCGCGTATTCGCCGGTGATCCGCGGCATTTACTAACCTCGATCTTTCGCGACGGTCCGTCGGTTTGCCTGGCGGGCCGTTTCGGCTTGTCGGAGCGGTTGTGGGCAGGCTGACGGCCCGGCTGTCGCGTCGGGTGGGCGCCGGGTTTCACGGCTCCGGCGGGGGTTGTCGGGGTAGGACATCGTTGCTGGTCAGCCGGGGACCGCAAGTGCTTGCAGTCGCGCGAATGCGGCGGTGATCACCTGGGTCCAGGGCCAGTGGCGGGCCAGGCGGAGCCAGAGGCGGCGGCCGGTGGTGACGAGCTGGGCGGCGGTGGAGAACAGCCGCAGTCGCAGGCGCTTGGGCTCCCAGCGCCGCGCCTCGCCGGTGAGGGCGAGCATCGGCATCCAGGCCAGCAGGTCCAGGGCGAGTTACACGATCTCCAGCCAGACGCGGTTCTGGGAGGCGTCGTGCAGGGGCAGGTTCCGCAGCCCGGTGTCGCGGGCAGCTCGGATGCGGTCCTCGGCGCGTGCGCGTTGGCGGTGCCGCAGCTCCAGGGCCGGGGTCGGGGCACCGGTGGCGTTGGTGGCGAAGCAGGTGATCCGCATGCCGTCGGCGTCGGTGATGCGCACTGGGCGCCGGGGTGCGGCCGTTCCGTTCGGACGATCAGCCGCATGCCCTTCGGCCAGCCCTTGAGGACATCGCCGGCGAGTTCGGCGACCCACGCGCCGTCGCGTATGTTGCCGTCGGGTTCGGTCGCGGGCGTCCAGGCGGACGCGGGGACGAGCAGGACGGCGTGATGGATGGCATCGGTGATGACCATCCCGACCGAGTAGGACAGCCGCCGTCCCCGCTGCGTGAGCCAGTTCAGGAAGTCGTGGGTGCCACCGGCGGAGTTGGTGCGGATCAGGGTCCGCCGTCCACGCCGGTACTTCTTCGGAAGCTGGGCCAGCGCCTGCTGGGCGACGGCGATGTGGTCGCTCGCGGTGTTGCTGCCCACGTTGCCCGGTCGCAGCAGGCCCGCGACCGGTTCGCCGGAGCCACCTGGGCCGTGGTCGACAAACGCGAACAGCGGGTGGTGGCCGAAGGTCTTCTTCCACGTGGCGGCGGCGTCCTGCTTCTCTGAGTGGGCCTGGACCAGCACGCCGTCGATGTCCACGACCACCTCATCGGCCGTATTCGGCGCCGCGTCACCGGCCAAGCTCCAGACTCGCTCGCGGACTTCGGCACGGGCCTGCCGCACGGCGGCCAGGGCCCGGGGGCCGGCCGCGGCAAGCGTGTCGACCAGACGGGAGACGGTGGGATCGGAGGCGACCAGGCCGAACAAGTCGGGCTCGGCCCGCAGCATGGCCACTTCGGACAAACAGTCCCCGCCCAGCGCGACCGCCAGTGCGAGGTCCAGCAGGACCTTCCCGGGGTCGTGCACCGCCCGCGGCCTGCGCCACGGATCCAGCGCCGTCGACAATGCTGTGTCCGGGCCAATCCGGCGGACGGTCTCCACCAGCAGCACCCCACCGGCCTGCGAGACAGCACCAGCCCCACCGCCCCGGACACGGACGCGCGGATAGAGCCCACTACGCTTCTTCACCTGGAGAGTGCTTCTTCCCTGCGGCGACTGGACCCTAAGGGCTGTCCCGTAATCCGTGGTGGATCAGCGCGCGGCGTCGGGTGTGGTGCATCGCAAGGCGGAGGGGTGCCCGCATACGGGATGTATGTGGGCGTTCCGGCAAAGCGGCGAGGTGCCGCAGCCGTCGTCGCGCGCCCGCCAGGGATTACGGGACAGCCCTTAGACAAGCCCTATCGTCGCAGGTCAGAGGCACTCTCCGTTTGATTGACCAAGACCCGGACAAGCTCACTCGCGGGGAGCTCGGGTCAGCCCTTCTCCCGCCCTGGCAGGGCCGCGCCATCCAGGAACGCGTGATAGGTCTCAACGGCATCCGGCTCGACTTCCGGGTTGGACGGGCCATAGCGGGTGTCGCAGCGGTCCCGCTTCGGTCCGGAGACCCAGAACTCCTCATTGGTCTGCGTGTCGTAGAAGTTCGCGTCGAACATCCCGCCTGCCCGGCGCAATGTCCTTCCCTGAAAATACGCAGTGCTCCAAGTCTTCGAGAAGTCCACCCACCCGATCCACGAGGGTCCACGGTCGGTGTCATAACCAGACTTCAGCTGCACGAACATGAGGCGTCGAGGCATGTACCCAGGGTCCCGCACAGCCCGCACCCGCGACCAGCGCTTTTACAGCGGACAGACGGGCACGCCCGCCCGCGCTTCTTCACCTGGAGAGTGCCTCCTTCCTGGCAGCCGACAGGACTCAGGCAAGCCCCATCGTTGCAGGTCGGAGCCGCTACCCATCCGCTCGATCAAGCCCCGGAGAGGCTGGCTCGTGAAAGGCCGAGGCTAAACCGGGCGACACGCGGGTCGCCCGGGCTGGGAAGGGCGGTCCTCGGCGCGAGGCCTTCGGCACGAAAGGTTCCGCGAAACGTTCCGCGAAACGTCCCGTGGGGCGTCCTCCGCTACGGGCGGGGCGTCTGCGGGGGTGTGGCGGGGCGGGCTGCACGGTCGAGGTCGGCCAGCAGGCGTTCGGCGTCGGTCATCAGGGATCCGTACACGTGCCAGGAGCCCGGCTCCCTCAGCGTGCCCCGCTCGATCTCGCCGGTCATCAGGGCGTGCCACGCGGCGGCGTCGTCGATGGCCCGGCGCAGTCGCTCGCGGGCGTCGTCCCGTGCGGAGCCGTCGGCGGGGCCGGGGGAGGCGAAGCACGCCACTACCCCGCCCGCCGCCTCCAGGGTCGCCGCGTACCGGTCGAGGAACGTCTGGCCCAGCCGGCGTCCGGTGCGGCCGTCGTCGACGGTGTCGGCCAGCGTCCGGGCGATGCCGCGGACCTGGAAGGTGATCCGGTGCAGAGCGCGCAGCGCCTCGTCGTGGCCCGTCGGTTCGCGGCGGCCCCGGACGACGACGCAGCGCGTGTTCCAGCGCAGGCTCTCCTGGCTCTCGCGGACGTCCTCGTACGCCCGGACCGCCAGGTCCTCCAGGCGTCTGCCCTTTTCCAGCCAGGTGCGCGCGCGGTCGGCGTGCCGCCGTTCCCGCAGGCCGCGGCCCATGTCGACGAGCAGTTCCCCCATGGCGGCGGCCAGGCCGCGCACCGAGGAGCCGGAGGCGTTCAGATGGAGGGGCGGCAGCACGAGGGCGTTCACGGTGATTCCCACCGCCGCACCCGTCAGCGTCGCCAGGGTCAGGGTGACCGCATGGCTCACGGGCACGGCCGTCGCCGCGGCCAGGGCCAGTACCGCCGTCGAGGCGATCTGCAGACGGCTGTCGGAGCCCCGTCGGCCCGCGACGACCAACGCGACCGCCGGGATGGCGGCGGCGCTTCCCGCAGCCGGGCCCAGCAGCCACACGACGGCCACGGCCACCGACAGCCCGGCCGCCCGGACGACCACACTGCGCAGCGCCTGCGTCACCGACCGGTAGACGGTGGGCGCGCCGACCATGGCCAGCGCGGTGGCCACGGTGAGGTAGCGCTGTTCGCCCGGAAACCACCAGGAGGCGGTCTGCCAGGCCAGGAGGGCGGCGAGCAGGGCCTTGGCGGCGCGTACCGCCGCAGGCCGTGCCGACCGGAGGGCGTGCGGCGGCCACCAGGCCAGGCCCGCGTCCCGCCAGCGCACGGCGACGGCCTGGCCCCGCGCGAGGACATGTGCTGTCATGCTCGGCTCCTGCTTGATCCACAACGGTGATGCGTCCCCCGGGGGACCGGCCGTCGGCGCGCCTCCGTCCGTGCGTGGTCCTGCTCTCCGACCGGCCTCGTGCCACGGCCGGTCGGGCCTGCGAGGCGACGGTCCGGAGAGGCGACGGTCCGGAGAGGCGACAGTCCGGCTATATCGGTCCGCAAGGGATGAGGGAGACGGTACCTGGAAATATGTTGAAAATTGGACTTTTCTTGTGTGGGGTACGTCATGAGCCGGCAGGGAGGAGGTCGCGGCCGCGGCGGGAAGCCGCGAGCGGAGTCCGCCCGGTCGGGCGCGCACGCGGCTGGCCCTGTCGGTCCGGTGGTCGCGCACGGCGGGGCTCGCTGCGTCCAGGGGCTCCGACCCCGGGCACGAGAACCGGTGTGAAACTCGCCCGCGCGCGAGAAGGGGGCGTCGCATTCGGCCGTCCTTTCCCCGACTCCCCGTGAATTTCCGTATGCATGGGCCCGCGTCTGCCGGGACGGGGAATTCGAGCAGGCGCGAATTCTCCTGTCGCTCGGCGGTCGAGGCCTGGTCAGACGGTGGATCCCTCCTCTGTCTGCTCGGCGCGGACAGGTGGTCGAACATTTGGGCCGGACAACTGATCGATTTTCTGCGCGATTTGTTCACGCCGTGTGCCGCGCGCAATTCCGGTCCTTCGCGTATGCGCGCCTAAGATGATGGCGTGATCACGGCCCGGTCACGCCCGCGTCATCGCCTTTCCACGGGAGAACGGCCGGTCGGCACGCTTCCCGGGGCGGGCGAGGGGGCGCGCTCCGTCCCCGGGCCCCCGAGAGGCCGAAAAAGGACAGCCCGCCCGGAGGACCGGTGCCCCGCCACTCCCGCAGCCGCTTACTCGTCGCCGTCGTCGGCGTCGTCCTGCTGGCGGTGGCCCACTGCTTCCCGCCGCTGGGCGACACCGCGCACCGGCGCGTCGCCGGAGGCGTCCCAGCGGCCGCGGCGGCCCTGACGACCGGCCCCGATCACGCCGAGGACCAGACGCCCCGCCACTCCCACCACGAGCACCGGGCCGGGTGCACCGGGCCCCGTCTCGGCCCCGAACTCGACCTCTCGGCCCGGCAGGCGGCCGACCCCGCCGCGTCGGCCGTGTCCTGCGGCGAGGCCCCGGCCCCGTACGCCGTGCTGCGGCTTCCCGTCCCGTCCGAGGCCCATGGGGACATAACCGCTTCCGGCCGCTCGACGCGGACCAAGGTCTGCCGGTGGCGCATCTAGGCCGTCCCGCTCGCAGCCGTGCGTTTCCCGGCTGCCCGACGGACGACCCTCAGACGCGCATCACCGAAACGAGAGCGGAACATGCACTCCTCGATCACCGACGCCATCCCCCTCACCGACGCCGACCCCTTCACCGACGCCGTCCCCCTCACCGGCGCCGCCCGGCCGGGGCGGCCGGCCCCGTCCACCCTGTCCACCCGGTCCGCGCTGTCCGGGCTGGTGGGCAACACCCCGCTGCTCCGGGTCTCGGAGCCGCTCGCCCCGGCGGGCCGCGGCTTCTGGGCCAAGCTGGAAGGCTTCAACCCCGGCGGCATCAAGGACCGCCCCGGTCTCCACATGGTCGAACGGGCCCGCGCCCGCGGCGAGCTGCGCCCCGGCGCCCGCGTCATCGAGTCCACCAGCGGCACGCTCGGTCTGGGCCTGGCCCTCGCCGGCCTGGTGTACGGCCACCCCGTCACCCTGGTCACCGACCCCGGACTGGAACCGTCCATGACGCGGCTGCTGTCCGCGTACGGGGCCCGGGTCGACGTCGTCGCCGAACCGCACCCGGCCGGCGGCTGGCAGCAGGCCCGCCGCGACCGCGTCGCGCACCTCCTCGACCGGTACCCCGGTTCCTGGTGCCCGGACCAGTACAACAACCCGGACAACACCACCGCGTACACCCCGCTCGCCCTCGAACTCGCCACCGAGCTCGGGCACATCGACATCCTGGTGTGCAGCGTGGGCACCGGCGGGCACTCGGCGGGCGTCTCCCGGATCCTGCGCCGCCTGTACCCCGACCTGACCCTGGTCGGCGTCGACACCATCGGCTCGACGATCTTCGGCCAGCCCGCCCGGACCCGTCTCATGCGCGGGCTCGGATCGAGCATCTACCCCCGCAACGTCGCGTACAACCAGTTCGGCGAGGTGCACTGGGTGGCCCCCGGCGAGGCCGTGTGGGCCTGTCGCAGGCTCGCCGCCTCTCACTACGCCACCGGCGGCTGGAGCGTCGGCGCCGTCGCCCTGGTCGCGGGCTGGCTCGCCCGCACGCTCCCCGAGGGCACCCGGATCGCGGCCGTCTTCCCGGACGGCCCGCAGCGCTACCTCGGCACGGTGTACGACGACGACTACTGCGCCGCCCACGGCCTCCTCGCCGCCCCGCCCGCATCCGAACCGGACGTCATCGGCCGGCTGGGCGAGAAGGAGGTCACCCGCTGGACCCGGTGCACCGCCGTGGTCGACCCGCTCACGCTCACCGGCGACGAACCGGCCGCCCGGACCGCCGCTCGCGCGGGCGGGTCCGAGGGGCGGGGCCGATGAGGACGACGCTCGCGCAGTTCCGCTCGTACGAACGAGGCGTACGGCTGTTGATGGTGAATCAGTTCACCATCAACCTCGGCTTCTACATGCTGATGCCCTACCTCGCGTCCCATCTCGCCGGGCCCCTCGGGCTCGCGGGCTGGCTGGTCGGGCTCATCCTCGGCGTCCGCAACTTCAGCCAGCAGGGCATGTTCCTCGTCGGCGGCACGCTCGCGGACCGGTTCGGCTACAAGCCGGTGATCATCGCCGGTCTCGTGCTGCGCACGGTCGGGTTCGCGACCCTGGGGCTGGCGGGCTCCGTGCCCGCGCTGATCGCGGCCTCCGCGGCGACGGGACTGGCCGGCGCCCTGTTCAACCCGGCCACCCGTGCCTGTCTCGCCCTCGACTCGGGCGAACGCCGGGTGGAGGCGTTCGCCCTGTTCAACGTCTTCTACCAGGCGGGAATCCTGCTCGGCCCGCTGGTGGGCATGGTGCTGACCGGCGTCGGCTTCCGGGCCACGTGCCTCGTCGCGGCGGGCGTCTTCGCCGCGCTGGGGGCGGTGCAGATCCGCGCCCTGCCGGCCCGTCGGGCGACGGAGACGGCGGAGGGGAACGGGCGGGGCGTCCTCGCCGAATGGCGCGGCATCCTCGCCAACCGCCCGTTCCTGCTGTTCTCCGCGGCCATGACCGGCTCGTACGTCCTGTCGTTCCAGATCTATCTGTCGCTGCCGCTGGAGGTGCGGCGGCTCGGCGGCGAAGGCCCGTTCGGCACGGCCGCCGTGGCCGCCCTGTTCGTCGTCTCCGGACTCGGCACGATCCTGTACCAGACGCGGGTGACCGCGTGGTGCCGGGCGCGCCTGGATCCGGGCCGCGCGCTCACCCGGGGCCTGCTCACGATGGGCGCCGCCTTCCTGCCGCCGCTCGCCGCCACGGCCGTGCCCGTACCGGACGGCGGGGCCGGACGGTGGCTGCTGGCCGCCGCGCCGCCGGTCCTGTCCGCGCTGCTCCTCGCCGTCGGCACGATGATCGCCTACCCCTTCGAGATGGACACCGTCGTCCGGCTCTCGGGCGACCGCCTCGTCGCCACGCACTACGGCCTCTACAACACGGTCTGCGGAGTCGGCATCACCCTCGGCAACCTCCTGACCGGGGCCGCGCTCGACGCCGCCCGCGAGGCGGGAATGCCGGCGCTGCCCTGGGCGGCGCTCACCGTGCTCGGCCTGGCCTGCGCCGCCGCTCTGCGCCGACTGCACCGGACGGGCCGCCTCGCCGCCCCGCCGACCGCAGCCGCCGCCCGGCCGGCGACGGTCTGACCCGGTTCCGGGCCGACGGCCCGGCGGAGGGGCGCGGCCGTGGGAGTTCCCCTGCGGCCGCGCCCCGTCGTACGGGGGGACCGTGCGCCCCGCGCCGGTCGGGGCCGCGTTCCGTCGCGGGCGTGACGCCCGCCGGCGGCTTTCCGGGCTCAGTGGACCCGGGCCCCGGGGCAGCGGCCCGGGGCCCGGGGTCAGAACTTCGTGCTGCAGGTCATCGGGTACTCGTTGCCCTGGAACTTGATGCAGACCCGGTAGTAGTAGCCGCTGCCGCCGAGCATGTTGGACCAGTCGCTGCCGTTGTGCGGGATGGCGACGCTCAGGGAGCGGATCAGCTTGTCGGACGAGTCGTACTTCTCGATGTAGCCGGTCGAGTTGTAGATCGAGTTGCTGGAGTTGTCGGTGACTCGGACCCATGCGGCCTGGCAGCCGAACGACCAGCGCAGCTCGGCCTTGCGTTCGTTGTTGTTGATCGTGCGCTGGGTGGCCACATCGGCCGTCTCGCACGCCGTTCCTCTGGGCCCCAGGTTGTCGCAGCCGGTGCCGCTGCAACTGGCCGCGTACGAGGTGCCCGCCAGCGGGATGAGGCCCAGCACCATGGTGGCCGCGGAGACGGTGGCGACACGGATCGCTGCGGATTTCATGTACTTCTCCTCAAGATGGGCCGGCCCCGTGCCCGCGACGGCGGGTTCCGGGCCGGGGGCGGTGGACCAGCCGTAGCGGAATTCGGCCGACCCGCCGGCACGGCGCGGAATTCGCCTGCCGTGGCCGCGCGGGTCCGCTGTCTTCGGCAGGCGCGTGGTGGTCCGGCATGGCGCACCGCACATCGCCTCCCCCCTCCCGTGGCCGCCCCGAGGGGCGGTGGACGCCTCTGGCCCCCCGACGTCCGGCAACTGATCTTAATTTCATGCCCATGACATAACCAGGGGAAATATTTTGGGCATGTGCGGTTCTATCCGGACGAGGGGGATGGTCGTCGAGGGGTTTGTGCGGAGAAATCCCAAACCACTGCCGGGATTGGTCGCGTATTTTCTTTGCGGTCCGTGGGGCGCACGTTTTCTTTGCGGTCCGTGGGGCGCACGCCGGTTCCCGGAGCGTCCCACGACACGGCGGAGGGGCGGGCGCACCGTGCGGCGCCCGTCCCTCCGCCTCGGCCGGGGCCTACTTCCTCAGGTAGCCGAGGACGGTCATCATTCCGGATTCCGAGTGGTAGACGTTGTGGCAGTGGACCATCCACAGCCCGGGGTTGTCGGCGTCGAAGTCGACGTCGAGCCGCCGGCCCGGCAGCACGATCGAGGTGTCCTTGCGCGCGCCGCCGTCGGCGAGCGCGAAGGTGTGGCCGTGCAGATGCATGGGGTGCCACATCGTCGTGGTGTTCACGAACGACAGCCGCACGCGCTCGCCGGCGCGGACCGGGTGGCGCCGGGCCGGGTCGTACGCCTTGCCGTTGATGGCCCAGTCGTACTTCGCCATCGAACCGGTGAGCCTGAGCTTGATCGTCCGGTCCGGGCGCTTCGCGTCGAGCCGCACGGAATCGTCCGCCTTCAGCCGGCCGCCGTGCAGGACCTCGCCCTTCAGCTCCCGGGGGCGGACGGAGGCGGCGGGCGCGGCGCCGCCTCCGGTGCGCAGGACGGCCAGGGCCGTGCGGTTCTTGCCCTCGGCGAGCGCGGTGAGCGGGAAGGCCCCGTCCCCGGCGGTGACCAGGGCGTCGATCCGTTCGCCCATGCCGAGCAGCAGGGCGTCGGCCTCCGCCTGCCGGACGGGGAAGCCGTCGGTGTGCGTGACGGTGAACCGGTGCCCGCCGAGCGCGATCCGGAAGGCGGTGTCGCCGCCGGCGTTGATGATCCGCAGCCTGATCCGGTCGCCGGGCTTCGCGGTGAAGGTCTGCGGGGCCTCCGGCCTGCGCCCGTTGATCAGGTAGTGCGGGTAGCCGACGTCCCCGGCGTCGCCGCCCAGCAGGTCGCTGCTCGCGCCCATCAGCATCCGGGAGGGGCCGGACGGCTCGGCGGGCGGCGTCGCCTTCGCCTTCCTCGCCGTCGTCGAGGTGTGCGACATGCGGGACATGTCGTGGCCCTCCATGCCGCCGGAGCCGTCCGAGCCGTGATCCATGCCGTCGGATCCATGGTCCATGCCTCCGGAACCGCCGGATCCGTGGTCCATGCCGCCCATGCCCCTGCCGAGCTCGGCGAGCACGCCCTCCGGGGTTGAGCCGTCGACGCCGTCGACCCAGTCGTCGAGGACGATCACCCACTCCTTGTCGTAGGCCAGGGGCTCCTTGGGGTCCTCGACGACGAGCGGGGCGTACAGACCGCGGTCCTGCTGGACGCCGGAGTGCGGGTGGAACCAGTACGTACCGGGGTGGGCGACGGCGAAGCGGTAGTCGAAGGAGGCGCCCGGCGCGATCTCGCGCTGAGTGAGGCCCGGCACCCCGTCCATGTCGTTGCGGAGGGCGAGCCCGTGCCAGTGGAGGCTCGTGGCCCGGGGCAGATGGTTGGCGAGGGTCAGCGCGAGGGTGTCCCCGGCGGTGACCCTGACCTCCTTGCCGGGGAGGTCGTCCCCGTACGCCCAGGAGCGGACCGTGCGGCCGCCGCCGAGGTCGAGCGGGGTCTCGACGGCGGTGAGCCTCACCTTCCGCTCCGGTCCGGGACGGCGGCGGGCCTCGGCCGCCGCGACCTCCGCGCCGTCGGGCGTCAGGTAGCCGGCGGTGGACGGCGTGCCGTGGCCGCCGGAGGAGTGGTCCATGCCGCTCATCGAGTCCGAGCAGGCGGTCAGCAGGCCGGCGCCGGCCGCGGCGAGTCCGGCGCCGAGAACGGTACGACGGGTGAATCCAGTCATGGCTGTGGAACCCCTTGGGGTGGTCGTCGCGAAAAAGGAAGAAAGCGTTCCGCTCATGCCGAGGAGCGGCCGGGCTTCCTATATGCGCAGCGAGGACAGCCGGGTCAGGAGGGATCCGGGGGCGGCGGGCGGCGGGTTCGGCCGCAGAGCGTACGTGAGCCGGCTCGCCGCCGGTGGTGGCGCGCCGGCGCGGGCGGAACGGCCGGGACCGGCGCGCACGGCCAGCAGCAGACCGATGCCCGCGCCCAGCACGGCGAGGCACAGGGTGGTGACCCCCGCCCCGTGCGCGGGTGCGGGGGGTGCCGTGCGGTGGGGCGGTTCGGCCGTGACCGGCTGCTCCATCGGCGCGTCGGAGGCGTGGGGCGCCATGGCGGCGTGGCCGCCCGACAGTTCCGGAACCGCGTGTTCGCCGGGGTGGCCGAGTCCGTGCATCAGCACGATGCCGAAGAGCAGCGCGACGGCGAGCAGGCAGCGGCTCGGCCGGGGCACGGGCCTTCGGCGCACGGTCACCTCGCCCTCCGTTCTCCGCTCTCCGCCGGGATCGGCCCGACGCGGCCCGGACCGGCCGTTGGGTCCGCGACTCCGCTTCTGGGTGCCGCCGGTCGCCGGTCGCCGGTTCCGTTCCATGGTACGGGGAGGGGGTATCCGGGGCGCCAGGGGGCCCGGCGCGGCCCGGGTGCGGGTTCGTAGGGCCGGGCCGGGGGTCCGGGGCTGGGTGGGGGCTGCGGGGCCGGGCGGGGGTCATGGGGTCGGGCGGGGGTCATGGGCGCGCCCCCGGGGAGCCGGCGGGGGACTCCGTGCCTGACGGTGTGACATCCCGTGCCGTCAGTGGGCCTGCGGGTGTGCCCGGTTGGTGCGGCGGGTCAGTGGCGGCGGGGGCGGTCGCGGGTGGCGAGGTCGTGAGCGGATGTGCCCCGGGGAGGGGTCTGCGGAGAGTCACCCCCGGCAACTCTCCGATAAATTGCGGTATTTATTACTTCATAGGCGTTTTAGGGGCCTTCATGGGTTGTTGGTCATGAGAGGGCGTCGTAGTGTCGGTAGTGCCGCTGAAGAAGCAAGGAGCGGCGCGTCGAACCCTCCGGGAAGGAGGAGGAGATGAAGGTCCGCGACATCTTCGACCACAGGGGCAGGGGACACGGTCACGGACGTGGCCGCGGGCATGGCCGCGGTTACGGACGAGGTCACGGCCACGGACGGGGCCACGGCTACTGGCGTTGATCCGAAACCCTGACTCATTCCCGATCAGAGACGGGCTCGTGCTCCGGCGCGGGTCGGTCTCGCTTTTTCGCGGAGGCTCTCCCGACGCCGGTTCGCGCTCCGGTTCCCGGGGGCCGGCTCCCGGAGATTCGGGGGCCGGGGACTTGGGGTGTGGGGATTCGGGGCGTGGGCCCGACGCCTGACGGCGCGACCGGACGCCCGGCGGGGCGGCGGAACGCCCGACGACGCGACCGGACGTCGGGCGGGGCGGTCGTAATCCGGCGGAACGACGCGGCGGGGGCGGTCGCACGGACCTGCGGGCCGGCCGGAAACGGAGCACGGTCAGTGGGGATTCCGGCCGCGCCGTGCCCGGCGGTCGTTACCATCCGCTGTGACCGAAACAGCCTCGACAGACGGAACGGCGGCGGAGGAGCCCGCTCGCCGCGACCGCATACTCGCCGACCTGACGCCCCTTCGCACCTCCCCCGACTACCGACGGCTCTGGTTCGGCAACACGGTCTCCTGGATCGGGCAGGGGATGACGGCGCTCGCCGTATCGCTCCAGGTCTACGACATCACGGGGTCCGCCTTCTCGGTCGGGCTCATCGGGTTCTGCTCGTTCCTCCCGCTGGTGGTCTTCGGGCTGTACGGCGGAGCCGTCGCCGACGTCGTCGACCGGCGCAAGCTGGGGCTGGTCAGCGCCGCAGGATCGTTCGTCCTCTCCCTCGTGCTGCTCGTCGCCGCCGTCGCGGGAGTGGAGCGGGTGGGGCTGCTGTACGCGGTCGTCGTCCTCCAGGCGGCCTGCTTCGCGGTCAACTCGCCGGCCCGCAGCTCGATGATCGCCAGGCTGCTGCCGGCCGAGCAGCTGCCGGCCGCCAACGCGCTCAGCTCCATGACCAGCACCACCGGCACCCTGGTCGGGCCGATGGTCGGCGGTCTCGTCGTCGGCTGGTGGGGGTACCAGGCGGCGTACACCATCGACGCCGTCACCTTCACCGCCTCGCTGTACGCGATGTGGCGGCTGCCCTCGATGCTGCCGGAACGGGGCAAGGACGCGGCCACCGGCCGGCCGTCCGTCGCGGACGGGCTGCGCTTCCTGGGGGCCCGGCCCAATCTGCGGATGACGTTCCTCACCGACCTGTGCGCCATGGTGCTGGCCCACCCCCGGGCGCTGTTCCCGGTCGTCGCCGTGGCCTGGTACGGCGGCGACGCGAGGACCACCGGCCTGCTGGTCGCCGCCCCGGCACTGGGCGCGCTGCTGGGCGGGGTGTTCTCCGGCTGGCTGGGGCGCGTCCGCCGGCACGGCCTCGCCGTGCTCTGCGCCGTCGCCTCCTGGGGCCTCGCCATCGCGGTCTTCGGCCTGACCCGTCAGCTCTGGCTCGGACTGCTCTTCCTGGGCCTCGCCGGATGCGCGGACACCATCTCGATGGTCTTCCGGAGCACGATGCTCCAGGCGGCGGTCCCGGACGAGATGCGCGGCCGGCTCCAGGGCGTGTTCATCGTCGTCGTCGCGGGCGGCCCGAGGCTGGGCGACTTCCTGGCCGGGTCGGTCTCCGACCTGGTCTCGCCGGGCGCGGCGGTCACCGGGGGAGGGATCGCCTGCGTTCTCGCCGTGTCGCTGCTGGCGCTGCGGTGGCGCGGGTTCGCCCGCTACGACGCGAAGAACCCGCAGCCGTGAGGCCCCGGGGAGTACGGGAGCGTCCGCGGGGCGGGGGGCGGGGCGGGGCGGGGCGGGGCGGCGGGGTGCGGTGGTGCGGCGGGGGCCCGGGCCAGGGGGGCGGACCCGGGCGTACGCGTCGGCACGATGGGGGCACAGCGGTACGGCTGGGGCCCGGGGCGTACGCGGCGGCGCGGGGCGGGACGCCGCCGCACCGCCCGGGCCCGCCGGAGGTCAGGGACGCAGCGACCGCTTCATGATCTTCCCGAGGTCGTTGCGGGGCAGCGCCTCCAGATACCGGACCACGCGCGGCCGCTTGTGCGGGGACAGCTGGGCGGCCACATGGTCCGCGAGCTCGCCCTCGGCCGGAGGCGCGGCGGGATCGGACGGCACCACCCAGGCGACGATCCGTTCGCCCAGATCCGGGTCCGGCTCCCCGGTGACGGCGGCCTCGCGGACGCCCGGGTGGTCGAGGAGCGCGTTCTCGATCTCGCCCGCGCCGATCTTGTAGCCGCCGCTCTTGATCAGGTCGGTGGCCTTGCGTCCGACGATCCGCACATAGCCGTCGGCGTCCCGGGTCGCCATGTCGCCGGTACGGAACCAGCCGTCCGGGGTGAGCGCTGCGGCCGTGGCGTCGGGCCGGTTGAGGTAGCCGGTGAAGAGGTTCGGGCCGCGTACCTGGATCTCCCCGATGACGTCCGGGCCCGTCCCGGCCAGGACGGCCCCGTCCTCCTCGACCAGCCGCAGCTCGACCCCGGCCAGGGGTGCGCCGACCGTGCCGGGGCGCGGAGCGCCGTCGACCCGGATCCCGGTGTTCATCAGGGTCTCCGTCATGCCGTAGCGCTCGATCACCCGGCACCCGGTGGCGGCCGCGATCCGCTCGTGGTCGTGGACCGGCAGCGCCGCCGAACCCGACACCAGCAGCCGGGCCCCGGCCAGCGCCTTCGCCAGTCCGGCCGCCTCGGGGCCGGAGCCGTCCAGGGCCTCGGCCAGCCGGTGGTACATCGTCGGCACGCCGAAGAGCATGGTGCCGCCGGACGACAGCTCCCGGGCCACCCCGTCGGCGGAGAACCGGCCCAGATGCCGCACCGATCCGCCCCGGCGCAGCGGCC
Organism: Streptomyces tyrfis; assembly: GCF_037034285.1. Taxonomy (NCBI): domain Bacteria; kingdom Bacillati; phylum Actinomycetota; class Actinomycetes; order Kitasatosporales; family Streptomycetaceae; genus Streptomyces; species Streptomyces tyrfis. The sequence goes on along the minus strand of NZ_JBAGJZ010000001.1, from coordinate 434,285 downwards.
CGAGCACGCCCAGGATCAGCCCGTGCACATGGAACAGCGGCAGGGCGTGGACGAGCACGTCGTCGCCGGTCCACCGCCAGGCGTCCGCCAGCGCGTCCAGCGACGCGGCGATCGCCCGCCGGGGCAGCACCGCGCCCTTGGGCGGGCCCGTGGTGCCGGAGGTGTAGACGATCAGCGCGGGGGACTCGGGGGACTCGGGGGACGGCTCGGGCGGTGGCGGCAGGACGCCGTCGCCCTCGCCGCCCGGGACGACGGCGTCGGTGTCGACGTCCAGGCGGACCAGGGCGGCCAGCTCCGGCGGGAGCGCGTCGTCCGCCCCCGCCAGCACCACGCCGGGCTCGCTGTCGGCCACGATGTGCCCGAGCTCGCGCGTCCCGGTCCTCGGGTTGAGCGGCACCGCGGGCACCCCGGCGCGCAGCGCCGCCACGACGGCGACCACGGTCCGCGCGGTGGGCGTGGCCCAGACGGCGACCCGCCCGGCGTCGGCGAGACGCGCGGCGAGCGCGGCCGACGCGGTGTCCAGCCGTTCGTACGTCAACGAGTGTGCGCCGAATCGGACGGCCTCCCGTACGGAGGCGTCGGCCGGCTGAGGCAGAAGAGGCGTCATCTGCCCGACCCTAAGGGCTGCCGCCGGGCCGTTCCGGGGCCGCTGCCCCGCCGGACGCGTACCCGGGGCCGCGGACCCCGCGCCCAGGCGGGGTTCCGGTCGACGCGGCCCCGCGCCCGGACAGGTTCCGGCCGACGCGGCCCCGGGCCGTTCCCGCAGCCGCAAATGCTGCGAAACTGGGACAATTCATACATGGACCGTCTGGACAGGGAGATCCTCGGCCTCCTCCAGGAGGACGCCCGGATCTCGTACCGCGACCTGGGCGCACGGGTCGGGCTCAGCGCCAACGCCGCCGCGGACCGGGTGCGCCGGCTGCGGCGCGACGGTGTGATCCGCGGCTTCACCGTGATCATCGACCCGGCCGCCGACACCCGTACGGGCCTCGTCGTCTTCATCGACGTGACGCTGCGGATCGACACGGCGAACGAGACGTTCGAGCGGGCCGTGCTCGCGCTCCCCGGCATCACCGAGGTGGTGCACGTGACCGGCGGCCACGACTACCTCGTACGGGCCACCGTCGCGGACACCGCCGCCCTGGACGGTCTGCTGCGCAGGCTGAAGCGGGAGGCCGGGGTCGCGCACTCCAACACCCGGGTGGCGCTCAGAGCGGCGCCTGCCAGATGAAGGTCGACGAGCGCGAGCCGTCCTCCTCGCGGCCGTCGTCGGCCACCGCCAGCCGCACCGCGGGCCGCCCGTCCGGTCGTGCGGCCGTCGCGTCCACCTCCACCTCGATCGCGGACACCCCGGACCGCCGGTGCGCGGCGGCGAGCGCGCCCCGCAGCGCGGCGAGCAGCTCCCCTTCCACGGGCTCCCGCACCAGCGCGTCGACCGCCCCGGTGAAGTGCACCGACGGCGGGAAGCCGAGGACGGCGGCGGCGCCCCCGGTCTCCCGCAGCACCCGGCCGCGGAAGCCCGAGGGGACCTCCGCCGGCGGCTGCTGAAGGGCGAAGATCGCCGTCCGCACCTCCTGGATGGTGGAGTCCAGCTCGTCCACGGCCCGGTCGAGCAGCTCGTCCGTCTCCGGCGACGGGGCCCTGCGCCGGGTCGACTCCAGCATCATCTCGGTGGCGAACAGCCGCTGGACGACGAGATCGTGCAGGTCGCGGGCGATCCGGTCCCGGTCCTCGTACACCGCGAGCTGCTCCCGGTCGTGCTGCGCGTCCGCCAGGACCAGGGCGAGCGCGGCCTGCGAGGCGAACTGCGAGGCCAGCTGCCGGTCCAGGGCCGTGTACGGGGGGCCGCCGCGCCGCCGGGGCAGGGCGAGGGTGCCGATCAGGCGTCCGCCGCTCTGCAACGGCAGCATCATGCTGGGACCGAACCTGGACCGCACATGCGTCGTCATCCGCGGGTCGGACGCCGAGTCGTCGATGAACACCGGCTCCCCGCCCAGCAGTTGGACCAGCACCGGGGAACCCGGCTCGATGGTGGCCCCGACGATCCCGGCCGGGTCGTCGCGGGTGGACGCGGTGACGATCTCCATGCCGCCCTCCTCGGTCGGCTGGAGGATCACCCCGGCGTCGGCGCCGGCGAGCACCCGGGCCGCCTCGGCCACGGTCATCAGCGCGTCGGCCGCGTTCCCGCCGGTCAGCAGGGCGGTGGTGACGGCGGCCGCCCCCTCGATCCAGCGCTCCCGCTGCCGGGCCTCCTCGTACAGCCGCGCGTTGCCGATCGCGGTCCCGGCCCGGGAGGCCAGCACCCGCAGCAGCGCCATGTCGGTGTCGGTGAACCGGCCCACGCGCTTCTCGGCGAGGTAGAGGTTGCCGAACACCTGGTCCTGGACCCGGATCGGGGTCCCGAGGAAGGAACGCATCACCGGATGGCCGGGCGGCACTCCGCTGGAGCGGGGGTCGGCGGCCAGGTCGTCGGAGCGCAGCGGCCACGGCTCGTCGATGAGGACGCCGAGCATCCCCGTGTGCCCGCTGGGCAGATCACCGATGCGGCGGCGCCCGGCGTCGTCGATGCCGGAGGTGAACAGCTCGGAGATGGCGCCGTGTTCCGGGTCGAGCACGCCGAGCGCGCCGTACCGGGCCCCGGTCAGGCCGGTCGCGGTGTCCACGATCTGCTGGAGGGTGGCCCGCAGCCCGAGGTCGTTCCCGACGCCCAGCACGGCCTCCAGCAGCGCCGGCAGCGGGGACGACGAGGCGTCCCGGCCCGCGCCGGCTTCCACGCCCGCGCCGGCTTCCACGCCCGCGCCGGCTTCCACGCCCGCGCCGGCTTCCACGCCTGCGCCGGTTTCCGCGCCTGCGCCGGTTTCCGCGTCTGCGTCGGCTTCCGGGTCCGCGCCGGCTTCCACGTCTGCGCCGGCTTCCGCGCCCACGCCCGCTTGCACGTCTGCGCCGGCTTCCGCGCCCGCGCCTCCTTCCGGCCGCGCGCTCCCGCCCGGGGACGACGGGGTCCCGCCCGGGGGCGACGGGGTCGTGCCCGGGGGCGACGGGGTCGTGCCCGGTTCCGGCGGCGCGGGCTCCCCGCTCCGCGCCTCCCCGCCCGGCTCCGCCGCGCCGGGCTTCGACGTCTCCTCGGTCATGCGCACACCCCCCGTGGTGCTCAGCAGGCGAGCGGGTCGAGAACCAGCGGCTCGATCTTCCCGTCCAGCATCGCACCCAGCCCCAGTACCGAGCACACGTCCGGCCGCTCCGCGATGTGCACGGGCACACCGGTCGCCTCCCGCAGCATCTGGTCCAGACCCGGCAGCAGCGCGCTGCCGCCGACCATCACGATCCCGCACTCGGTGAGATCGGCCACCAGGTCGGGCGGGCACTCGCGCAGCACCTTGCCCAGGCCGTCGAGCACCGAGGTCAGTGGGGCGTGGATCGCCCCCCGGATCGAGGCCGTGTCCACCCGCACCGAGCGCGCCAGCCCGGTCGCCACGTCCCGGCCGTGGATCTCGGTCACCTCGGGCCCGCGTTCCGTCAGGCCGGTCTCGCTGAGCGCCAGTTGGAGCGGGCGCACGGACTGGCTCGGCAGCATCAGCTCGTGGTGCTGCCGCAGATGCTGGATCACCGCGTGATCGATGGCGTCGCCGCCCACCGGCACCCGTACGGCGGTCACGATCGACCCCAGCGACAGCACCGCGATCTGAGTGGTCGCCGCCCCGCACACCATGATCATGCTGGCGGTCGGCTGCTCGACGGGAAGCCCGCAGCCCACGGCCGCCGCGATCAGGGTGTCGACCAGCTCCACCCGCCGCGCCCCCAGCCCGACCAGGGTCTCCACGGTGGCCCGCTGGGCGAGCGGATCGCTGTCGTGCGGAGTGCAGGCGGCGGCGCGCAGCCGGGGCTTGCGGCGCAACTGGCGGCGCAGTTTCTCGCCCAGCAGCTGACGCAGCATCCGCTGGGCCATCTCGATGTCGATGACGGTCCCGCCGCTGACCGGACGGGTCACCCGGATGTAGTCGGGGGTGCGGCCCGTCATCTGCTCCGCGAGCCCGCCGACCGCGATCAGCGAACCGGTACGGGTGTTCACGGCGGCGACACTCGGCTCGTCGACGACCAGCCCCAGCCCCTTCACGTACACGCGGGTCCGGGCGGCCCCGAGGTCGACGGCGACATGGCAACGGCGCAACTGCTCAAGGCTGACGGTCACGGCGGGTTCTCCCGGGAGCGCGGACGTACGCCGGCGGCCACCGGCTCTCTCGCATCGTGCGCCGTTCGGAGTCATGCCGCGCGTCGTGGTGAGCCGTAGGGGGTACGGGACCGATGGAGTGACGGCGCGGCGCGCGGCGGCCGGGCTCACCCGGGCAGCAGTCGCTGGAACAGCCCCCAGGAGAACTCCGCGACGCGCTGCTCCCCGGTGCCGGGCGCGGTGATCTCCAGCGCCCACCGGGTCGGCGCCCCGCCCTCCATCGGGCGGGCCGGCGGGAAGGCCCGGGCCACCTCGTCCACCGTCGCCGACCAGGGGCGCAGCTCCTCGACGGCCCGCAGTTCGGGGCCGGGCGCGCCCGCCGCCCTGACCAGCCACTCGTTCCAGACGGCCCCGCCCGGCGCGACCATCACCTCGAACCGCAGATCCGGCCAGAGCGGCACCGGCCACCGCAGCGCCTCGCACTCCAGGTCCCCGACCGTGCGGGCCGCCGCCGACTCGGGCTCGCCCAGCACCGAACGGTAACGGCGCAGCGCGCCCCGCCCCCGGGGCGCCCGGACCATGGCCTGCCAGCGGCGGTTCGCCTCCCGCATCTCGGCCGCCGAGGCGCCCAGCTCCCGCCGCGCCTCCTCGACCAGACCGGGCTGGTGGTCGGCCATCCGGCGCAGCAGGACGAGCTGGAAGTCGCGGGGACCGAACGGCGGCGTGTTCATGGAGTCAATGGTCCCCCGGCTCCGCCAGCATCCGCCGCAGCAGGTCCCGCAGCGTCCGCCGGTCCGCGTCCGAGAGCTCGGCCAGCGGCTCCCGAGCGAAGGTGAGCGCGGCGCGCAGCCGCTCCGCCGTGCGCACGCCCTTCTCCGTCGGGGCGGCCAGCTTCACCCGGCGGTCGGCGGGATCCGGCCGTCGCTCCACCAGGCCCCGCGACTCCAGCCGGTCGACGATGCCGGTGACGTTCGACGGCTCGCACTTCAGCTTCTGCGCGATCCGCCGCATCGGCATCGGCTCCAGGGCGAGCAGCCCCAGGACGCGCGCCTGGGCGCCGGTGAGCGAATGGGCCGCCGCGGCCTCGTCGTACTCCTCGTAGTAACGCGCCACGACGGTACCGATGAGCTCGACGACTTCGAGGGTCAGCGGGTCTGAACGGGGGGTCGCCATGGGGTCCAGGATAGCCGGTTGCTTGACAACCTGAAATATTTAGGAGCATGGTTGTTTCAGGTCCTGAAGTATTTCCGTTTCCCGGGGGCGGACCCTCCCCGGAACGAAGCTTCCCCACCCCGTGAGGCATTGAGGAGATTCCGAGCCCATGTCCGCAGCACTTCCCCCCACCAGCCGCGAATGGCACCTCGTCGCCCGTCCCCACGGCTGGCCGAAGGCCGAGGACCTCGCGCTGCGCGAGGCGCCGGTCGCCGCCCCCGGCGAGGGTCGCGTCCTCGTGCGCAACCTGTACTTCTCGGTCGATCCCTATATGCGCGGCCGGATGAACGACGTGAAGTCGTACACCCCGCCCTTCGCGCTCGACCGGCCGATGGACGGCGGCGCGGTCGGTGAGGTCGTCGCCTCGAACGCGCCGGGCCTCGCCGTCGGCGACCATGTGCTGCACGGCCTCGGCTGGCGGGAGTACGCGGAGGTCCCGGCGAAGCACGCGGTGAAGGTCGACGCCTCGCTGGCCCCGCTCCCCGCCTACCTCGGCGTGCTCGGCATGCCCGGCCTCACCGCGTACGCGGGGCTCTTCGAGGTCGCCTCGTTCAAGGAGGGCGACGCCGTGTTCGTGTCCGGCGCGGCCGGGGCGGTGGGCAGCCAGGTCGGGCAGATGGCGAGGATCAGGGGCGCCTCGCGGGTCATCGGCTCGGCCGGCTCCGACGAGAAGGTCGCGCTGCTGCTGGACGAGTACGGCTTCGACGCGGCCTTCAACTACAAGAACGGCCCGGTCGCCGAGCAGCTGCGCCACGCCGCCCCCGACGGCATCGACGTCTACTTCGACAACGTCGGCGGCGAGCATCTGGAGGCGGCGATCTCCTCGCTCCACGTGCACGGCCGGATCACCGCCTGCGGCATGATCGCCCAGTACAACGCCACCGAGCCGACCCCGGCCCCGCGCAACCTCGCCCTGATCATCGGCAAGCGGCTGCGCATCCAGGGCATGCTCGTGCGCGATCACGACGAGCTCCAGCCGCGGTTCGTCGAGGAGGTGGCCGGCTGGCTGGCCTCGGGCGAGCTGAAGTACCGCGAGACCTTCGTCGAGGGCATCGAGAACGGCTTCGACGCCTTCCTCGGCCTGCTGCACGGCGAGAACACCGGAAAGATGATCGTCTCCCTCGTCTGACGGGAGCACCGGGCGCCCCCGTCACCCGATAGGCTCGGTCCAGGCCGCCGCGATCACGGGCGCGAGTCGCGGCGTACAGCAGGAGGAATCCTCAGCATGACCATTTCGGACGTCAATGTGCTCTACACCGCCGTCGCCACCGCCGAGAACGGCCGGGACGGCCGGGTCTCGTCCGACGACGGCAACCTCGACGTCGTCGTCAACCCGCCGAAGTCCATGGGCGGAAGCGGCGCGGGCACCAACCCGGAGCAGCTCTTCGCCGCCGGGTACAGCGCCTGCTTCCAGGGCGCGCTCGGCGTCGTGGCGCGGCAGGAGAAGGCCGACGTCTCCGGCTCCACGGTGACCGCGGCGGTCTCCATCGGCAAGACCCCCGAGGGCGGCTTCGGGCTGGAGGTCGCGATCAGCGCCTCCATCCCGAACGTGGACGAGGCGACGGCGCGTTCGCTCGTCGAGAAGGCCCACCAGGTGTGCCCGTACTCGAACGCCACGCGCGGCAACATCAAGGTGGAGCTGTCGGTCGCCTGACCCCGCCCACCCGCCGTACGGAACGAACCGGGGGCCGCATCCGCGCGCGGGGATGCGGCCCCCGGTTCGTTCCCGGAGCCGGCCCGCCGGCCCGCCGCCGGGCCGTGTCCGGGGCCCGCCCCGTCGCCAGTACGCTGACGCCATGCGTGATCTCGGGGCGGGCCTCCGTTACCTGGTGGCGGGGCAGCGTTGGGTCGGCCGGCACGGCCGCTGGTTCGGCTTCGGGCTGCTGCCCGGCCTCATCACCCTGATCCTGTACGCGGCGGCGCTCGTCGGCCTCGGCTACGGCGCCGACGACCTGGCGGCATGGGCGACCCCGTTCGCCGACGGCTGGTCCTCGCCCTGGTCCGGGCTGCTCCGCACCACCCTGACCGTGCTGGTCTTCGCCCTCGGGCTCTTCCTCGCCGTGATCACGTTCACCGCCGTGACCCTGCTGATCGGCCAGCCCTTCTACGAGTCGCTGTCCGAGGAGGTCGACCGGGCGGAGGGCGGCGACGTCCCCGAGTCGGGCCTTCCGCTGTGGCGGGAGCTGTGGATCTCGGCCGTCGACAGCGTCCGGGTCCTGGTCCGGGTGGGGCTGTACTCGCTGCTGCTGTTCGCCCTCGGGTTCCTGCCGGTGGTCGGGCAGACCGTCGTCCCGGCGATCGGCTTCTGCGTCACCGGCTACTTCCTCGCCGAGGAGCTCACCGCCGTCGCCCTCCAGCGGCGCGGCATGGCGCTGAAGGACCGGCTCGCCCTGCTGCGCGGCCGCCGCCTGCTGGTCCTCGGCTTCGGCGTGCCGCTGGGGCTGGCCTTCCTCGTCCCGTTCGTCGCGGTGTTCCTGATGCCCGGCGCCGTCGCCGGGGCCACCCTGCTGGTGCGGGACCTGGCGGCGCCCGGCGGCGACGACGGCGGCGCGGCCGGGAAGAGGGACGCGGACGGGGGCGTGGGCGCCGACGCCGCGGGGACGGCCCCCGCACCGTACGCCCCCGGCCGGGGCTGACCCGGCCCCGCGCCCACACCCGCCCGGGGCCCGCTCCCGCCCGGGGCCCGTGCCCGCCCGGGGCCCCGGGCCCGCCCGGGGCCCCGGGCCCGCCCCGCGCCCCCGCTCCCGTGGCCGCCCGGCTCAGCCGGCGTGCACCTCCAGCGCGGCCCGGACCGCCGACTCCAACGCCCCCTCGATCCAGGCGGGCTTGACCGAGGTGTGGCAGCCCGCGAAGTACAGCGGCCCCTCGGCCGACCGCACATGGGCGAGCAGCTCGGTGTGCTGGCCCGGGAGCAGCACCGACGCCTCCCCGTACGCGTACGGGTCGCGCATCCAGGACTGGGTGGCGCCGACGCCCGTGTAGAAGACCTCGACGCGCTGCCCGTACACCTCCTGGACCCCGGCCAGGGCGTGCGGGTAGCGCTCGTCGTCGTCCAGCGAGTCCCACTTCAGCGCGTCGTCGGCCCAGCTGTACGAGGCGAGGACCACACCGCCCGCGCTGCCCTCGACCGGATGGGACGGCTGGAAGACGAAACGGTTGGGGTTGTCGGTGACCGAGCCGCCGCCGATGACGTGCGCCGCCGCGGGCTGGTCGCGGCCGGCGGCCCGGTACGCCGCGTAGTGCACCCTCTGGTTGGGCGGGAGGTGGCCGGACGGCACCGACGGGTGGGCGCCCAGCAGCGAGCCGTCGGCCGGCGCCCTGCCGTGCCGGTAGGCGTCGTACAGACCGGGCCTGATTCGCTCCAGCTCCCGCTTCCAGTCCTTCTCCTCGAACTCCCACCAGCGGCGGCTGAATTCGAGCAGCACCTTGGTCGCCGCGTCGTAGTGGATCTCGGTGATCGCGCGCCGCTTCCCGTACGACATCAGGGGGCTGACCGGGATGTGGCGCAGCCCCGAGAACGGGACGGTGACGATCGCCCGGTCCCCGGTGAACGTCTCACGCACCAGCGGCCTGCCGTCCCGGCCCTCGGAGACCGTCTCGACCCGGACGCCGTCCGGCCCGTGGTCGATCCGGGTGGCCCGGCGGTCCAGCCGTACCAGGTCCCTGACCTTCTCGTACATCGCGTCGGCGAGCGTGGCGGTGCCGCCCGGCAGCTCGAAGAAGGCCGTGTCCGGGCTGATCAGCGCGGATCCGATGAAGCTGTGCACGAAGGAGAGATGGAGCCGCGAGGTGAGGTTCTCGACCGTGCCGACGAGGTCGACGGTGCGCTCGTCGAGCTTGGCCGCCTCGGTCAGGAAACGGAACATCGACCAGTGGCCGTAGCGCTGGACGACCCGCGCCCAGCCCTCGACGAGCGCGCGGCCCTCCTTGCCCTCGAACTCCTCGCGCACGGGCGCGAACGCCTCCCGCAGGATCCTCGCGGCGGGCTTGTCCTCGAACCGCGCCGGGACGCCGAACGACCGGTTGACCGCGCGCGGCCGGGCCGCGTAGTCCGCCTTGCGCATCCGGACGCCGTTGACCTGGATCCAGGTGTGGTTGGCGGGGCGGCCCTGGGCGTCGACGTCGACCAGGTGGAAGCGGCGGCGCTTCAGCCCGAGGCCGTCGATGAGCCCGGTCACCAGCGGGTGGCTGTCCGGGATGCGCATCGCGCCGGCCTCGGCGTACTGCTTCGGGTCCGCGAACGGGGCCTTCGCGCGCTCGTGACCGCCCGGGCGGAACGTCTTGACGCGGCCGCCGACGCGGTTGCCGTTCGCCTCGATCACGGTGACGGCGTGCCCGGCGTCCCGGAGCAGCCGGGCGGCGGTCAGCCCGGCCGGGCCCGCGCCGACGACCAGCACCTTCCTGGGGGCCTTGCGGCCGCGCGGCAGGCCCTTGGACAGCAGGACGTCCCGGTAGTACGGGACCAGCGACCGGTCGTGCTCGTCGCGCACCAGAATGGCGCGGGCGACGTGCAGACAGGTCTCCCAGTCCGAACCGGCGGCCGCGGGCGCGAGCACGGGCCCGGACGCGGGGGAGCGGTCGGCGGCGGGAGCGTCGGCGGTCGCGGTGCCGGACGCGGTCGTGGCGAGTGCCGCGGCACCGGCGGCGGCGCCCGCGATCACGGAACGGCGGGAGGGCGGGCCGGAGGTGGATCCGGCGGGCTCGGAAGTCATGCGCCCACCCTGGTCCGCGCGCGGCGCCGCAGGTGCCTGAACGCGCGTAGACCGAACGGAAATCACCCGTAGGTGTGGCGCAACTTCCTTGTGAATACGCCTAGTTCAAGCCTCGGTCGAGGGTGGCGGCTGCTCCCCGGTGGTCGGCGCCGGCGCGCCCAGCAGCGCCAGGAAGTCGCGGAACGCGGCGGGCATGTCCACCGCCCGGGGGTCCAGCAGCCACTGGTACTGCAGCCCGTCCATCACCGCCACCAGCAGCGGCGCCGCGCGCTCGGGGCTGAGGCCGCCCGGCAGCCGCTCGCCGTACTCCGCGCGCAGCGTCGCCGCCATGCTCGCCCGGACCTGCGCGTAGCGGCGGGTGAAGAACTCCCGGGCCGGGTGCTCCTCCGTCACGCTCTCGCCGAGCAGCGCCGAGAACGTCTGCACGATGCCGGGCCGCATCGCGTTGTACTCCACGAGCGAGCCCAGCAGCTCGGTCCGCCAGGCGCCGTCGCCCCGGACGCCGCCGGTGTCCCACTGGTCGCGCTCCTCCAGCACGGCGAGGAGCAGCGCCTCCTTGGTCGGGAAGTAGTGCAGCAGCCCCTGCTGGCTGAGGCCGACCCGCTCGGCGACGGCGTTCAGCGAGGCGCCGCGGTAGCCGCGCTCGGCGATCACCTCGAACGCGGCGCGGAGGATCTCCGCCCGCCGTTCCGTGCCTCTGGCCCGCGCCATCGCCCCGGCCCCTTTCGCTGCCGCGCCCGTCCGTCCCGCTCCGAGGACCGTACGCCATCCCGATATCACGGAACGGTAACGAAACCTACTGTTTCACTGGTCCGGGGGTCACCATGGGAGACCGCAGGTCCAGGACAGCCCGGGACACCGACGAGGAGGCACGGCAGTGGCCGACGCGCCCGCATCCGCATCCGCCCATTCCGACGACGAGGCCCGCGAGGTCGTGGTCGAGGCGGCGCTGGCCGCACTCGGCCTCGACGACAAGGCCCGGCTGCTGGCCGGGCAGGACATGTGGTCGCTGCCCGCGCTGCCCGCGATCGGCCTGCGCTCCCTGGTGATGTCCGACGGCCCGATCGGGGTCCGGGGGGTCGCCTGGAGCGCCGACGACCCGTCCGTCGCGCTGCCCTCGCCCACCGCGCTCGCCGCGGCCTGGGACCCGGGCCTCGCCCGCCGGGCCGGCCGGCTGCTGGCCCAGGAGGCCCGCCGCAAGGGAGTGCACGTCCTCCTCGCCCCGACCGTGAACCTTCACCGGTCCCCGCTCGGCGGGCGGCACTTCGAGGCGTACAGCGAGGACCCGTACCTCACCGGGGAGATCGGCGCCGGCTATGTGCGCGGCGTGCAGGACGGCGGCGTCGGCACCACCGTCAAGCACTTCGTCGCCAACGACGCCGAGACCGACCGCTTCACCGTCGACAACGTCGTCGCGCCGCGCGCCCTGCGCGAGATCTACCTCGCCCCCTTCGAGCGGATCGTCAGGAACGCCCGTCCGTGGGGCATCATGTCCGCCTACAACCGGGTCAACGGCACCACCATGACCGAGCACCGCTACCTCCAGAACGCGGTGCTGCGCGGCGAGTGGGGCTTCGACGGCTTCGTCGTCTCCGACTGGCTGGCCGCCCGCTCCACCGTCGCCGACGCCGAGGGCGGCCTCGACGTCGCCATGCCGGGGCCCAGGACCGTGTACGGCAAGGCGCTGGCCGACGCCGTACGGGCCGGCGAGGTCGAGGAGTCCGTCGTCGACGGGGCGGTCCGCAATGTGCTGCGGCTCGCCGCCCGGGTCGGCGTCCTGGACGGCGCCCCGCCCGCCGTCGCCCCGGCCGGCCTGCCCGCACCCGTCGACGGCGAAGCGCTGGCCCGCGAGATCGCCCGCCGCTCCTTCGTCCTGGTCCGCAACGAGCCCGCCGGGGGCCCCGGCCGCCCCGCGCTGCCCCTGGACCCGGCGGCCGTGCGCACGGTGGCGCTCAGCGGGGCGCTCGCCCGGGACGCCCGGGTCCTCGGCGGCGGCTCCGCCCAGGTCTTCCCGCAGCACGTCGTCCCCCCGCTGGACGGCCTCGCCGCCGCCCTCCCCGGGGGCGTCCTCGACTACCGCGTCGGCGCCGACCCGAACGACGAACTCGTGCCCGCCGAGAAGGGGTTCGAGCTCCGGGCCGTGTGCCGCGACGCCTCCGGGGCCGTCCTCGGCACGGCCCCGCTGCACGACGGCGCCGTCCAGTGGATCGGCGACGGCCTCCCCGAGGGCGTCACCCGCCAGACGCTGCACAGCGTCGAGGTCACCGGCGTCTTCGTCCCGCGCGACAGCGGCGAACACGTCTTCGGCACCCGCGGCACCGGGGCGTTCCGCCTCACCGTCGCGGGCGAGACCCTGTACGACGAGGTCCACCGGGTCACCGGCTCCACCGACCCCGGCGAGGCGTTCTTCGGCAACCCGCTGGAGCGCGGCCGGATCACCCTCACCGCGGGCGAACCCGTCGAGGTCTCGCTGCGCCAGCTCCCCGACACCCTGGGCGACGACGCGGCCATCCCCGGAGTCTCGTTCTCCCTCTGCCACCTCGGCCCGCGCCGCGACCCGGCGGAACTGATCGCCGAGGCGGTCGAGTCGGCCCGCGCGGCGGACGCCGCGATCGTCGTCGTCGGCACCACCGAACGCGTCGAGTCCGAGGGCTTCGACCGCACCTGCCTGAAGCTCCCCGGCCACCAGGACGACCTGGTCGCGGCCGTCGCCGCGGTCAACCCCAACACCGTCGTGATCGTCAACTCCGGCTCCCCGGTGGAGCTGCCGTGGCGCGACGAGGTGGCCGCCGTGCTCCTGGCCTGGTTCCCCGGCCAGGAGGCCGGACACGCCCTGGCCGACGTGCTGCTGGGCGCCGGGGAGCCGGGCGGACGCCTCCCCACCACCTGGCCGGCCGCGCTCGCCGACGCCCCCGTCTCGAACACCACCCCCGCCGACGGCGAACTCCGCTACGACGAGGGCGTCTTCGTCGGCTACCGGGCCTGGGAGAAGGCCGGGACCGCGCCCGCGTACCCGTTCGGCCACGGCCTCGGCTACACCACCTGGGCGTACGAGGGCCTGACCGCCGGGCCCGACGGCGCCGTCGTCCGTCTCCGCAACACCGGCGCCCGCCCCGGCGCGGAGACCGTCCAGCTCTACCTCGCCCCCCGGGGCGGCGCCGCGGCCGGACGCCCGGCCCGCCACCTGGCCGGCTTCGCGCGCGTCGAGGCCGCCCCCGGCGAGAGCGCCGAGGCGGTGATCCCGGTCGAGCGGCGGGCGTACGAGATCTGGGACGAGGAGGCGTACGCCTGGCGGCTCGTCCCCGGCGACTACGAGGTGCAGGCGGCCCACTCCCTGGCCGACGTGCGCCTGACCGCGACCGTGACCGTCCCGGCCCCGGAGGACGCCCGGTAGCGGCCCCGGACCGGCCGGGCGGAGCGGCCCCGACAGCCGGAGAGCCCCGGAACAGCACCCGACCCCGCCCCGGGGCTCTCCTCGATCCGCACGCGGTGCGCCCGCCACCCGGACCTGGCCGCCGGGCGCGGGGTTCGCGCGCCCGGCGGCCGGCGTGCCCGGGCCGGCGCACCGGGGTCAGCGCACCCCGAACCCGTACACCGTCGTCGAGGCGAACTCCTCGCCCGGCCGCAGCACCGTGCTCGGGAATCCCGGCCGGTTCGGGGAGTCCGGGAAGTGCTGGGTCTCCAGCGCGATCCCGGCGCACGGGCCGAACGGCCGCCCGTCGAAGTGGTCCGCCGTGTACAGCTGGAGCCCCGGTTCCGTCGTGGCGACGGTCAGGACCCGCCCCGAACCCGGGTCGTACAGCTCGGCCGCCGGAGCCGCGCCGTCCGCGCCTCCCGTGCCGCCGCCGTCCGCGCCGAAGCCGTCCAGCACGAAGTTGTGGTCGTAGCCGGGCCCGACCGGCCTCGGCTCGCGGAAGTCGAACCGCGTCCCGTCCACCGGCAGGAACGCACCCGTCGGCAGCGACTCCTCGTCCACCGGCGTGATCCGCCCGGCCGCGATCCGCAGCACCTGCCCCAGCGCGTCGCCGCCCGCGCCCGGGGCCGGGCCCGCGCCCGGCCCGTCCGCCGCGTCCGCGCGCCCGTCCGGGCGCACGCCCGCCAGATTCCAGTACGTGTGGTTCGTCAGGTTCAGCACGGTCGGGGCGTCCGTCGTCGCCCGGTACGCGATCCGCAGCGCCCCGCCCTCGTCCAGGGTGTACGCCGCCGAGACCGCCAGACGCCCCGGGAAGCCCTCCTCGCCGTCCTCGGAGACCAGGGACAGCTCCACACCCCCGGCGACCTCCCGCGCCCGCCACACGCGCTTGTCGAAGCCCCGGGCGCCGCCGTGCACCTGGTTGCGCCCCTCGTTGCGCGTGAGCCGGTGCGTGCGCCCGTCCAGTTCGAAACGCGCCCCGCCGATCCGGTTCGCGTACCGCCCGACCAGCGCGCCGAAGTACGGGCCGGGGAACGCCAGGTACCCGGCGAGATCCGGCAGGCCCAGCGCCACCTCCGCCCGGGACCCGTCCCGGCCGGGCGCCGCCACCGACTGCACGATGCCGCCGTACGTCAGCACCCGCACCCGTACGCCGTCCCGCTCCAGCGTCCAGCGGTGCACGACGCCGCCGTCCGCGAGGCCGCCGAACTCCTCCGCACGTACCACCGTGCTCGAACCCATGTTCATGATCACAGACCTTAGACCGACCGCCGGGAGCCGCGGGCCGGGAGCCGCGGGCCGGGAGCCGCGGGCCGGGAGCCGCGGGCCGGGAGCCGCGGGACACCGCCCGCGCGGCCCGTCCCGCCCGCGCGGCCCGTCCCGCCCGCGCGGCCCGTCCCGCCCGCGCGGCCCGGCCTACGCCGGGGGCCGTGCCGCGGTGACGTTGCGGTACGCGATCTCCGCCATCCGGGCCTGCCCGTCGCGCCCCGGATGGAACCAGTCCCAGGGGCTGAGCTGCGCGCCGGTGAACGGGTACGCGAAGACCGCCCCGCCGTCGTAGCGGCAGCGCGCGTCCTTCGCGCAGACGTCCCGCAGCACCGCGTTGTACGCCACCACGCGCTCCTGCACCGAGGCCCGCCGGGCCACGGCCGCCGGACCCATGTCGTCCGGGTCGCCCAGCATCGACCGGCAGATCCCCAGCTGCCAGATCCGCTTGCCCAGCGGGTTGTCCCGCCCGGTCGACCAGAGCCGCATCAGATCCGGCACGCTCGACACGTACACCTGCGCCTTGGGCGCCCCGGTGCGCAGCCGCCGCATCGCCGTCTCGAAGGAGGCGCGGAAATCGGCCACCGGCGTCATCTGCCGGGCCGAGTCCCGGCAGGCGTCGTTGGCGCCGATCATCACCGTCACCAGACCCGGCTTCCGATCCGCCGCCAGCGCCATCTGCTCCGGCAGCTGCGCGATCCTGGCCCCCGTCTCGGCATGGTTCCAACTGCGCGCGGCGGCCCCGGACTCGCCGAGCAGCCGTACCGCGAGACTGCGCACCGCGCCGTCCGTGCCGGTGGCCCAGGAGACCTCCGGACAGTCCGTCAGCACGGAGCAGGCGTCGAACCCGCGGGTGATGGAATCCCCGACGGCGGCCACCGACTTCGGGCTGCGGTCCCAGACCGGCCCGGCCGCCGCCTTCCGCTGCCCGGCGCCCGCCCCCTTCGCCGCGCCGTCCCCGTCCGCTTCGCAGCCGGACAACGTGGCGCAGCCCAGCACCGCGGCCGCCGCCAGGACGGCCGCCGCGCTCCTGGAACGGCGGCGGACGGGACGATCCTGCATGCCTCGGTCTCCTCGGTCGTGCCCCCGGCGATTCCTTATGGCACCGTCCGGCGGAGCCGGGAATTCCGTCAGGACGGCGGCGGCGAATGATGTGCCCCGACCGACCGTACGTCACACCTGGGGGGTCGCCGCGCGGTAGCTTTTCCTCGTCGAACCAGCGGTGCGTTTCCCTCGCCCGGCTCCACTCGGGTGGCTTTCCGTAAATCACATCACGTCACATACTGTCCCTTTTCAGGAGATTCACCCCGATGCTGTTTACTGATGACAACCTCGGGATCCGGCCGAGAAGAGACGGTACGGGCGTGAGGCCGCTGGGGAAGGCGAACTTCGTCCCACACTGGAGGTCCCGGTGACGACACGTGGAGTTCTGTACGTTCACTCCGCACCGCGCGCGCTCTGTCCCCATGTCGAATGGGCGGTGGCCGGCGTTCTCGGTGTGCGGGTGCAACTCGACTGGATCAGACAGCCGGCCGCGCCCGGCACCTGGCGGTCCGAGTTCTCCTGGCAGGCCCGGCCGGGCACCGCGTCGAAGCTGGCCTCCGCCCTGCGCGGCTGGGATCTGCTGCGCTTCGAGGTGACGGCGGAGCCGAGCCCCACGTCGGAGGGCGAGCGCTACAGCTCCACCCCCGAACTGGGCATCTTCCACGCGGTCACCGGTATGCACGGCGACATCCTGGTGCCCGAGGACCGGCTGCGCGCGGCGCTGGCGCGGTCCATGCGGGGCGAGACGGACCTGCAGGACGAGATCGCCAAGCTGCTCGGCAAGCCGTGGGACGACGAACTGGAGTCCTTCCGGCACGCAGGCGAGGGCGCGCCGGTGCGGTGGCTGCACCAGGTGGTGTGACCGGCCGACCGGCCGGAACGGCCGGCTGACCGGACCGGCGGCCGGGGGCGCTTCCCCGCGGAACACCCGTACGACGAGTGGGGCCCGCCTTCCCGACGGGGGAGGCGGGCCCCACTCGTGCCGGCGGGGCGGTCCCGGCGCCCGGCCGGACACGCGAACGCCGCGGCCCGCCTCCCCAGGGGGAAGGCGGGCCGCGGCGCGGATCACGGGCGTCCGCCCGGAAGCGGGTCAGACGCTGCGGAACGCCAGGACCACGTTGTGGCCGCCGAACCCGAACGAGTTGTTGATCGCGGCGATGGTCCCCTCGGGCAGCGGCCGCGGCTCGTCGCGCACGATGTCCGCCTCCACCTCGTCGTCGAGGTGCTCCACGTTGATGGTCGGGGGAGCCATCCGGTGGTGCAGCGCCAGGACCGTCGCGACGGTCTCGATGCCGCCCGCGCCGCCGAGGAGGTGACCGGTCATCGACTTCGTCGCGGAGATCGCCACGTGGTCGAGGTCGTCGCCGAGGACCTTGCGCAGCGCCTTCAGCTCCGCGACGTCGCCCTGCGGCGTCGACGTGGCGTGCGCGTTCAGGTGCACGAGCTCGGACGGCTTGAGGTCCGTCTGGTCCAGCAGGTTCTGCAGCGCGGCGGCGATCCCGCGACCGCTCGGCTCGGGCTGCGCGATGTGGTGGGCGTCGGCGGACAGGCCCTGGCCCAGCACCTCGCAGTAGACCCTGGCGCCGCGCGCGGCGGCGTGCTCCGCAGACTCCAGGACGACCACGCCGGCACCCTCGCCGAGCACGAAGCCGTCACGGCCGGTGTCGTACGGGCGCGAGGCCTTCTGCGGCTCGTCGTTGTTCTTGGACATCGCCATCATGTTGGCGAACGCGGCGATCGGCAGCGGGTGGACGGCCGCCTCGGTGCCGCCCGCGAGGACCACGTCGGCACGGCCGGTGCGGATCATCTCGACGGCGTACCCGATCGCCTCGGCGCCGGAGGCGCAGGCGGAGACCGGGGTGTGCACGCCGGCCTGGGCGTTGACCTCCAGGCCGACGTTGGCCGCCGGGCCGTTCGGCATGAGCATGGGGACGGTGTGCGGGGAGACGCGGCGTACGCCCTTCTCCTTGAGCACGTCGTACTGGTCGAGCAGGGTGGTCACGCCGCCGATGCCGGAGGCGACGACCGCGCCCAGGCGCTCGGGCCGGACCGCGGCCTCCTCACCGGCCTTGCCGGTGAAGCCGGCGTCCGCCCACGCCTCGCGGGCCGCGATCAGCGCGAACTGCGCCGAGCGGTCCAGCTTGCGGGCGAGCGGGCGGGGCAGGACGTCGCCCGGGTCCACGGCCACGAGGGCCGCGATCCGGACGGGAAGGTCAGCGAAACGTTCGCCCTCAAGAGGCTTGACGCCGGAACGACCGGCCATCAGACCTTCCCAGGTCGACGCCGAGTCGCCACCCAGCGGAGTGGTTGCGCCGATACCGGTGACGACCACGGTGCGATTGGTCGAGCTCACTGGAAAATCTTCTCCACGTGTAGAGGGTCGTGAATCAGCGGCGCCACCGCCGGGTGGCGACACAGGTGCCGGGCTGTCAGCCCTGGTGCTTCAGGATGTAGTCGGCAGCGTCACCGACCGTCTTGAGGTTCTTGACGTCCTCGTCGGGGATCTTGACGTCGAAGCGCTCCTCGGCGGCGACGACGACCTCGACCATGGACAGCGAGTCGACGTCCAGGTCATCGGTGAAGGACTTGTCCAGCTGGACGTCCTCGACCGGGATACCGGCGATCTCGTTGACGATCTCGGCGAGACCGCTGACGATCTCTTCCTGGGTGGCGGCCATGTTGGCGCTCCTTCAATGTGTGTATGCAGGGTTGGGACGTCCGGGCCGGATGGCCTGGTGTGTCTAGGGGAGGGTAACCACCGTCGCGGCGTACACGAGACCCGCCCCGAAGCCGATGAGGAGCGCGGTGTCGCCGCTCCTGGCCCGACCGGTCGCCAGAAGCCGCTCCATGGCGAGCGGAATCGAGGCGGCGGAGGTGTTGCCGGTGGTCTCCACGTCACGGGCGACCGTGACGTGCTCCGGCAGCTTGAGAGTCTTCACCATCGAGTCGATGATCCGCATGTTGGCCTGGTGCGGAATGAAGACGTCCAGGTCGTCCGCGGTGATCCCGGCCGCGTCCAGCGCCTGCTGGGCGACCTTCGCCATCTCGAAGACGGCCCAGCGGAACACCGCCTGGCCCTCCTGCGTGATGGCCGGGAACTTGATGTTGCCCTCGGAGTCCAGCGGCAGCCGGGACGCGTCTTTGGCATGGAACTCGTCCCACGGCACGGTCTGCTTGATCGTACCGGCCTTGTCGCCCTCCGAACCCCACACGGTGGGGCCGATCGCGGGCTCCTTGGACGGGCCGACGACCACGGCGCCCGCGCCGTCGCCGAACAGGAAGGCCGTCGCCCGGTCCTCCAGGTCGGTCAGGTCGCTCAGCCGCTCCACGCCGATGACGACGACGTACTCCGCCGAGCCCTCGACGATCATGCCCTTGGCGAGCGTCAGACCGTAGCCGAAGCCGGCGCAGCCCGCCGAGATGTCGAACGCGGCGGCCTTGCCGGTGCCCAGCTTGTCGGCGATCTCGGTGGCGATCGCGGGCGTCTGCGCGAAGTGCGAGACGGTGGAGACGACCACGGCGCCGATCTGGTCGGGACTGATCCCGGCGTCGGCGATGGCCTTGCCGGCCGCCTCCACGGACATCGCGGAGACGGTCTCCTCGTCGTTCGCCCAGTGACGGGTGACGATGCCGGAGCGCGAGCGGATCCACTCGTCGGACGAGTCGATCTTCTCAAGGATGACCTCGTTGGGCACGACCCGAGTCGGACGGTAGCCGCCGACGCCCAGGATCCGCGCGTACGGGGAGCCCTGGGCGGGCTTGATCTTCGACATGCTCTCGGGCTCCTTAGGCGCCCGCGTGCTCGATGATGAGCGCGCGGGCCGCTTCGAGGTCGTCGGGGGTCTTGAGCGCGAGGGTCTGCACGCCGGGCAGGGCGCGCTTGGCGAGCCCCGTGAGCGTGCCGCCGGGGCACGCCTCGATGAGCGCGGTGACGCCCATCTCCTTGAACGTCTCCATGCACAGGTCCCAGCGGACCGGGTTCGCCACCTGGCCGACCAGCCGGGAGACGACCTCCTCGCCGGTCGCGACGGACCTGCCGTCGGCGTTCGAGACGTACACCATGGCGGGGTCGCTGATCTTCAGCTCCAGCGACGCCTCGCGCAGCCGCTCGACGGCGGGGGCCATGTGGTGCGTGTGGAAGGCGCCGGCGACCTTGAGGGGCACCACCCGGCGCACCCCCTCCGGCTTGTCCTCGGTCAGCGCGGCGATCTGCTCGACGGTGCCCGCGGCGACGATCTGGCCGCCGCCGTTGACGTTCGCCGGGGTCAGCCCGAGCCTCTCCAGGTGCGGGACCGTGACCTCCGGGTCGCCGCCGAGCAGCGCCGCCATGCCGGTCTCGGTGACCGCGGCGGCCTCCGCCATGGCAAGCCCGCGGGCCCGGACGAGCCGGAGCGCCGCCTCGTCGCCGATGACCCCGGCGAAGGCGGCCGCGGTGATCTCGCCCACGCTGTGGCCCGCGACGATGTCGGGCGACGCGTCGAGCGCGGCGGCGGACAGCAGACCGGCGGCGACCAGCAGCGGCTGCGCCACCGCGGTGTCGCGGATCTCCTCCGCGTCGGCCTTCGTGCCGTAGTGGGCGAGGTCGAGCCCGATGGCCTCGGACCAGGCCGCGATGCGGTCGGCGGCACCGGGCAGATCGAGCCAGGGGGTCAGGAAGCCGGGCGTCTGAGCGCCTTGGCCGGGAGCGACGAGTACGAGCACCCTCACACTCTCTCTTGTGAACGGTTCGGTCCGCCCGTGGGGACAGGGACGAAGAACCGTAGGGGGAATTGTTGACGTCCGACAAAAGTCTAGGACTGGGGATCCCCGGCGGCCAGGCGCCCCAGGATCAGGGCGATTCGCAGAGTGAACGCCGAGCGGACATCCGAGGGCGACCACCCGGTGACGTCAGTCACACGTCGAAGCCGGTAGCGCACGGTGTTGGGGTGGACGAAGAGCATCCGTGCCGCGCCCTCCAGACTGCTCGCCTGCTCCAGATACACACTCAGCGTCTCCAGCAGAGCGGAGCCCGCCTCCTCCAGCGGTCTGTAGATCTCCTCCACCAACTGCTCGCGCGCGGCGGGGTCGCCCGCCATCGCGCGCTCCGGCAGCAGATCGTCGGCGAGCACCGGCCGGGGGGCGTCCTGCCAGGCCCGGCACGCCTTCAGCCCGGCCGCAGCCGCCTGCGCGGACCGGGTGGCCGCCAGCAGATCGGGGACGACCGGACCGGCGACGACCGGCCCCGCCGCGTACGGGCCGATCAGCGCCTTGGCGACGTGCAACGGGTTGTCGCTGCCGCCCGCGATGACCACCAGGCGGTTGCCGAGCACCCCGGTCAGGACCTGGAGCTTGGCGTGCCGGGCGGCCCGCCGGATCGCCTCCACGGTCAGTTCGCTGTCGCCGTCCGGGGCCGTGCCGAGGACGACGCAGACGTGCTCGGGCGAGTTCCAGCCCAGCGCGGCGGCCCGTGACACGGCGCCCTCGTCGGCCTCGCCGGACAGCACCGCGTTCACCACGAGCGATTCCAGCCGGGCGTCCCAGGCGCCGCGGGCCTCGGCGGCCTGCGCGTACACCTGGGCGGTCGCGAAGGCGATCTCCCGGGCATACACGAGCAGCGCCTCGCGCAGCGCCCCCTCGTCGCCGGGCGCGGCGACCTCCTCGATCGCGGCCTCCATGACCTCGATCGTGGTACGCACCATCTCGACGGTCTGCCGCAGCGTGATCGCCCGGGTCAGCTCGCGCGGCGCGGTGCCGAACACATCGGTGGAGATCGCCTGCGGGGTCTCCGGATGCCGGAACCACTCGGTGAACGCGGCGATCCCGGCCTGGGCGACCAGGCCGATCCAGGACCGGTTCTCCGGGGGCATCGCCCGGTACCACGGCAGCGTCTCGTCCATGCGGGCGATCGCGTTGGCGGCCAGGCGGCCGGAGGACTGCTCCAGCCGCTTCATGGTCGCGGCGTGCAGGTGGGCGTCGTGCGCAGCGGGCTGCTCAGGATCGGGTCGGGACACGCAGACAAGACTGCCTTATCCAGCCATGTGCTCGGTGGGCCGGGGCGGCGGCGGGTTGCCGCGGCGGCGCGTCCCGGGGCGGCGCGGGGGCCGCGGGGCGGTCCGCGACCCCGGCCGGCGGGCTACCGTGGGCGGGTGATTTCCGTGCAGCGGTCCGAGGACCGGTTCAGGGGAGGGGACGAGGCGGCCGGCATCGAGACCCGGCACGCCTTCTCGTTCGGCTCCTTCTACGACCCCGACAACCTCCGCTTCGGCCCCGTGACGGCCTGCAACGAGGAACGGCTCGCGCCCGGCGCGGGCTTCGACGAGCACCCGCACAGCCACACGGAGATCGTCACCTGGGTCGTCGAGGGCGAGCTGACCCACCGCGACTCGACGGGGCACGCCACGGTGGTACGGCCCGGCGGCCTCCAGCACCTGAGCGCCGCGGCGGGCGTCCGCCACGTCGAACGCAACGACGGTTCCCGGCCACTGACGTTCATCCAGATGTGGCTGGCCCCGCTGGAACCGGGCGGCGAGCCCGCGTACACGACCGTCCCGGAGCTCGCCGACGCCACCCCGTACGCCCTCCCGGCCGCGGGCGCCGTGCTGCACGTGCGCCGCCCGGCCGGCGGCGAACGCACGCCGCTGCCCGACGCGCCCCGGGCGTACGTCCACGTGGTGGCCGGGGAGGTCCGCATCGGCGGCGCGTCGAGCATGGAGTCCGGCGGCGAGGCGCCCGGGGGCGGCGCGGTGCTGCGCTCCGGCGACGCGGCGCGGATCACGGGCGAGACGGGGCTCGACCTGACGGCGACGGCGGGCCCGGCCGAGGTGCTGATCTGGGAACTGCCGGGGGTGCCGGGGCCGTCGGAGACGCCGGGGCCTTCGGGGCCGTCGGCCTGAGCGGCGCGTCCGGCGGCCCGCGGCTCCCGAGCGATCATGCCGGATGGGGGGCGCCGATCATCGTGGACCGGGGTGCGAGAGGATCGGGGCACCCTGCCCGCTCACCCGTCCACGAGGTGGCCGTGACCGACGACGCACAGACGCTGGAACTTTTCCGGTTCGCTGATCGCGAGCAGGGCGTGACCGTCAGAGTCGCGTGCGACGCACCGGTGGTGATGGGGGAGGAGCGGTACTACGCGGCCGAGATCGCGTTGGAGAGCGACTTCGTCAATGGCAGTGCGCGACTGTATGTCTCAGCCGGTGACCTGGATGAATGGGAGCGTTGCCTTGATGCTCTTGAAGCCGAGGAGGGGGCCGAGTGGCCGCCCGGCGGCCGCAGCGCGTGGCTGACGGTGATCCCCGAGGACCCGGTGGAGGTGACCGTGCACGACTCGCCGTCGACGCAGATCGCCGTACGGATCCCTGTCGATGTGACGCCCGGATGGCTGGAGGAGAACCGGCTGAGGCTTGAGCGCGTACGCGAGGCGGTGGCACGGAAGCCGGCCTGATGTCCGCGGTCGCGAGGGAACGATTCACGCCGACCGGTGTGGGCGCTGGCATCTCCCACCCACGCCAGCACGCAACACTGCGACAAACGGGGCTCGGGTGACCCCGATCACTCGAACCCCGCTCCGCCACGCGCTCGCGGCATGGTCAGCGGAGCCCGTCGACGAAGTGCCGCCAGGCATCGGCTCCGATGGTGAGGACGGGCCCGTCGGGGTTCTTGCTGTCGCGCACGGGTACGGCGCAGGGGAGGCCGTCGGCCACCTCCACGCATTCGCCGCCCGTGCTTCCGCTGTGGCTGGACTTCCGCCAAGAAGCACCACCGGTGACGGTGCACTCCACGCAATCACCGCCGGTGTTTCCGCTGTACGTCGACTTGCGCCACTGCGCTTCGGTCGGGCTGTGACTGGTCCTCATGGCGATCCTTCCACGCGTGAACGATCAGTGTTGCCCTGGATGTAACTCTCCATGCGGAAGTTTGCGGTTGCTCTTGAACCAGAATAGGGCGAACGCTTCCATCGCTCACCGCCCTTGTGAGAAAGGGGGCTCGGACGACCACTGGTCACCTGAGCCCCCTTCCGCCGCACGCTTGCGACGCGGTCAGTGGAGCCCGTCGACGAAGTGCCGCCAGGCATCGGCTCCGATGGTGAGGACGGGCCCGTCGGGGTTTTTGCTGTCGCGCACGGGTACGGCGCAGGGGAGGCCGTCGGCCACCTCCACGCATTCGCCCCCGGTGTTTCCGCTGTAGCTGGACTTACGCCAGGCCGCGCCGCCGATGACGGTGCATTCGACGCATTCGCCGCCGTTGGTGCCGCTGTACGTCGACTTGCGCCACCGTGCTCCGCTCAGGCCATGACCGGTTCCCATAGCGTTCCTCCATCACGCGAGCGATCACTGTTGCCTCGGTCATAACTCTCCGAGCCGAAGGCCTCGTTGTCGATTCTCCATGTGGCCGTCCTTTCACGCCTCCGGCACCGTATGGTCGTTCAGGAACCAGCCCGCGACGGACCACTTCGCGGTGTGCGCCAGAAACGGAAGGGGCTCGGGCGACCAGTGGTCATTCCCGAGCCCCTCTACCGCGCGCTTGCGACGTGGTCAGCGCAGTCCGTCGATGAAGCGCTGCCAGGCGTCGGCTCCGATGGTGAGGGCGGGCCCCTCGGGGTTCTTGCTGTCGCGGACGGGTACGGCGCAGGGGAGGCCGTCGGCCACCTCCACGCAGTCGCCGCCGGTGTTTCCGCTGTAGCTGGACTTACGCCACTGTGCGTTCTCCAGGTCAGGCCGGGTCTGCATAACGCTCCTTCATCACGCGGGCGATCAGGGCCGCCGAATCCTCGGCGGAGAGGGCTGCGGCCTGCAAGTGAGCGTATCGGAGCGTGGCCTCTCTGATGGTGTCGGGACTGGCCGTCATGTGACCGGAGATGACGTCCTCCGTGTAGACGATGTCGGGGTCATCGTCGAAGCGCAGGAGGTTGAAAGATCCGGCGAGGCTTGCGTGTTCACCCGCAGAGAAGGGCAGCACCTGAATCCGCATCCAGCGGTGGTCGGTGAGGTCCAACAGCTGCTGGAGTTGCTTCCGCATCACCTCACGACCTCCTATCGGCCGGTGCAGCACGGCCTCGTCGAGCACGACCCAGGCGAGCGGCGGCCGCTTCCGCTCCAGGATGCGTTGGCGCTCCAGCCTGGCCGCCACCTGGTTGTCGAGGTCATCCGGCATGCCGGTGGCCAGTACAGCCCGCGCGTAGTCCCCCGTCTGCAACAGCCCGTAGACCAACTGCGCCTGGTACGTGGAGATGTACGTCGCACACGACTCCATCTCGGCGTACGGCTGGAACCAAGGGGGCAGTTGGCTGCGCAGGACCAGTCCTACCAGCCGGGAGAACAACCCGTCCGTGCCGAGCGCCGCGTCCACCCGTTCCGAGAAGTCGCGGGTGGGCACCTTCTTCGTCGTCTCGATCTGGCCGATCAGCGACCCCGTGCAGAAGATGATGTCGCCCAACTGCCCCTGCTTGAGGTTGTTGGCCTCTCTCAGGCGGCGCAGCTCCGAGCCGTAGTAGTCCAACGGCGAAGCGCAGGGGTCGAGTTTCTGGATGTTGGCCACGGCGGGCGGCACCTCCGGCGTTCAACGCCTCACGGCGTTCGTTTCCGTACGTAGCCGACCGTAGCCACACGACTGCACTCTGGTGACGTGAATCACGCAACTGACCCCCGAACCGGGGAACCGCTGGAGCCGACCTACCGCGCAGCCTTCGCGATGAGCGAGCACTCCGCCCGCCATCTGCGCCGCGTCCTGCACCTGTACCTCACCGGCTGGGGGCTCCTCGATGTGGCCGACGCCGCGGAGTTGGCGCTCACCGAGCTGATCGCCAATGTCGTACGGCACGTGCCCGGCCGGCTCTGCCAGACGTTCATCTTCCGGCTCCCGGACGGGGGCGTACGCGTCGAAGTCGCGGACGGGTATGCCGAACTGCCGCGCGTGACGGCCCGCGACACGCTCGACGAGGGCGGGCGCGGGCTGATCCTCGTCGACGCCGTCACGGACCGCTGGGGCGCGGAACCGCGCCGCGACGGCGCGGGGAAGACGGTGTGGTTCGAGTGCCTGCCCGCGAAGAAGGAGGGGCAGGGGCAGGGGCAGGGGACGGCCCGGCGGCCGCGTCCCTCAGCGTTCCGTACGCAGCTCCGCGAGCACTGCGTCCGTGAATGACGTAATAGCCCTCGGTGGCGGCCGTGATCGTCCTGATGACAGCGGCCCCGCTGAGCCATCGGGGCTGCTCTATTTCTATCGGGTGATAGGGGAAGCGGCGCAGACCTCTTCGGATCGGGAGGTCTGGTCGGGATCGCCTGGGAGCCGGAGGCGTATCTGACACGCTCAGGTGCCGAACATTGGCGCAATCTGTGCTTACTTCGCACGGGGTGAACGTTGATTCCGGTGTCTATCCACTTTGAGCGTGACTGGCGACTGGTCAGTTGGGCTAACGTCACGGTGCGCGTTGGCATAGAGATGTGCTCGAAGAAGACAAGTGAGGTGGAACCCGTGTCCTCTCCGTCCATCCGACCGGAGTTGGTCGACCCGGCAGAGTCTCCAGTATCGAGAACATCGGAGGGGCGCGAAGCTCGGGTGACTCTTGCCTCGTTGGCCTCGCAGACGCCAGACACGACTCCGGGTGCTTCCAGTGGCCCAGCTGGGACTCTGAAGCACGGTGGTGGTCCGTGGACGAGTGCTTCGGGTGCCGCTGGTGCACTGCGAACGAGTACGGAGGAGAGTCGCGGCAGCCTCGGCTCTGGACACGAGGGCGCCTTGTCGGGCGCAGCCGGACTTGCTTCTCTTTCCTCTCTCAAATCCGTTCGAAAGACCTGGGAAGAGCGTCTTGTGGCCGTGAGGGACGAGTGCGACCACCTCGAAGGCGCCTTGCTGAAGGTTGCCAAGGAAATGGGTGAGACCGATGCCGAGGTGGGTATCGCCTTCAAGGCTGCCCGAACGGACGGTGAGCACCGATGACCACCGCTGGACTTACCTGGCAGCAGTTGCGTGACCTGAAGCTTTCTCAGCTCGAAGACGTGGGAGACAGGTGGAATGAGGTTTCCGGGAGGTCGGACGCCAGTCGCACTCAGGTCGACCGCGCAATGTCGGCGAGGCTGCGCGAGACGCAGGAGAGCGAATCGGCGGAGGCGGCGCTCGGACGTCTGAAGCGGCTGAGTCGTAACTTTCACTACCTGCACACGGAGTGTGGCCTCGTTCGCACAACCTTGAATGGTCTGGCATCCGAACTGGCGGAGCCTCAAAGGCAGTTGAGGCAGGCCTTGGAGGATGCCGCCGCGCTGAAGTTCTCCGTCCTTGAGGACGGCTCCATCAGCTACCCGGCAGTCGTCACCGAGACGCTCACCGGGGATCAGCGGGAAGCCTCCGGTGGCAAGGTGCAGGGCAGTGCGCGCCTTCCGGTCGAGCCGCCTGGGTGGGGTGGAAATGCGCCCTCACCATTCCAGCCTCTCAATCCAAATGCCGAGAAGGCGCAGGTCATCGCGGACCAGATCGCGCGGGCTGTTCGTGCTGCCGTCGAGATTGACGTCAGGTATGCGCGAACACTCGACAGGCTCAAGGCAGCCAAGGGCCTTGATGTCACGGAGGCCGTGTTGCAGGACGTTATGCATGACATGGATGCGGTGCGCACGGCTGCGGACAGGTACTTGGATTCGGGCATTCCGCAGAGTAAGTCTCCGGCGGAGAACAAGGTCTGGTGGGACGGTCTCAGTGAAGAACAGCGACAGGAGTACTTGGAGATCGCCCCGGACCTGGTCGGCGGCCTTGATGGTGTTCCGGTAATAGCGCGAGATGAAGCCAACCGTAACTATCTGCCGGTGCTGATCGATTCGCTGGCACGGCAGGACGGCGACGAGGCGCACTCCAAACTGGATGCACTACAACTGATCGATGAGAAGCTGAAAAGACCTGGCCATCCCCCGATGTTCCTGCTGGGTATCGGTGACGAAGGCAACGGCCGCGCGATCATCGCCTACGGAAACCCTGATATGTCACGGAACGTATCAGCGTACGTTCCTGGCTTGGGTACGAAACTGAACAAGGATTTCGTTGAGGGCACGATGAAACGTGCTCAGGACACGGCTCTCGGTGCCCAGAATATCGATCCATCCAGTGCGTCGATCGTCTGGCTCGGCTACGACGCCCCACAGAGCGTCGATGTCATGGGCACTGGCGATGCGAAGAAGGGCGCTCCTTCCTACAACCACTTCATGGCCGGACTGGAAGCCACCAACGAGCACAGCGACCCTCACTTGACAGCTATCGGTCACTCCTATGGATCTCTCACGGTAGGAACCGCTGCCAAGCAGGCCGGTGGTATCCCGGGAGCGGACGACATCATCTTGCTCGGTAGTCCCGGAGTGGGTGTCGACAATGCACAAGATCTCGGTGTCGGCAAGAAGCATGTGTTCGTTGGCTCTGCGGAGAACGACCCGGTTACCCACCTGCCGACGAAGGAAGAGGCATTTTTCGCCGGCCCCCTGGGGGTCCTCGTATATGGCGATGCCTTCGACCGGGGGAATGATGACATCTATTTCGGCAAGGACCCGGCCAGTGAGGCTTTCGGGGCACAGCGGTTCAAAGTCGACCCCGGGCCCAGGCCCATCCTTGAGATGGGTGGATTTGATGCCCACTCCCAGTACTTCACGCCGGAGAAGGACATGGTGTCGGCCGAGAACATTGCGACGATCGTCGCAGGAAGGCCCGAAGACGTGATCAGGGACGGGTACAGGTGAAGCACATGAGGCGCACTGTTCGGGTGGTGCTTTCGGTAGCGCTGGCAAGTGTGCTGCTCGCTGGGTGTGGAATCCTGGAAGGCGGTCGGGCGAATGGAGGGAGCGCGGCGACCATGGACATGCAGGAAGCGGCTGAGCGTGCGGATGCGATGCTGGATGCGACAATCAAGGCTGTTGTGCCAGAGATTCAATGGGCTCATCACGTCACGACTACCGGAAGCTGCGATGTTTCCCGTCGTCGGAAGGTCATGACGATCATCTCCGAACGGCGGCGTGGAAACTTCCTGGGGGTGATCGAGCGCTTTTGGCAGAAAAGCGGTTACGAGATCACAACGGTGAGGAAGAGCAAAGATCGTCCAGCCATTTTCGCTCGGTCCCCAGATGGTTTCGGGATCAGCCTGGTCTTCGGGTATCAGGGACAGGCCGCCTTCGAGGTGGCCACTCCATGCGTGCAGAAGTCCGAAGTTTCCGATCCCGAGGCCAAGCCCAATGGCCCCGAGTATCCCCTGGGGCAGGTCCCCACGCCCAACGTTCGCTCCGATTTCTGGTCCGTTGAAATTCCTGTCCCCACACCGTCGTCGAAAATCGGAGACTCAGGCTGAGACTTTGGGCTGGGGCCCGGCGGCCGCGTCCCTCAGCGTTCCGTACGCAGCTCCGCGAGCACCGCGTCCGTGAACGCCGGCCACACCTCCACCGCCCACGGGCCGAAGGCCCGGTCGGTGAGGGCGACGCAGGCCGCGCCCGCGACCGGGTCGACCCACAGGAAGGTGCCGGACTGGCCGAAGTGGCCGAAGGTCGCGGGCGAGGACGAACCGCCCGTCCAGTGAGGCGACTTGTGGTCCCGGATTTCGAAGCCGAGGCCCCAGTCGTTGGGGTTCTGGTGGCCGTAGCCCGGCAGTACGCCCTTCAGGCCGGGGTGCTGCACGGTCTGGGCGTCCAGAACCGTACGCGGGTCGAGCAGCCGGGGCGCCTGGAGCTCCGCCGCGAACCGTATGAGGTCGTCGACGGTCGACACGCCGTCCTTGGCGGGCGAGCCGTCCACCGTCGTCGACGTCATTTCCAGCGGCTCCAGCACCGCCTCGCGCACGTACTGGGGGAACGGGATGTCGGCAGCCTTGGCGATGTGGTCGCCCAGCACCTCGAAGCCCGCGTTGGAGTAGAGCCGCCGGGTGCCGGGGGCGGCCATCGTCCGGTGCTCGTCGAACGCGAGCCCGCTGGTGTGCGCGAGCAGGTGCCGTACGGTCGACCCCTCGGGCCCGGCCGGCTCGTCCAGCTCGACCGCGCCCTCCTCGTACGCCACGAGCGCCGCGTACGCCGCGATCGGCTTGGTGACCGAGGCGAGCGGGAAGCGGTGCGCGGTCGGGCCGTGCGTACCGACGACGGTGCCGTCCGCTCGTACGACGGCGGCCGCCGCGGTGGGGACGGGCCAGTTGTCGATCATCGCCAGGCTCTGCATGCCTACGAGCGTAACGGGCGGGTGTTCGGAGCCTCGCGCGGCCGTGGCCCCCGGTGCCGGACCAGGCGTCGCAAGCGGAGCGCGCGTACCGGAACACGGCGGCACGGAGCAGGCCCGCACCCGCGCCGCAACCCGAACGCGTCCGCGCTTGCTTCGAGTGCACTCCAAGGTTTTAGCGTGGAGGGCATGACGGTGATCGAGACCACATCCACGAGGACGGACGTCTGCGCGGCCGCCCCCAGGGCGCACCCCCGCCCCGACGGGCAGGACCGCTACACGATCAGCGAGGTCGCCGCGTTCACCGGGCTCACCGCCCACACCCTGCGCTGGTACGAGCGGATCGGGCTGATGACGCACGTCGACCGCTCGCACACGGGCCAGCGCCGGTTCAGCAACCGCGACCTGGACTGGCTGGCGTTCGTCGGCAAGCTGCGGCTGACCGGGATGCCGGTCGCCGACATGGTCCGGTACGCGGAGCTGCTGCGCGAGGGCGAGCACACCTTCGAGGAACGGCAGAAGCTGCTGGAGGCGACCCGTCGCGACGTGAAGGCGCGGATCGCGGAGCTCCAGGACACGCTCGCCGTCCTCGACCACAAGATCGACTTCTACGCGGGTGCCCGACGGGCGCCGGAAAGGCCCTGTGCCTGATGACTGACGACAAGATCGCCACGGTGGAGCTCGGCGACGGCGGCCCGCGGGTCGGCGTGCAGGGCCTCGGCTGCATGGGGATGAGCGAGTTCTACGGGGACACCGACGAGGCCGCCGCCCGGGAGACCCTGGAGACGGCGCTGACGGCGGGCGTGACCCTGTTCGACACCGCCGACGTCTACGGGAGCGGCGCCAACGAGAAGTTCCTGGCCCCCTTCGTCGCGGCGCACCGGGACGAGATCGTCCTCGCCACGAAGTTCGCCATCGAGCGGCGGGCCGACGACCCGCACTACCGGGGCGTGCGCAACGACCCCGCGTACATCCGGCAGGCCGTCGAGGACAGTCTGCGCCGGCTCGGCACCGACGTCATCGACCTCTACTACATGCACCGCCGCGATCCCCTCGTCCCACTGGCCGAGTCCGTCGGAGCGATGGCCGAGCTGGTCCGGCAGGGCAAGGTCAAGCACCTCGGGCTGAGCGAGGTGACCGGGCCCGAGCTGCGCGAGGCGCACGCCGTGCATCCGATCGCCGCACTCCAGTCGGAGTGGTCGCTCTTCAGCCGGGACGTGGAGCGCAGCGCCGTGCCCGCCGCCGTCGAGCTGGGGGTCGCCCTCGTGCCGTACTCGCCGCTCGGCCGCGGCTTCCTCACCGGGGCGTTCACGGACGCGGCCAAGGACCTGCCGGACGGCGACTTCCGCCGGTACCAGCCGCGGTTCACCGGCAACAACGCCAAGGCGAACGCCGCGCTGCTGGCGCCCGTGCGCGAGATCGCCGAGGTGCACGGGGCCACGCCCGCGCAGATCGCCCTCGCCTGGGTGCAGCAGCGGGCCCAGGTGCACGGCCTGACCGTCGTCCCGATCCCCGGCACCCGGAAGAGCAGCCGTCTGCTGGAGAACGTGGCGGCCACCCGGATCACGCTGACGGACCAGGAACTGGCGCTGCTGGAGCCGATCGCCGGACAGGTGGCGGGCGACCGCTACCCGGACATGAGCAACACCGCCACGGCTCGCGAGCAGTAGCCGGAGCAGGGGCGGTCCGCGGCCCGTCCGTCCGGACGGACGGGCCGCGGGGCGGTCCCGGCGGGCGCGGGCGGAGGCCGAGGGCGTCGGTCCTCCGGTTGCAGGGGAGCGACCGGCATTCTCTACTGGTCGTCGAGCGAGACCGCCCACGCCCGGGGCCGATCCGATCCGGTCCGGACCGGGCTCCTCGAACCGTGAGCGGCCGTGCCGCGCTGTGCGGTCGTGCGTCACGGCCACCCACTCCAGGGAGTTGAGTTCCGTGCCGGCACAGAACGGCTTCACCTACAGACGGCTCTCCGTCGACGACGCCGCCGCCCTCTTCGTCGACCACCAGTCCGGACTGATCTCACTGGTCCAGGACTTCGGGCCGGACCAGTTCAAGAACAACGTCCTCGCGCTCGCGGACTGCGCCAAGTACTTCGGCCTGCCCTCGGTGCTGACCACCAGTTTCGAGGACGGGCCCAACGGCCCGATGGTCGCGGAACTGCGCGAGACCCTTCCCGACGCCGCGTACATCCCCCGGCCGGGGAACATCAACGCCTGGGACAACGAGGACTTCGTCCGGGCCGTCGAACGCACCGGCCGCCGCCAGCTGATCGTCTCCGGTGTCGTCACGGACGTCTGCGTGACGTTCCCTGTCCTCTCCGCGCTCGAAGCCGGATACGAGGTCTTCGTGGTGACCGACGCCTCCGGGACCTTCACCGGGCAGGTGCGCGACGCGGCCCTGATCCGCATGGCGCACGCGGGAGCCCAGCTCATGAACTGGTTCGGCGTGGCCTGCGAACTCCAGCGCGACTGGCGGCGCGACATCGAGGGACTGGGCAGTCTGCTCTCCGCGCACATCCCGAACTACCGTAACCTCATGGCGAGTTACGCGGCAGTGCAGAGCAAGGGCTGAGGGGTCGTCCCCGGCCTCGGCCCGGGCGGCCCGGGATGGTCGCCTACCGTGGACCGCATGAGCGAAGTCCCCTGCCCCCGAACCCTGTTGGCGCGGACGCCGGGCGGCCCCGAGGGCGACTGGCTGCCCGTCGCGGCGGGCGAGTCGGGGGCCGGCGTCTTCCGCAGCGCGGACGGCGGCCGGTACGCCAAGTGCGTGGCCGCCGCGGACGCGGCCGGCCTGGAAGCGGAGCGCGACCGGATCGCCTGGCTGGGCGACCGGGGCGTCCCCGGGCCGCGGGTGCTGGACTGGCGATCCGGCGACGCGGGCGCCTGCCTGGTGACCAGCGCCGTGCCCGGCGTGCCCGCCGACCGGCTGTCCGCCGGGGAGCTGCGGGCCTGCTGGGACCGCGTCGCCGACGCGGTCCGCGCGCTGCACGCGCTGCCCGTGGGGAGCTGCCCGTTCCGCCGGGACCTGGACGGGATGATCGCCCGGGCCCGCGACGTGGTGCGCCGGGGTGCGGTGCACCCGGAGTTCCTGCCCGTCGAGCAACAGCACACGCCCGCCGGGGAGTTGCTGGCCCGGCTCGTCCCGCAGACCGCCCGGCGGCGCGAGCAGGAGGCCGCCGACATGGTCGTCTGCCATGGCGACCTGTGCCTGCCCAACATCGTCCTCGACCCCCGGACCCTGGATGTGTCCGGCTTCGTCGACCTGGGCCGCCTCGGGCTGGCCGACCGCTACGCCGACCTGTCGCTGCTGCTGGCCAACGCGCGGGAGACCTGGGCCGACGAGGACGCGGCGCGGGCCGCGGACGCGGCGTTCGCCGAGCGGTACGGCATCGCCCTCGACCACGACCGCCTGCGCTTCTACCTCCATCTCGACCCGCTCACCTGGGGGTAGCGGCTCGGCGGGGCCGCGCGGGCGGCGTCCCTCCCGGGGCCCCGGCCCCGGGCCGCCGTCCCTCACCCGCCGCCCCGTCCCGTCACCCCTCGCCCGGCACGACCAGCCCGGCCTCGTACGCGAAGATCACCGCCTGCGCGCGGTCCCGCAGGTCCAGCTTGGCCAGCACCCGCCCGATGTGGGTCTTGACCGTCTGCTCGGCCAGCACCAGCCGTGCCGCGATCTCCTGGTTGGACAGCCCCCGCGCGATCAGTTCCAGCACCTCCGTCTCGCGCGGGGTCAGCCCCTTCAGCCGTACCGCCTGCCCGCTCCGGGTCGCCCCGGACGGGCCCTGCCGGGCGAAGTCCGCGATCAGGCGGCGGGTCACGGACGGCGCCAGCAGCGCCTCGCCCGACGCCACCACCCGTACCGCCGCGATCAGGTCCGCCGGCGGCGCGTCCTTCAGCAGGAAGCCGGACGCCCCGGCGCGCAACGCCTCGTACACGTAGTCGTCCACGTCGAACGTGGTGAGCATCAGCACCTTCGGCACGTGCTCCACGCCCGCGGGCGGGTTCAGCAGCTCGCGGGCCGCCGCCAGGCCGTCCATCCCGGGCATCCGGACGTCCATCAGGACCACGTCGGGACACAGCTCGCGGCTGACGTCGACGGCCCGGCGCCCGTCCGGCGCCTCACCGGCCACCTCGATGTCGCTCTGCGCCGCGAGCAGCGCCGCGAACCCCGCTCGCACCATGGCCTGGTCGTCGACGATGATCACGCGGATGGTCAAGATTCCTCCGAGAACGGCGTCAGGGTATGGCGGAGGTCAGTCCACCGGGTGCTTCAGGGGCAGACGGGCGGCCACCCGGTAACCCCCGTCGGGCAGCGGCCCGGTGTCCAGGGTGCCGCCGGTCAACCGTACGCGTTCCCGCATGCCGACCAGCCCGTGCCCGGTGCCGGTCGCCTCCAGCGGCGAACCCGGCTGCTCCGCACGGCTGTTGACCACCAGAACGGTCAGGTTCCCGCCGTCGGACGTGACCGACACCCGGGTCCGCGCCCCGGGCGCGTGCCGCACCACGTTCGCCAGGGCCTCCTGCACGATCCGGTACGCCGACAGGTCCACCGCCTGCGGCACCTCCGGCAGGTCGGCGGCCAGCGACAGCTCGGCCGGCAGCCCCGCCCGTACCGTCGCCTCGACCAGCTGCTGCAACCGGTCCAGCCCCGGCTGCGGCGCCCGCTCGCCCTCGGTGCCGTCGCTCCGCAGCACCGACAGCAGCCGCCGCATCTCCGCCAGCGACTCCCGCGCACTCGCGGCGATCGCGCCGAACTCCTCGCGCGCCTCGTCGGGCAGCCCGGCGATCCGGTAGGGCGCGGAATCGGCCTGGACCGTGATGACGGACATGTGGTGGGCGACCACGTCGTGCAGCTCGCGGGCGATCCTGGCGCGCTCCTCCAGCAGCGTCCGCCGCGCCCGCTCGGCCTCGTTGATGCTCTCCTGCTCGACCAGCCGCCGTCGCGCGACGCCCCGTTCCCGGATCACCGCGCCGACCGCCGCGAACACCACGCCGAAGAGCGGAAGCAGCAGCGCGCTGCCGTTGCTGCGCTCCGGGGCGACCAGGTGCAGCACCAGCCCCGCCGTCGCCGTCACCGCCCAGACCGACGCCACGGTCCGCAGGGGTTCGCGCAGGGCCACCGCCAGCAGCAGGAAGAGGTGGCCGAACAGCGTGGGCGGGGGCCACGGCCAGACGTCGAACGAGGCGGGCGGCTCCTGGAGCAGGATCAGCGCCCCCAGGACGTCGGCGGGCAGGATGATCCACCACGCCTGCAACGGCCGGTGCACCAGCATCAGGAGCGGCCCCGCCTGCCCGACGGCCAGGGCCCCCGTGAGCCCGCCGTCCACCCCGTAGTCGTCGCTCAGGACCCTGATCGTGACCGAGAAGAAGAGCACGAAGAGGGCGAGAACGGCCGCGTACGGCAGCCATCGCCACCGGTTCCGGGGCGCGCCCGCGAGCGGCTCCGGGCGGTGGGTCGGCCGGCTGAGGTCATGGACGATCCGCACCACATGGCGGCGCGCCGCGCTCACCAGCCCGTCGACGGCGGGCGGCGCACCGTCGACGGCGGTCGGTGGGCCCGGTGGCCGGGACGGCGGGTGCGGGACGCCGGGAGGGGCGTGCGGAGGCCGGGGCGGTACGCGCGGCGGGGGAGTGGTCATGGCCGGATCAGCCTAGAAAGCGGCGCCGCCCCACCGCGTCATACCGGGGTTTCGATTCGCCGCCGCCCCGTCTCGTACGGGGGTATGACGGGCGGCGGACGATACGCGGGCGGCACGGCCGACGGGCCGGGCTGCACGACGGACGAGCCGGGCAGCACGACGGACGAGCCCGGCAGCACGGCCGACGAGCCGGCGACGCCCCCGGCCTGCGGAGCACGGCGAGTGCGGGAAGCACCGGAAGCGCGGTGAGCGGGATGAGCACGGGAAGCGCCGGGTGAGCGCCGGAACCACGGTGAGCGCCGGAACCACGGGGAGCCGGCGCTCACAGCTCCGCGAGCAGCTGGGCCTTCTTCGCGCTGAACTCCTCGTCCGTCACCAGACCCGCCTGGTGCAGCTCCCCGAGATGACGGATCCGCTCCGCGATGTCCGCGGGATCACGCCGCCCCGCCCCGGTCAGGGCCGCGCCCGGGACCGCCGGGGCCGCGTGCGCGGGCTGCTTCCGGCGTACGGACTCCAGTACCGCCGCGGCGAACGGCAGCGACTCGTGCAACGCGCCGTAGCCGAGGCCGAACACCACCGCGGCCGGGTCCTGATCGGCCCGGGCGGGGCGCGAGACCTCCGGGAGGGCGGCGCCCGCCGCCGTCCCCGGCCCGGCCGTCGGTCCGGCGGCCCCCGGGGCGGGACCGGACGCCGGGCCGGGCACCGGGGCCCCGCACTCCGGACCCCTCGGCAGCAGCCGCAGATACCCGTCGAAGGCGTCCGGCGAGCGCCACTCGACGCCGCTCAGCTCCGTCACCGGGAACGTCTGGTCGCCGGCCTTCCACTTCGCCGTGGAGGCACCCGTCCAGAACCAGCGGAAGGAGACCCGCTCGCCGTCGAACTCCGCACGGCCGTCGTACGCCTTGAAGTGCATCGGCGCCTCGGGGGCCGCGACCAGGAACCGGTCGGCGGGCTCGGAGGCGTCCGGGCCGATCAGCGCGCGCAGCTCGTCCGCGTAGTACTCGGCGAGCGTCTCGCGCTCGGCGGGGAGTACCAGCCGGTACGGGTCGTGGCCCTCCTTCAGCTGCCCGGCGGAGACCTCCATCAACGGGTCCGCGCCCCGTCTCGGTATCGCCCGCAGGACCACCGTGCCCCGCTTCCCGGGGGTCAACGTCACCGATGACAGCGCCGCGTGCGGTACGCGGCGCTCACGCAGGCTCTGGAAGAGCCTCGGTGTACGAATCCCCCGTTCGAAGCGGATGAGCACGGAGTCGGCGTCGAACTCCCAGGTGGCATGAATTCCGGCCAGCACATCACCCATGTGCCTCATCGTATGCGGCACTTGCTCCCACGTCCCCCCTGGTGCAAGCCCCGATATGTAGCCGGATACGGTGCGATGCGCCCCTCAATTCCGTCAGATCCGGCCAGACACCGTCAGACTTCCTGGCCCCGGACGACGCCCTCGCGGCAGGTGTGGTCGGAGGCCGCGCAGCTCACCGAGGTGTACGCCCCCACGCCGATGGCCGCGAAGTTGGCCAGGCTCCGGGTGCCCGGCTCGAAATAGCCGCTGTGCCCGATCGCGTCGCCCGCCGAGACGACGCGTGCGCCGAAGCCCGGTTCGACCGGGTCGGCCCCGTGACCCAGCCC
Source organism: Streptomyces tyrfis (assembly GCF_037034285.1). Lineage (NCBI taxonomy): Bacteria > Bacillati > Actinomycetota > Actinomycetes > Kitasatosporales > Streptomycetaceae > Streptomyces > Streptomyces tyrfis. The sequence continues at coordinate 397,071 of NZ_JBAGJZ010000001.1, read as the reverse complement.
GCCGAACTCCAGGTTCGGCACGTCCTCGATCCAGTCGCCGCGGTCCCGCGTGGCCCACACCCTGGCCCCGGTGCGCAGCTGGTCGGCGCGCTCCACCCGCATGCCGGGGCTGCCCGCGACCGCGATGTCGGCGACCCTGGCGGGCAGTTCGTGCGCCGCGACCCCGCACAGCACCGAGCCGTAGCTGTGGCAGAACAGCGAGACGGGGGCGCCGCCGGGCAGCGCGTCCACCAGGGCCTTCAGGCGTACCGCGCCCCGCTCGGCGAGGTTGCCCAGGGCCGCGTCCACGCCGATGCCGGCGGGCGCGGTGTAGTCCGCCCAGGCGATGACGGCGGTACGGGTGCCGGGGCGGGCGGCGCGCTCCGCCGCGTACAGCGACGTCGCCATGCCGACCGGGGCGGTGTTCGCCTTGGGCGCGGGCCGCTCCAGGGTCAGCAGATTGGTGTCGACGCCGGGCACGACCACCGAGATCCGCCGGGCCCGGTCGAGATCGCCGAACACCTCGGCGGCGCGGCCCTTCCCGGACGGGTCGAAGGCGAGGAAGTGCCGGCCGTCCGCGAGCATCGACTGGAAGCGCTCCATCCGGCGCAGCGCCTCGGCGCGGCCGTCGGGGGAGAGCCTGTCGTCGTGGGTGCGCTTCCGCTCGGCCGCGCGCGCCTGCTTCAGGGCCAGCCGGTTGGCCTGATAGCGCAGGGCGACCGGCACGCCGTTCAGATTGCCCACGACCAGGGGGTACTTGTCGGCGAGAGCGGTGCGCTGCGCGGCCGTGAGCGTGGCGAAGAACCGGGCCACGCGGTATGGCGGGGCGTCGGCGTCGGGCAGCGGGTGACCCGCCAGGCGGCCCCGTGCCCAGGCGGCGAGCGCGACCTCGCGCGGCTCGTCGGAGCGCTGGTGACGCACGGTGGTCCAGCCCGTGGTCGCCAGCATCACGAACACCACCGCGACGGCGAGCAGCGCGCGCCACGCGGCGAGGGTGGGGGAGGAGTCGAAGGAAGTCACTCCGGCCCACATTAGGAGACGCGCCCCGGCGCCCGTGCGGCGGGTGACGCACATCACCCGCCCGCCGGGAATTCAAGACCGCGCGTCTCACGCTGTGTTGGTGCGGCGCACACGCTCAGGCGCGCGGGGAGCCCTCCGGACGTGTCCGGGGCGCCGTACGCGGCCGTCGGGGCGGGGCCGTCGCGCATCCCCTGTGAATTCGGTCATGCGGCGCGCCGAGACATGCGGCACACCCGGCCCGGCCGGACGCACGGCGCGCCGGACGCGCGGCGTACGGCACACGGGCGGAGGGGAGACGTGGCGTCAGCCGGAGCGGGGGCGGGGGACGGCCCTCCCCGGCGCGACCGACCGCCAGTTGCCGGCCAGGGCCGGGCCGAGCTGGTCCAGGTACGTCTCGGTCAGCGCGCGCAGCGACTCCACGCTGGTGTCGCGCCCCCGGCACCAGACCTGCCCCGTCACCCGCATCACCCCGCAGAACGCCGCGACGGCGACCCGCGGCCGGGGGTCATCGTCCACGTCGAGGCCCTCGCGCTCGGCGATCAGCCGCGCGACCTGGTTCTCCAGGTCGATGCTGCGCCGCAGGTGGGCGGCGAGCAGTGACGGCGTCGACTCGATCATCCGGTACGTGCGCATGTGGAGGTCGACCGTGACGATCGCCTCGATCGTGTCGCCGATGCCGTTCCAGGCGCAGACGACGGCACGGCGTATGGCCTCGAACGGCGCCTCGGCGGCGGGACGGCGGCGCAGCTCCGCGAGGAAGCGCGACTCCACCATCTCCTGGACGCCGAAGACCACGTCCTCCTTGCTGGCGAAGTAGCGGAAGAAGGTGCGCTGGGAGACCTCGACGGCCTCGACGATCTCGTCCACGGTCGTCTGCTCGTACCCCTGTGCGGTGAAGAGGTCGAGGGCGGCGTGCAGCAGGGCGTCCCGGGTGCGGCGCTTCTTCCGCTCGCGCAGCCCGGCCGGGCGTCCGCCCCGCGCGGCCGCGGGCCCGTCCGGTCCGGCTCCGGTCCCGTCCGGCCCCGTGCCGGCCGGGTTCTCCGCCCGCCGCGCCGGGCTCTCCGTCCGCTCGTCCGGGTGCTCGCGCGGCCCGTCCGCCACCGGTCCGTGCGCCGGGCGCTCGCGCGGCCCGCCCGGGCGCGCCGCCCGCTGCCCCTCGGTCACTGAAGTGGTCCTCTTTCTCCTGCTTTTGGCCGGCTCAGCGTACCTGTGAGCTACGTGACAGTTACCGACTAGTGAAATGGTTTGTCAACTGTCAGAGGCTGACACTAGTGTCCCCGCCATGACTAGTCAGACCACCGTCGAGAAGGCGTCGCGGGAGCCGCAGGACACCGCCGGGCCCGCACCTGCCAGGGGGCTGCGCGGCCACCCCTGGCTGACGCTCTTCTCCGTGGCCATCGGCGTGATGATGGTCGCGCTCGACGGCACGATCGTCGCGATCGCCAACCCCGCCATCCAGCACGACCTGAACGCCTCGCTCGCCGACGTCCAGTGGATCACCAACGGCTACATGCTCGCCCTGGCGGTCTCGCTGATCACGGCCGGCAAGCTCGGTGACCGGTTCGGTCACCGCCAGACCTTCCTGATCGGTGTCGTGGGCTTCGCCGCGGCATCGGGGGCCATCGGCCTCTCCCACAGCGTCGCCCTGGTGATCGCGTTCCGGGTGCTCCAGGGCCTCTTCGGCGCCCTGCTGATGCCCGCCGCGCTCGGCCTGCTGCGCGCCACGTTCCCGGCCGAGAAGCTGAACATGGCGATCGGCATCTGGGGCATGGTGATCGGCGCCTCGACCGCCGGCGGCCCGATCCTCGGCGGCGTGCTCGTAGAGCACGTCAGCTGGCAGTCCGTCTTCTTCATCAACGTGCCGGTCGGCGTGATAGCGCTGCTGCTGGGCCTGGTGATCCTCCGCGACCACCGAGCCCAGAACGCCCCGCGCTCGTTCGACGTCGGCGGCATCGTGCTGCTGTCGGAGGCGATGTTCTGCCTGATCTGGGCGCTCATCAAGGGCTCCGAGTGGGGCTGGGGCGACTACAAGACGATCGGCTTCCTGGTCGCCGCCGTGGTCCTGTTCGTGGTCTTCGGGCTCTCCCAGAAGAACGTCCGGGAGCCCCTGATCCCGCTGACGATGTTCCGCTCGCTGCCGCTGACCGCGGGCACGGTCCTGATGGTGCTGATGGCCTTCGCCTTCATGGGCGGGCTGTTCTTCGTCACCTTCTACCTCCAGAACGTCCACGGTCTGAGCCCCGTCGACAGCGGACTGCACCTGCTGCCGCTGACCGGCATGATGATCGTCGCCTCGCCGGTCGCGGGCGCCATGATCACCAAGTTCGGTCCGCGGGTCCCGCTGGTCGGCGGCATGGTGTGCACGGCGGTCGCCATGTTCGGCATGTCCCAGCTGGGGGTCGGCACCGGCACGCTGACCATGTCGATCTGGTTCGGCCTGCTCGGTCTCGGCCTCGCCCCGGTGATGGTGGGCGCCACCGAGGTCATCGTGGGCAACGCCCCGATGGAGCTGTCCGGTGTGGCCGGCGGTCTGCAGCAGTCCGCCATGCAGGTCGGCGGCAGCCTCGGCACGGCGGTGCTGGGCGCGATCATGGCCTCCCAGGTCGACTCGAAGCTGGGCGACAACTGGAAGGCCGCGCAGCTTCCGCCGCTCAGCCCGCAGCAGCTGGACCAGGCGTCCTCGGCGGTCGAGGTCGGCATTCCGCCGGTGAGCGGCAACATGCCGCCGGAGATCGCGCAGAAGGTCACCGGTGTCGCCCATGACACGTTCGTGTCGGGCATGAGCACGGCGTTCATGGTGGCCGGCGTCGTCGCGGTGCTCGCCGCCGCGGTCGCCACGCTCGCCAAGCGCGGCCAGAACGCCGAGGCGGGCGCGGGCGTGGGCCACATCTGACCGCCCGTCGCCACGCCCGGCGCGCCGGGGGCGGCACCGCCCCCGATACGTCAACACATCGCGTACAACAGCCCCGCCGGACCGCTCCGGCGGGGCTGTCGCCTATCAGGGTGGTGCGGCCCGCGGCCCCTTTCCCGGGTGCCGCCCCGCAGGTCAGGGTGCGTAGGAACCATCCACACGACCACGGGGGTCGATCACCATGCGTTCCACGCGCTCCATGCGTTCCGCACGCTCCGCACGCTCCGCACGCTCCGCGCCTTCCAGGCGCTCCGCGCGTACGGGCGTTCTCGCCGCCGCGCTCGCCGCGGCCGCCCTGGTCCCGGGGGCCGCCGCCGCGCACTCGCCGGGCTCGGGGGCCGCCGCCCGGCCCGCGTCCGGCCGGCTCGGGGCCTGCGACAGCGGTCAGCTCTGCCTCTGGGAGAAGCCGGACTTCACCGGCGCCCGACAGGTCCACGAGCTGGCCGGCATCGACATCGAGAGCTGCGTCCCGCTGCGGGCGGGCGGCCGGGTCCAGTCGCTCGCCAACCGCACGGGCCGCCCGGTCACCACGTACCAGTCGGCGGAATGCGCCGAGACCGGCGAGTTCGAGACCTATCCCGGCGGCGGCACCTGGACGCCCCGGTCGCCGTACCAGGTGCGGGCGTTCAAGGTCTGGGAGAACTGACCCGGACGCGCCGAGGGGCGGCACGGGCCCGTCCGGCCCCCGCCGCCCCTCGGCCGGCTTCCCTCGCGCCTACGCGTCGCCGCCGGCCGCGCCCGGCTCGGCCGCGGCCACGTCCAGCAGGTCGTACCGGTCGATCGCCTGCTTCAGCAGCGACCGGTCGATCCGGCCCTGCTTCGCCAGCTCCGTCAGCACCGCCAGCACGATCGACTGCGCGTCGATGTGGAAGAACCGGCGGGCCGCGCCGCGCGTGTCCGCGAAGCCGAAGCCGTCCGCGCCCAGCGACTGGTAGGCGCCGGGCACCCACCGCGCGATCTGGTCCGGCACCGAACGCATCCAGTCCGACACCGCCACGAACGGCCCCTCGGAACCGGAGAGCTTCCGCGTCACGTACGGGACGCGCTGCTCCTCCTCCGGGTGCAGCAGGTTGTGCCGCTCCACCTCCACCGCCTCGCGGCGCAGCTCGTTCCAGGAGGTCGCCGACCAGACGTCCGCCCGGACGTTCCACTCCTCGGCGAGGATGCGCTGGGCCTCCACCGCCCACGGCACGGCCACGCCGGACGCCAGGATCTGGGCCGGGATCTCGCCGCGCTCGGCGTCCTTGAAGCGGTAGACGCCCTTGAGGATGCCCTCGACGTCCACGTTCTCCGGCTCGGCCGGGTGCTGGATCGGCTCGTTGTAGACGGTGAGGTAGTAGAAGACGTCTTCGTTCTCCTCGGGGGTCCCGCCGTACATCCGGCGCAGACCGTCCTTGACGATGTGCGCGATCTCGTAGCCGAACGCCGGGTCGTACGCCACGCACGCCGGGTTGGTCGAGGCCAGCAGCTGGGAGTGGCCGTCCGCGTGCTGGAGCCCCTCGCCGGTCAGCGTCGTGCGACCGGCGGTCGCGCCCAGCACGAAACCGCGCGCCAGCTGGTCGGCCATCTGCCAGAACTGGTCGCCGGTGCGCTGGAAGCCGAACATCGAGTAGAAGACGTACACCGGGATCAGCGGCTCGCCGTGCGTGGCGTACGCCGAGCCGGCGGCGATCAGCGACGCCGTGCAGCCGGCCTCCGAGATGCCGTCGTGCAGCATCTGGCCCTGCGGCGACTCCTTGTACGCGAGCAGCAGATCGCGGTCCACCGACTCGTACTGCTGACCCAGCGGGTTGTAGATCTTCGCGCTCGGGAAGAACGCGTCCATGCCGAAGGTGCGGTACTCGTCGGGCGCGATCAGCACGAAACGCTTGCCGATCTCCTTGTCCCGCATGAGGTCCTTCAGGATGCGGACGAAGGCCATGGTCGAGGCGATCGACTGCTGACCCGAGCCCTTCTTCGCGGTCGCGTACGTCTTGTCCTCGGGCAGGACCAGCGGCTTCGCACGCACCACGCGCGTCGGGACGTAACCGCCCAGACTGCTGCGGCGGTCGTGCATGTACTGGATCTCCTCCGAGTCGCGGCCCGGGTGGTAGTAGGGCGGGTAGCCCTCGTCCAGCTGCTTGTCGCTGATCGGGAGGTGCAGCCGGTCGCGGAACCGCTTGAGGTCCTCGACCGTGAGCTTCTTCATCTGGTGGGTGGCGTTGCGGCCCTCGAAGTTCGGCCCCAGCGTCCAGCCCTTGACCGTCTGCGCCAGGATCACCGTCGGCTGGCCCTTGTGGGCCTTGGCCGCCGCGTAGGCCGCGTAGACCTTGCGGTGGTCGTGACCGCCGCGGCCCAGGTGCAGGATCTGGTCGTCGGTCATGTCCTTGACCATCTCGCGCAGCCGCGGGTCGCCCCCGAAGAAGTGCTCGCGGATGTACGCGCCGGACTCGGTGGCGTACGTCTGGAACTGGCCGTCCGGCGTGGTGTTCAGCTTGTTGACCAGGATGCCGGTGCGGTCCTGCGCGAGCAGCGGGTCCCAGGAGCGGTCCCAGACCAGCTTGATGACGTTCCATCCGGCGCCGCGGAACTGCGACTCCAGCTCCTGGATGATCTTGCCGTTGCCGCGCACCGGGCCGTCGAGCCGCTGGAGGTTGCAGTTGACCACGAAGGTCAGGTTGTCCAGGCCCTCGCGGGCGGCGAGGGAGAGCTGGCCCAGCGACTCCGGCTCGTCCATCTCGCCGTCGCCGAGGTAGGCCCACACGTGCGACCGGGAGGTGTCGGCGATGCCGCGCGCCTCCATGTAGCGGTTCATCCGCGCCTGGTAGATCGCGGCCAGCGGGCCGAGGCCCATGGAGACGGTCGGGAACTCCCAGAAGTCCGGCATCAGCCGCGGGTGCGGGTAGCTGGACAGCCCGTTCGGCGCCTTCGACTTCTCCTGGCGGAAGCCGTCGAGCTGCGCCTCGCTCAGCCGGTCCAGCAGGAAGGCGCGCGCGTAGATGCCCGGGGAGGCGTGGCCCTGGAAGAAGATCTGGTCGCCGCCCCGGCCGTCGTCCTTGCCCCGGAAGAAGTGGTTGAAGCCGACGTCGTACAGCGAGGCCGAGGACGCGAAGGTGGCGATGTGGCCGCCCACGCCGATCCCCGGGCGCTGGGCGCGCGAGACCATCACGGCCGCGTTCCAGCGGGTCGCGTTCAGGATCCTGCGCTCGATCTCCTCGTCGCCGGGGAAGAACGGCTCGTCCTTCGTGGCGATGGTGTTCACGTAGTCCGTGCTGCGCATCTCGGGCACGGCGACACGCTTCTCCCGCGCGCGCTCGATGAGCCGGAGCATCAGGTAACGGGCCCGCTCACGGCCTCGCTCGTCGACGGCCGCGTCGAGCGAGTCCAGCCACTCCCGGGTCTCTTCGGGATCGAAGTCCGGGACCTGGCTCGGCAGGCCGCCAATGATGATCGGGTTGCGATCGGATCCGGAAGCCACGCTGTTCCTTCGCTGTTCGGTGCTGCTCTACGGGGCCGGTCACGGGAGAACGTGCCCCCGGGAAACGCGCCCCCCGGGATATGTGCCTGTACGCCACCACCATCGTGTACCGCAGGGGCGCAAACGTCATCTCTACCGGGGGGTAACCCCGGTGTGGCGAGACATCGCGCCCGCGGTGCGCGGACGGCCCGGCGCAAACGGAAACCATACGCCCAAGCCGCTTAAGCGTTCCCAAAGCATGTTCGAATCCGAATGGCGGACCGAAACGGCATAAGCTGTGGAAGGACATAAAGGGTGTGGATGGTGGCGTCGGGCCCGGTGACGCGGACCGCCGGCACCGCGCGGACGTGGCAGGGAACGTCCTCGTTTAGGCGGTCTCGCACGTCGGGTACTTGCGCGATCCGCCACTCCCGTGTGGACTACGGCCAACGCCTCGCGCACGCGCGTGGCGAAGCATTTTCCGAAACATGATCAGGAGGCAACCCGTGAGCGCGACCGCGGACCACGCGGAGGAGCGGACCAACCCGGCGGCACGCCTGGGGTTCGAACCCGGACAGGTGGTCCAGGAGATCGGCTACGACGACGACGTCGAGCAGGAGCTCCGTGAGGGCATCGAGGCCGCGACCGGCCAGGAACTCGTCGACGAGGACTACGACGACGTCGCCGACGCCGTGCTGCTGTGGTTCCGCGATGAGGACGGCGACCTTACGGACGCGCTGGTGGATGCCATTGGTCTGATCGAGGACGGCGGCACGGTCTGGCTGATGACGCCGAAGACCGGCCGCGACGGCTACATCGAACCGAGCGACATCAACGAGGCCGCGCAGACCGCCGGTCTCTCCCAGACCAAGAGCATCAGCGCGGGCAAGGACTGGACGGGCAGCCGGCTGGTCACGCCGAAGGCGGCCCGCAGCAAGCGCTGAGCGGCGCCCGGGAGCGCACGCGCCAGGAAGGTCCCTGCCGGCACCGCCGGCGGGGGCCTTCGTCTGCCCGCAGCCGTCTTCGTCCGTCCGCGGCGGTCTTCCGTGCCCGCGGCGGCCGGGGCCCGCGATCCGAACGGGTGCCGTACGCGCTGTCACCGGCCCTGCGTAGGGTGGGGACCACCCGGACAGCCCAGCCCGGTGAACACAGCGAAGGGACTCGTCTCATGGCGATCGAGGTCGGCACCCAGGCCCCGGATTTCGAGCTGAAGGACAACCACGGCCGGACCGTGAAGCTCTCCGACTTCCGCGGCGAGAAGAACGTCGTGCTGCTGTTCTACCCGTTCGCCTTCACCGGCGTGTGCACGGGTGAGCTCTGCGCGCTCCGCGACGAGCTGCCGAAGTTCGTGAACGACGACACGCAGCTGCTCGCCGTCTCCAACGACTCCATCCACACCCTCCGGGTCTTCGCCGAGCAGGAGGGCCTCGAATACCCGCTGGTCTCCGACTTCTGGCCGCACGGCGAGACCTCGCGGGCGTACGGCGTCTTCGACGAGGAGAAGGGCTGCGCCGTGCGCGGCACCTTCATCATCGACAAGGCGGGCGTGGTGCGCTGGACCGTGGTGAACGGCCTGCCCGACGCGCGCGACCTCGACGACTACGTCAAGGCGCTCGACACCCTCTGATCCGGCCGGTCGCTCCGGCGGTTCCGCGACCGGCGAACGCGCGGGCAGCCAGGCCAAAAGCCTGCTGCGGCCGGGAACCGGTCACTAGGATCCAGTCGTTGATCGGATGCCAACGCAATGTGGAGGCGCCGGCGCCCGCCGGTCTCCAAGGAAACCAATGGGAGGACTCGTGGGAGTCAGCCTCAGCAAGGGCGGCAACGTCTCGCTGACCAAGGCCGCGCCCAACCTGACCGCCGTCTTCGTCGGTCTCGGCTGGGATGCCCGCACCACCACCGGTGGTGACTTCGACCTCGACGCCAGCGCCCTGCTGACGAACGCCCAGGGCAAGGTCGGCAACGACAGCAACTTCGTCTTCTTCAACAACCTCAAGAGCCCCGACGGCTCCGTGGAGCACACCGGTGACAACCTCACCGGTGAGGGCGAGGGCGACGACGAGGTCATCAAGGTCAACCTGGCCGGAGTTCCGGCCGACGTCGACAAGATCGTCTTCCCGGTCTCGATCTACGAGGCGGAGACCCGCCAGCAGAGCTTCGGCCAGGTGCGCAACGCGTACATCCGCGTGGTCAACCAGGCCGACAACAGCGAGCTGGCGCGCTACGACCTCAGCGAGGACGCGTCCACCGAGACCGCCATGGTCTTCGGCGAGCTCTACCGCCACGGGGCGGAGTGGAAGTTCCGCGCCATCGGCCAGGGCTACGCCTCGGGCCTGCGCGGCATCGCCCAGGACTTCGGCGTCAACGTCTGAGACGTCGACGCACGGGACGCCGGCACCCGGGCCGCCATGCCCGGGGCGCCGGCGTCCGGGGCCCGTCGGCGCGGGCCCCGACCGGCGGCCGGACGAGACCCGGCCGTCCCGGGTCTGGCCGTACGGGCCCGAGCGGCCGAGACTCGGAGATCCGGGGGCCTCGGCGCCCGGGCCCGACGGCCGTACGGGCGCGACCGGGCCGGCCCGCCGAAAGGGGCCGGTCCGCGCGGGCACCACGGGCCCGTCCGGCCGCCGCCGCACGCATCGCGGCGGCGGCCGGACGGGCCCGGGTCGGTTCAACAGACGGTTTCATCGAATCGGGGAGGACCACACCATGGGCGTCACACTCGCCAAGGGAGGCAATGTCTCCCTCTCCAAGGCCGCACCCAACCTCACCCAGGTGCTGGTCGGGCTCGGCTGGGACGCGCGCTCCACCACGGGCGCCGACTTCGACCTCGACGCCAGCGCCCTGCTGTGCCAGTCGGGGCGGGTGCTGGGCGACGAATGGTTCGTTTTCTACAACAACCTCAAGAGTCCCGACGGCTCGGTCGAGCACACCGGCGACAACCTCACGGGCGAGGGCGACGGCGACGACGAGACGGTCATCGTGAACCTCACCCAGGTCCCGCTGCACTGCGACAAGATCGTTTTCCCGGTCTCCATCCATGAGGCGGACAACCGGGGCCAGACGTTCGGCCAGGTCGGCAATGCGTACATCCGCGTGGTCAACCAGGCCGACGGCCAGGAGCTCGCGCGCTACGACCTCACCGAGGACGCGTCGACGGAGACCGCGATGATCTTCGGCGAGCTGTACCGCTACAACGGCGAATGGAAGTTCCGTGCCGTGGGACAGGGGTACGCGTCCGGACTGCGTGGAATCGCTCTAGACTTTGGGGTCAACGTTTCGTAAAGCCGCGCACGGCGCGGGGGAGCCCCGTACAAGCCGGGGGAGACCCGTTACATACACGATGGGGTAGCCAGTGCTTCTGAAAACCTTCGGCTGGTCGTTCGCGATTACCGCGCTCGGCCTGGCCGCAGCGGTGATCTACGGGGGGTGGGAAGCCTTCGGAGTGGTGGCGATCCTCTCCATCCTGGAGATCTCGCTGTCCTTCGACAACGCGGTGGTCAACGCCGGGATCCTGAAGAAGATGAACGCCTTCTGGCAGAAGATCTTCCTCACGGTCGGCGTGCTCATCGCGGTCTTCGGCATGCGACTGGTCTTCCCCGTCGTGATCGTGGCCATCACCGCCAAGATGGGGCCGATCGAGGCGGTCGATCTCTCGTTCAGCCAGCCCGAGCGCTACCAGGAACTGGTCACGGACGCCCACCCGGCGATCGCCGCGTTCGGTGGCATGTTCCTGCTGATGATCTTCCTCGACTTCATCTTCGAGGAGCGTGACATCCAGTGGCTGCGCTGGATCGAGCGCCCCCTGGCCAAGCTGGGCAAGGTCGACATGCTGTCGGTCTGCATCGCGCTGATCGTGCTGCTGATCGCGTCCATGACCTTCGCCGCCAACGCGCACCAGCACGGCGGCGGTCACGCCGACAAGACGGAGACCGTGCTGCTCGCCGGAATCGCGGGCCTGATCACCTACCTCATCGTCGGCGGCCTCTCCGGCTTCTTCGAGAACCGGCTGGAGGAAGAGGAGGAGCGGGAGCAGGAGGCCGAGGAGGAGGCCCGGAAGACCGGGAAGAAGATCTCCGCGATAGCGCTCTCCGGCAAGGCCGCGTTCTTCATGTTCCTCTACCTGGAGGTGCTCGACGCGTCCTTCTCGTTCGACGGCGTCATCGGCGCCTTCGCCATCACCAACGAGATCGTGCTGATGGCCCTGGGTCTCGGCATCGGCGCCATGTACGTCCGGTCGCTCACGGTCTACCTGGTCCGCCAGGGCACCCTCGACGACTACGTCTACCTGGAGCACGGCGCCCACTACGCCATCGGCGCGCTGGCCGTCATCCTCCTGGTCACCATCCAGCACGAGATCAACGAGATCATCACGGGCCTGGTCGGCGTCGTGCTGATCGCCTGGTCCTTCTGGTCCTCGGTCCGCCGCAACAAGGCGCTGGCCGCCGAGGGCGGCGACGACGCGGAAGGTTCCAGGGCGGAGGTCTCGTCCGGGGTGTGACCCGGCGGGAAACCCGGTCGGGTGTGTGACCCGGCGGGGAATGAGGAACGCTCTCTGCGGGGCGGTCCGTTCGGCGAGGTTCCGGGAAACACCCCGGACCGGCCCGGCGGCCGCCCCGCAGTGATGTGCGGGCGGCCGGTACGAGCCACGGGACGACCCGCCGCCGGACCGGGCACTTTCGACCGAAGACCGATACATGTGGGGGTTGGGCATGGGGTTCCTGGAAAACCTGCGACCGGGGCGGCAGACACCGTTCGATTCGGCCAACGCGCTGACCAGCTCGATCGTGCTCTCCAAGCGGCATGCCACGGTGGCGCTGACCAAGCAGGGCCCGCTGTCCGGCAACCTGCGGGTGAACCTCTCCTGGCGGATGCGCACGTCCGACATCGAGGGCAGGTCACGGCAGGGCGGCCGGCTGCTGAGGCCCCTGAAGTTGTTCCAGCCCGACGTCGTGCAGGCGCACACCCAGGGCATGGTCAACGTCGACCTGGACCTGGGCTGCATGTACGAGATGAAGGACGGCACCAAGGGCGTGGTCCAGCCGCTGGGCAACCTCCTGGGCGACCTGAACACGCCCCCGTACATCCGGCTCAGCGGGGACGACCGCTTCGGGGCGCCGTCGGGCGAGACCGTCTACGTCAACCTCGACCAGCACGAGCAGTTCAAGCGGCTGCTGTTCTTCGTCTACATCTACGACCAGACGCCGGCCTTCGACCGCACGCACGCCAAGATCACGCTCTATCCCGGCAACGGCCCGCAGATCGAGATAGAGCTCGACGAGCACGCCCCGGAGGCCCGCTCCTGCGCGGTCTTCACGGTGGACAACAGCAAGGACGAGTTCGTGGTGCGGCGCGAGGTGAAGTTCGTGTACGGCTTCCAGTCGGAGCTGGACCGCATGTACGGCTGGGGCATGCAGTGGGGGCGCGGGTACAAGACCCGCAGCTGAGCACTGCACTGCCGGTGGCCAGGGCCCTCGGCACCGGGGCTGGTGCGGTGCCGATGCAGGCGTCGGGGGCGTCACCCGCGTCTCCCCCGCGGTGCCGGCGTCGGGGCGGGCTGGACCGCCGGCCTCATGCCGGAACCGGAGCCGCTGGTTACGGGAGCATCGGTTACGGGCCGGGGGCGCGGTAGCGTCGGTTACGGGTCGAGGGCGCGGGATCGCCGGTCACGGGCCGAGAGGGGTGCGGGACTGCCGGGCGCTGACCGTCGCGTGCGGGCCGCGCCGGAGCCGTCTCACTGCCGGATGAACTGCGGCCCCTGCGGAGGCAGCGCGAAATTCGGGTCGGGGGCGGGCGCCGCGGCCGGGGCGGGCTGGGGATAGCCGTAGGCGACCTGGGGGTCGGACGACTGCGGATAGCCGTAGGCGGGCCGGGGGACGGGATGCGGGGCAGGCGTCTGCTGCGGGTAGCCGTATCCGGGCTGCGGGTGCCGGACCGTGACCTGCGCGTCCGGGCCGGGCGCCGGGGCGGGCGGGAAGGCGGGCACGGGCGGCGGAAAGGCGGGGGCCGGTCCGGGCGGCCCCACGGGCGGGGACGCCGGTATCGGCGAGGACGTCGGTGCGGCGGGCGGGAGGGGCAGCGGCGTCGGCGCGGTGACGGCCGAGGCCGAGGGGTCGGGGGCGGGCTCCGACTCGTCGACCGAGATGCCGAAGGCGGTCGCCAGGCCGACCAGACCGGTCGGGTAGCCCTGACCCACGGCGCGGAACTTCCAGCCGTCCCCGCGCCGGTAGAGCTCGCCGCAGATGATCGCCGTCTCCTCGCCGGTCTCCGGGCGCACGTCGAAGACGGCCAGCGGCTCCTCGCCGGTCCCCGCCGTGTCGTACAGCAGGATCCGCAGGTCGTGCACCTGGGCGAAGCTGGCCCCGTCCGAGGACGCGGCGATGATCACCTGGTCGACCGAGGGGTCGAGGCCGGTCAGATCGGCCTCGACACTGTCCGTGAGCCCCTCCGGGACGCTGCGCTTCGGCAGCCGCCGTACCAGGCCGGAGGGGTGGCGGGGCTGGTTGTAGAAGACGAAGTCCTCGTCCGAGCGCACGCGACCGTCGGCCCCCAGCAGCAGCGCCGAGGCGTCCACATCCGGAACCCCCGCTCCCGGTGTCCAGCGCAGCACGGCCCGTACGGCCATGGCGTCCAAGGGGACGTTCGAGCCTTTCACCATCGCGTGCGTCATGCCCGTCATCCTGCCTGCTGGCCGCCCGCGCGGACAACGCGGGGTCGCGCGCCGCGCCCCACGGCCGGGGCGAAAGCAGGCAGTTCGCCGAATCCGGGTGCCCGGGAGGAGCTCCGGAGGGCGGACCGGCGGCCCTTGGAAAGTGGTCGGGAAATGGACGGGACACCTGGAGTTCATGCTCACGGGGAACCTCTGACACTCGTCCGTACGTACTATTACCGGCCATGTGTTGTTCGGACAGTTATGCGGTACGGGGGAATTAAATGCGTCATTTCGGGCATATCGCGCCCGCGCTGCGAGAGCGGCTGTTCTACCAGGAGCCTCGCGTCTTCGAGGCGGACGCGCCCGCCCGCGTGCTTTCGGCTGCTCTCGGGGCGACCCTGTACAGCCCCGCCACCCGGCCCAGACTCGCCGACGACGTCGTCAAGCAGGCCGGGCGCGGTGTGGTGTCGATGGTGCTCTGCCTGGAGGACTCCATCGACGACTCCGAGGTCGTCGGCGCCGAGGAGAACCTCGTCAGGCAGTTCGCGGACCTCGACGCGCGCGGCGCCGAGCTGCCCCTGCTCTTCATCCGGGTCCGGGAGCCGGACCAGGTCGTGGACCTGACGCGCCGGCTCGGCGGAGCCATCCGGTTGTTGTCCGGATTTGTACTTCCGAAGTTCACCGAAGAGCGTGGCGTGCCCTTCCTGGAGGCCCTGGACCGGGCCGAACGGGCCTGCGGACGCCGCCTGTTCGCGATGCCCGTCCTCGAATCGCCCGAGCTGCTGTATCTGGAGACGCGCGGCGAGGCGCTCCAGGGCATAGCCCGCACCGTCGACAAGTACCGCGAGCGGGTGCTCGCGCTGCGACTCGGCGTCACCGACTTCTGCTCGGCGTACGGACTCCGCAGGCCGCCCGACATGACGGCGTACGACGTGCAGATCGTCGGCTCCGTCATCGCGGACGTCGTCAATGTGCTGGGCCGGGCGGACGGCACGGGCTTCACGATCACCGGGCCGGTGTGGGAGTACTTCCGGCTCCAGGAGCGCATGTTCAAGCCGCAGCTGCGCCGCAGCCCCTTCCTGGAGGGCCGGGCCGAGGAGCTGCGCACCACGCTGATCGAGCACGACCTGGACGGCCTGCTGCGCGAGATCGAGCTCGACCGGGCCAACGGCCTGCTCGGCAAGACCTGCATCCACCCCTCGCATGTCGCGCCGGTGCACGCACTGTCCGTGGTCAGCCACGAGGAGTTCAGCGACGCCCAGGACATCCTGCAGCCCGAACGCGACGGCGGCGGCGTCATGCGCTCCGCGTACACCAACAAGATGAACGAGGTGAAGCCGCACCGCGCCTGGGCCGAGCGGACCCTGCAACGGGCCGAGGTCTTCGGCGTCGCGCGGGAGGATGTCGGCTTCGTGGAGCTGCTGGCGGCGGGGGTCGAGGCATGAGCGCCCCGGGCGAGTCCATGAGCGTCCCGGGCAAGTCCATGAGCTTCCCGCGCGAGGAGCGGACGGCGGACGTGGTGTGGTCCGGCAGCTGGGTGGCGGAGCGGCTGGGCGTCCGGCTCGCCGGCGACGGGCGGCCCGACGGCGACCGTGAGCTGCGGGACCTGCTGGGTCTCGCCCTGCGCCGCAACCCCAAGCG
Source organism: Streptomyces tyrfis (assembly GCF_037034285.1). NCBI lineage: Bacteria > Bacillati > Actinomycetota > Actinomycetes > Kitasatosporales > Streptomycetaceae > Streptomyces > Streptomyces tyrfis. The sequence continues at coordinate 381,435 of NZ_JBAGJZ010000001.1, read as the reverse complement.
GGCCCATCTGCTGGTCTCGAACGTGCTCGGCAAGCATGTGCCGCAGAGGCCCTCCGTGGTGTACGGCGCCGGATTCGAGCTGGGCCGGCGGGTCCACGAACTCCTCGGCGAGGCGGACGCGCGCCGGGCGGTCGTGGTCGGGTACGCGGAGACGGCCACCGGTCTGGGCCACGCGGTCGCGGACGGGCTGGGCACGGCGCCGTACCTGCACTCGACGCGGCGGCCGGTGGGCGGGGTGGAGCGCGCGGGCGGCTTCGAGGAGTCGCACTCGCACGCCACCTCGCACCTCCTCCTCCCGGAGGACCCCGAACTGCTGGCGGGCGGGCGCGTCGGCCGTGCGGCGGCTTCCGGCGGCGACGCGCCGCTGGTGCTGGTGGACGACGAGTTCTCCACCGGCAACACCGTGCTCAACACCATCCGGGTGCTGCACGAACGGTATCCGCGCGGCCGGTACGTCATCGTGGCCCTGGCGGACATGCGCTCGGCGGCCGACCGGCTCCGGCTGCGCGCGTTCGCCGAGGAGATCGGCGCGCGCGTCGATCTGCTGGCGCGGTGCTCGGGCACGGTGAGCCTTCCGGACGGCGTCCTGGAGAAGGGCCGGGCCTTGGTCGAGGCGCAGGAGCGGGCGACCGCCGGGCGGACCGGGGGCGCACGGTCCGACGGTGCGCGTGCCGCCGCGCCGGGGACGGGCGACGTTCCGGGCCGCGCCTACGTGCCGGACTCGGACGGCACGCCGGGCTGGGCCGATGTGCTGCCGGGCTCGGGCGAGGTTCCGGGCCGTGCCGGCATGCTGGCGGGTACGGGCGGCGCGCCCGGGCGGGCCTACGCGCCGGGGTCGGGCGACGTTCCGGGCCGCGCCGGCACGCTGGCGGGTACGGGCGGCGCGCCCGGGCGGGCCTACGCGCCGGGCTCGGGCGGCGCGCCCGGGCGGGGGCCGGTGACCCGGGTGGACCTCGCCTGGCCCGCCGGTGTGCCCGACGGCGGGCGCCACGGCTTCACCCCGGCCCACCGGGCCGCCCTGGAACGGGCCCTCCCCGCCATGGCGGACCGGGTCGCCGCCGCGCTGGGCGACGCCCGGCGGGTGCTCGTCCTCGGCTTCGAGGAGCTGATGTACGCCCCCCTCCGCCTGGGCACCGCGCTGGAGGAACGCATGGACGCGGACACCGAGGTGCGCTACTCGACGACCACGCGTTCCCCCGTCCTCGCCGTGGACGACCCGGGCTACGCGATACGCAGCCGGCTGGTCTTCCCGGCCCACGACGGCCCGGCCGACGGCCCCGGCGACCGGTACGCGTACAACGTCGCGGGCGCGGGGTTCGACGCCGTCGTGGTGACCGTCGACTCTACTGCCGACACCCCGGAACTCCACGCCCCGGACGGCCTGTTGGCGCAGCTCGCGGCACACACCGGGCAGGTGCTGCTCGCGGTCGTCCCCTCCTACGTCCCCCCGTATGTCTCCGAACGGCAGAAAGCACCCATGCTCCCCGAGCCCCTCCGCGGCCCCGCCTTCTCCTCCTACGCGCCGGACGAGGTCGGCTGGCTGCTCCAGGACTTCTCGCACGTCGAACTGGAGGCGCCGGTCGAGGAGCGCGAGGAGGCGATCCAGAGCGGCGGCGCGCACTACGCCGAGTCGCTGCCCGTCGAGTACCAGCCGTCCTCCGAGTACCAGAGCCTCTTCGAGGCGGCGCTGGAGCAGTCGGCCGCCCGCGTCGCCCGCGCCGTCGGCACGGTCACCGAGACGGTCCTCGCCGAGCGCACCCCGCGCCCCGTCCTGGTCTCGCTCGTACGGGCCGGCACCCCCGTCGGCGTACTCATGCGCCGCTGGGCCCGCCACCGGCACGGGCTCGACCTGCCGCACTATGCCCTCTCCATCGTGCGCGGGCGCGGCATCGACACCAACGCCCTGCGCTGGCTGGCCGCCCACCACGACCCGGCCGACGTGGTCTTCGTCGACGGCTGGACCGGCAAGGGGGCGATCACCCGTGAACTCTCCGCCGCGCTCGCCGAATTCGACGGCTTCGACCCGGAGATCGCGGTCCTGGCCGACCCGGGCGGCTGCGTCCGTACCTACGGCACCCGCGAGGACTTCCTGATCCCGTCGGCCTGCCTCAACTCCACGGTGTCCGGGCTGGTTTCGCGTACGGTCCTCCGCTCCGACCTCGTCGGCCCCGACGACTTCCACGGCGCGAAGTTCTACCGGGAACTCGCGGGCAGCGATGTGTCCGGCCACTTCCTCGACACCGTCGCCGCCCGCTTCGACGAGGTCGCCGCCGAGGTGGACAAGGAGGTCGCGGCGCTGCTCGCGGCCGACCGCACCCCCACCTGGGAGGGCTGGGCCGCGGTGGAGCGCATCAGCGAGGAGCACGGCATCCACGACGTGAACCTGGTCAAGCCGGGCGTCGGCGAGACCACCCGGGTCCTGCTGCGCCGGGTCCCGTGGAAGATCCTCGCCAAGCGCGGCGCGGGCGCGGACCTCGACCACATCCGGCTGCTCGCCGAGCAGCGCGGGGTGCCGGTCGAGGAGGTCGACGAACTCCCGTACAGCTGCGTCGGGTTGATCCACCCGAAGTACACCCGGGGCGCGACGGGCGCGGACGGCAGGGCGGTGGAGTCCAAGTGACCTCCCCGATCCCCGCCGTTCCTGCGGCCTCTGCCGTCCCTCCGGCCTCTGCTGCTCCTCCGTTCCCTGCCACCCCTCCGGCCTCTGCCGTCTCTCCGGTCTCCCCGGCCGCGCCGGGCACCCAGGCCCTACGGGACGCCGAGGACGCGCCGGTCGCGACGGGCGCCTCTGTCACGCTGGTCGCCAGCGACCTCGACCGCACCCTGATCTACTCCTCCGCCGCGCTCGGGCTCCGCATGCCGGACGCCGAGGCCCCGCGCCTGCTCTGCGTGGAGGTGTACCAGCACAAGCCGCTCTCCCACCTGACCGAGACGGCCGCGAGCCTCCTCGACGAACTGGCCCGCACCACGGTCTTCGTCCCCACCACCACCCGCACCCGCGAGCAGTACGGGCGAATCCGCCTCCCCGGCCCCGCCCCGCGGTTCGCGATCTGCGCCAACGGCGGCCACCTGCTCGTCGACGGCGAGTCCGACCCCGACTGGCGGACCCGCGTCTCCCGTCGGCTCGCCACCGAGTCCGCCTCGCTCGCCGAGGTCCGCGCCCGGCTCCTGGCCTCGGCCGACCCCGCCTGGCTGCTCAAGGAGCGCGTCGCGGAGGACCTCTTCGCCTATCTCGTGGTCGAACGCTCGGCGCTGCCCGACGGCTGGGTCGAGGAACTGGGGGAGTGGGCGGGCGCCCGAGGCTGGACGGTCTCCCTCCAGGGCCGCAAGGTCTACGCCGTGCCGGCCCCGCTCACCAAGAGCGCCGCCATGCGCGAGGTCGCCCGGCGCACGGGGGCCACGCTCACCCTCGCGGCCGGCGACAGCCTCCTCGACGCTGATCTGCTCCTCGCCGCCGACCACGCCTGGCGCCCGGCCCACGGTGAACTCGCCGAATCCGGCTGGAGCGCCCCGCACGTCCGGGCGACGGCCGAGGACGGGGTGGCGGCGGGCGAGGAGATCCTGCGCCAGCTCCTGCGAGCCTCCCGCCCGGACACCCCCGGCCGGCATCACCCGTAGAGCCTCCCCGAGCCCCGCACGCGCGCCCGGGCCCGTTCCCCGACGCGCGCACGGTCCGCGCGACCTCGGTGATCAGCGGATGCAGTCCCCGCGTCCCCGCGTGTCCCAGGGAGCGCGGGGCCTGGGAACGCGGGGCCTGGAAACGCGGGGGACGAGACGCGGCCCGACCGAACTGGAGCCACCGATGGCCGAGGGAAACGACACCAAGACCACGGATGAGGGCCCGGCGGGTGACGGCGGTCGCCGCCGGGCCGCGTGCTCAGCCGCAGCAGCCTCCGCCGCAGCAGCCGCCGCCTCCGCCCCCGGCACCCCCGGACGGCGCTGCGGGCGCCGACTTCGCGGACGCCCCTCCCACGGCGACCGTGGAGAGCAGCTTCACGGTGTCTGAGTGTCCGGCGGGGCAGGAGGCCGGATCCGAGGACTGGGCCATCGGACGGCTGAGTTCGAACGTGTCTCCGCAGGAGCGGCAGCGGTACTCGTAACGAGGCATGCGCCCAGGCTAGCCGCAGGCGGCCGACGGCAGACAGCAGCGAGGCCAGACAGAAGCGAGGCCAGGCTGCTGGGAGGTCGGGAGACTGGAAGGCCGGGAGGTCGGGAGGCCGCGAGGTCAACCGCGCGTCCCGGGCACGCGGACGAGGTGCCGAGGGACTTGCATCGGTGGTCGGTGCCCCAGGGCGGGCCGGCGGCCGGCGGACCGGTGACGGCGGATCAGTGACGGCGGATCACTCACGTCGGATCGGCGGTGGCGGATCAGTGATGCCGGATGACCGGCATCGTCGCCGTTCTGCGCCGCAGCCGCAGTTCGCGGTCGACCTCCTCGGGATGGCGGGCCAGCCAGTACGGGTTGTCGTGCGGAAGGCCCCCGCTGACCCTCCCGTACATCCCGAAGATCATCAGCATCAGGCCCACCACGAAGCTGAACAGCACGTTCTGCAGGTGGAAGGCGAGGAAGTTGTAGTCCGTGTCGAGCAGCGCGAGGTTCACGAACCCGCTCAGGATGAACGCGACGCCCAGGATCATGTTGAGCGTCGAGGCGAAGTTGCCGCCGATCACCATCCCGATGAACAGCAGCAGTCCGACGCAGATGGACAGGACGCTGAGGGCGCCGTTGGTGTTGAGACCCGCGACGGTGGCGCCGCCGGTGCTGAAGAAACCGATCTTGTCGATCAGCCCGAGGATCCCGAAGGCGAGCAGCACCAGTCCCATCAGCCCCGCTCCCACGCGGTAGACGCTGCTGAGCCGATGATCGACCGGCAGATGCGTGTTGAGCCGGGCACCCCTGCGGCGGCGTCGAGGGTTACGGCGTCCGGCGGTGGCGGGCAGTGCGTGGCCGGCCATGATTGCCTCCTTCCGCGCCTACTCCCAGGATCCGCCCGGGCCGGTACGGCCGCACATCAAGCAGTCATCAAGCGGTAGGGCCCGGCCGATGCGGGGCGAGACCCGCCGGATTCCGCACGGGACGGCCTGGCTGGTCTTCGGACCGCCGGGAGGGGTGAGTGATCACGGCTGGTCACGACTGGTACGACCACAGCGACTACGACGACGCCGTGCATCGGGCCGAACACGCCGCCCGGACGGGCTGGGCCGGGATCGCCGGAATCGTAGAGGGGCTCAGCTGTGCGCTGATCGCCGTCGTCGTCATCGGCGTAGGCGTGTTCGTCGCAGGGCTCTACGTGTTCACGGCGGCGAATCGCCGAGGGCTGTCCCGTCGTACCGCCGTCGGCCTCTGGGCGCTGCGCACTGGGCTTTGTCTTCGAACCGCCGGTGCGTTGGGCCGATTCAAACCGGCGGTGTTCCGCCGACGCCGCACTCGGCGTCGGCGCCGGCGCGCGTGAAGCGTTTCCGCAGCCCGCAGCCCGCAGCCCGCAGCCCGACGCAGCCCGCAGCCCGCAGCCCGACGCAGCCCGCAGCCCGCAGCCCGCAGCCCGACGCAGCCCGCGGCGTTCGTCCGGCCCGCGACACCCGGCCCGCGGCGTTCGTCCGGCCCGGCCTCCACGCCCTCTGCGCGGCCCGTCGGGTCAGGCGCCCGCGCCGCGTTCCTCGCGGATCTCCGCGACCACCCGCGCGGCCGTGCGCCGGACCGCCTCGGTCTCGGTCAGGAAGTGCCAGTAGTCCGGATGGTGCCCCTCCAGCCCCGCGACGGCGCGCTCCAGCCGGGCCACCGCGTCGTCCAGCGGGCGGGCGTGGCGCGGATCCGGGGTGCTGCGCCCGGCCATGGCCAGGCGCTGGGCGTCCCGGACCGTGAAACGGGTCCGCTCGACCTCCTGCTGCGGGTCCTTGGCCACCTCGTTCAACCGGTTCAGCCGGTCGCCGGCCATGGACACCGCCTCGTCCGTGGCGTTCAGTAGGGCGCGCGCCGTGCTGAGCCGGGACGTGGCGTCGGCCCAGCGCTGCTCGTCCCGCGCCCGGGCGGCCTCCCCCAGCTTCTCCTCGGCCTGCCGTACCTGGGTCGCCGCCTGCTCCGGAACCGGCTGCAGGTCCTGCCAGCAGGCGGCCGTGAAACGCCGCCGCAGCTCGCTCAGCACCGGCTCCACCGCGCCCGCCCGGGTCGTCAGCGCCTGGGCGCGGGTCCGCAACGACACCAGCCGGTGGTCGATCTCCGCGGCCCGTTCCGGCAGCCGCTCCGCCTCGACGCGCAACGCCTCGGCGTCACGCAGCACCCGGTCGGCGCGTTGCAGGGTCTCCGGAAGGCCATGACGCCCGGCGCCCTCGTTGAGCTTGGTCAGCTCGGGGGCGAGGGCCGCCAGGCGGGCGGCGAGGTCATCCGCTCGCAGTCCGGACGCCCGCACCGAATCGAGAGCGTTGCTCGCACCGAGGAGCGCCTGTCGCGCCCGCTCCACGGCGGGCGCGAGCCGGGCGAGCTGCGTCTCCGCCTTCTCCAGGAGCGGCCCGAGGCTCCGCGCGAACCGGTCCAGTTCGCCCTTGACGCGTACCAGCTCATCCTTGGCCGCGGTCAGCTCCGTCCTGGCCTGGGCCGCGACGGCCGGTTCCAGGTCGTCCCGGTCCAGATCGTGCGTGTCGACCGCGGTGATGTACCGGTGGCTGACCTCGTCGATCCGCCGGCCGAGCGCGTCGAAGTCGTCCACGGCCTTGCGCGCACCGGGCGAGCTGTCCACGGCGGTGATCGTCTCGATGGAGATCCGCAGATCGCGCTGGGCCGTGTCCAGCTCGTAGAAGGCGGCAGCGGCGGCGTCCTTCGCCGCCTGCGCGTCGGCGCGGCGGCTCTCCCCGCGCCCGCCGAACCAACGCCGCGTACCCCCGCCCGCGAAGGCGGCGGGCAGGGCCGCCGCGAGCAGCGGCACCGGAAGCAGCATCAGCGCGAGGACGCCCCCGAGCGCCCCGGACCTCCCGGCCGCGACACGTGTCACGGCGGAAGCCGCGGAGCCGGTAGCGGCAGAGCCGGAAGCCGCTGAGCTGGAAGCCACGGGTTCGGAACGCGCGGGCTCGGAACCCGCGCGCTCGGAGGCCGTAGGGCCGGAAGCCGCAGGGTCGAAAGCCGCTGAGCCCGCATGGGAGTGTTCGGCAGCCGGCGCGGGGGACCCCGTACCGGCTGCCGAACACTCCCTGTCGGTGACGGTCGGGGAACGGCCGTCGACGGCGGAATTCCCACCCGCTTCTGCCCGCGCGTGTGTCGCCGTCACATCCCTCTCCCGTGCCGATCCGCCCTGCCCGGTACATTCTCCCACCAGTAAGGACGAACACACGGGCCGATCAGTTCGCGGTTCGCACCGAGATTCGACCGTTGGTGCTGCGGGCCTTCACCACGTGCGTGCTGTCGCCGCCGTGCGGCACGTCCACCGAGGTCCCCCCGTTGCGGGCGTCGGCGTCCACCGCGTACGTCGCCGAGCCGCCCGGCAGGCCGATCGTGGTGCTCCCGTTGCCGCTCCGGGTGTCCACGAGATCCGGTACGGCGGTGAAGGCGAGCCGGATGCCGCCGTTGTCGGTCCGGGCCGTCACGGACTTCGCCGAGATCTTCTCCGCGACGACGGCGCCGTTGCGGTTCTCGAGCCGGAGCGGTCCGCTGGAGTCCCGGACGGCCACCTCGCCGTTGGTGTTGCGCACGGTGAGGGAGGCGTCGAAGCCGGACGCGGAGACCCTTCCGTTGCCGCCCTTCACGACCACCGCGACCCCGCGCGGCACCTTCACCTTGTGCTGCGAGGCGCAGTCGCTGATCAGGGCCCTGCACTTCACCCGGAGGGTCAGGGTGTCGTCGCGCATCGCCCACCGCGGCTCCGGCCCGCTCCCGCCGACCACCCAGCCGTCGACGCGACGCGTCACCTCGACCTTCTCCACATCGGCGGGCACCAGCTCCAGCGTCGTGTTGCCGGTGTCGATGGTCAGTGTCTTCCCGCTGAGCGCGAACGACTTGTGCTCGGTGGGCGCGTCGCCCGGATCCGCGCTCCCGCAGCCGGTGACGACGAGCCCCAGGAGCGCGGCCCCGCCGGACGCGGCGAGCGCACGGGTACGGAGTGCCATGATGAGCGTTCCCCCATGTTCATGATCAGTGGTCCCGGTGATGCGGTCCCCGGCGACGTGACCTCACCGTATGCGCCCCCCGCGCGCCCCCGGAATGCGGCCGCCCGCCGTACGCGGGGTGGGGATAACCCCCGTGCCCCACCACCCTCCCGCCCCGTGCCCCCGCCGCCCCGGCGTCGCCCATCGCCGGACCGGAACCGTTTGTGACCAGGGGCGGTGGGGCATGTACGCTGTTGCTTCATCCACGGGTGCGTAGCTCAGGGGTAGAGCGCTGCTCTTACAAAGCAGATGTCGGCGGTTCGAAACCGTCCGCGCCCACCAGTACGAAGACCTTCGGGCCCTGCTCAAGCGGTGTTTTATCGCGGCAGGGCCCGAAGTGTTGACGGGGCCCTCGCGGGGGGCGTGGGTTGGGATTGGGTCCTCGTCTCCCGAAATCCCCTGACCGATCATGAAGATGGCCCAGGTAGGCAGGCGCAATGACAGCCTTCCCCGAGCAGGGTGGGCCGCACACGGGCGTGAGGTCCGTGGGGCTGAGCCGCTTTGCTCCGGCGTCGGCGAACCCTGTCTCCTTCGCGGTCTTCCCGTCGTGGCAGGGCTTGCACATGGCCTGGAGGTCGGCGCGGTCGAATGCGAGCACCTTGCCCCCCGCGATGGGGACGGATGTGGTCGACAACGGACGGCGGACGGCCGCACGGGGCGCGGCACAGCGCTTCCTCGGAGAGGACTCGGTCCCGTAGGAGGGGCCACTTCGGGACTGCGTAGACCCAGGACCATTCGGCGCGGGTCGTGGCGGCCTGGGCGCTGCGGGGCGGAGCGGCAGTCGCACCGGCCTCCGGCCGTGCGGAGTTTGCGGCTGGCCGCGCACCGGGACGGAGGACGGCTAGGCACGACGTACCTCCTACGGTTCAAGGCCCGTCCGCGTCGGGGGACCCGGACGGGCCAGGCTGCGGGTCGGTCAGAACTCTCAGGGTTTCTCCAAGGCCGGTCGACCATGGTGGAGCACCGTTAGGCCACTCAACTGCTCGTGCAACCTCACAGTGAATGGAGTTTGACGTGCCCATAAAGAGAGCCTTCGGTGCGCTCGGAGCGGCGACCGTTCTGAGCCTCAGCGCGCTATTGCTCAACGCGCCGGCAGCTCAAGCCGACGGTAGCTGTACCAAACTCACTGACAAGAGCGGTGGAACCGCACAGGTGTGCAAGACCTGGAACGCGACCAGTGGCGGCTACTACAGCGGAACCTGGTCGATCGGCGTCATGACGTCCTACACCTACGTGGAGCTCTATAAGGATGGGGCCGTGTCGCAGGCCACTGGATCCAGTGGGTCCTACCCTCACCTGAAGAAGTTCTGGATGCGTGCGTGCAGCAGTCTTGGGACTGGGTGCAGCGCTTGGTGGTAGATGAAGGCGGGTACGGCTTCGCCTGAAGTGACAGGGTGCACATACCCTCGGTGCTGCGCGCGCCCGGCGGCGGAAGAGAATGCGAGTGACGGCGGGCGAGGGCTCGGCGGCGTCGCCGCTCGCCGACAGCTTGCCCTCTTATGCCCGCCGTCGTATCGGATACGGTACGCGCACCGATGGGGGACTGTGCAGCTCCTTGGCGCGGATGAGCCCCCATCTTCCGGTCATTTGGCGGGGCCTCGGTCCGTAGCAGCGCCGAGCCTGGAGCGCGGAATGGGGCACTCCGGGCGGGCGGTGTTCGGGACGGGGCGGGTGGGGCGGGGGTCAGGGTTCCCTGGTGTTGATGTTCACGTCGGTCACGGCGCGTTCGATGGCGTTCTCGACCGCGGTGACGATGGTGGCGTTGTCGGCGCCCTGGCCGAGCTGGCCGGCGAGTGCCGTGATCGCGGCGGTCTGGGCGGCGAGGCGTTTGTCCATGGAACGGATGCGGGTCTGGAGGTCCTTGAGGATCGACTGGGCCTGCCAGGTCGGGTTCGTCTGGTGGTCCGCCGCGTCCGTCGGGCCGGCGATCGCGTCGGTCTTCCAGACGGCGTCGAAGATGTCCTTCTTGGTGATCCCTGCCATGGGGTCCTCCTCATCCGGGTTCCAACTCGCTGGGTGCTTCAGGCGCTCGGCCACGTCGGCGCGGAGTGCGGGCATGGTGAAGCCGCGGGGGTCGACCTTGTCGGAGCTCCACTCCAGGTGGCCGATCACGGACTTCGCGGACCAGCCGTGGGCGCGGCACAGGGCGGCCTGGACGCGGACGATGGCGTCGTACTGGGCCTTGGGCCACGGGTCCTTGCCGTCGCCGAGGTTCTCGCACTCCCAGCCGTAGAAGCGGGCGTTGCCGTCGATCCCGTCGGCGTTGCCCTTGGTGGGCGGGGTCGGACGGGTGCCGTAGGACTCGGCGATCACCTGGTCCAGTACGCGGGGGTCGCCGCCGCCGGCGTGGTTGGCGCGGCCCCAGCCGACCATGTGCACCCGGCCGTCCTTCGCGATCATCCCGTGGCAGAGCGGGCCCGGCAGGGACGCGTACCCGTCACGGACCATGGCCACGGTGGACGCAGTGCCCTTGGTGACCGTGTGGTGCACGATCGACCCGTTGAGCGGGCCCCAGGGACCCTTCGAATTGCGGTTGTGCGTCCGCCAGTTGCCGACCTCGACGACGCGGACGCCCTCGGCGCGCAGCGCGGACATGACCTGTGCGGCGCTCAGTGGCTTCGCCACGGACTCTCCTCTCGCCCTGCGGTGTGCGCGACGTTCCGGAACCGGTTCGGGTACGCGTCGGCCGTGCCGTTCCGCCGACTCCGCTTCTCCCTCCGGGATCGCGGGCCGTGCCCGGTGGAACCGGTCGTCGTCACGCTGTACTCCGTGCCGTTCGCCGACGTCCGGGCGGGTGCGACCCGTTCCCGGCGCGGCGACCGGCTCGTACGGTTTCTACCCCCGCCGGGGCGGCCGGACTCGTCCGCGCGGTTCCGGTTGGCGGTCAGTCGCGCGCCGGGGCGCGGCCGGGCGCGCGCGTGCGCCGGGCGCGCAGTTCGACCGCGTCCAGCATGAGGCCCAGGGCGGTCTCGAAACGGTCGTCCTCGTCGGCCTCGGCCAAGTACGGGGCGGCGGCGGCCAGATGCGGGTAGCGGGCGGGGGAGGCCGTGAGGTATTCGCGCCGCCAGGCCATGCGGTCGCCCTCCCGGGCCTCCGGGCCGAGGGCGGCGAAGGCCGCCTCGAACGCGCCCATGGCCAGGGAGGCGTCGGTGAGGGCGCGGTAGTAGCGGGCCGCGTCCCGCTCGCCGAAGCCGGCCTGCCGGAGTGCGCCGATGACCGTGTCCGCACCCCGGAACTCGGCCCCGCGGCGCGAGACCCGGGAGACCGCCAGGACGGCGATGCGCGGATGCGCCAGGCACACCCGGCGCATCCGCCGGGCGAGGCCGGCCAGGGTGTCGCGCCAGTCCTCGCTCGCCTCGAAGCCGTCGATCGCCTCGGCGATCAGCCGCTCGGTCAGCCCCAGGAGGATGTCGTCCTTGCCGGAGAAGTGGCGCAGCACCGCCGTGTGGTTGGAACCGAGGTCCGCGCCCAGGCGGCGCAGGGTCAGCGCGTCCGGGCCGTCGCGTTCGATCAGCGAGGCCGCGGCGTCCAGGATCCGGTCCTGGTCCAGAGCCGCCTTGGGCGGCCTGCCGCGCCGGGACCTGGGCTCCGGGGCGGCCGCGGTCCCGGGGTCTGTCATGCCGTCATCCTAAGGGCCGTGTCGTCGGAACGGCGGTTGCCGCGTGGGCCGGCACGGGGGCGCGGGCGGCGGGCGGCGGGAGGGGCGCCGGCGCGGGCGGTGACGCGATTGGACGTGCGTGCGCGGGCGGGGGCGGACGGGAGCGCCGCGGGCACGACGGGTGGGGCCGTCCAGGTGCGGGGCGCCGCGGGCCTGACGGGTGGGGGACACGTCCGGGCGCGGGGCGCCGCGGGCCCGACCGGTGGGGGCCGTCCGGGCGCGGCCGCGGCCCCGCTCGTGGATCAGCCCGCGGCCTCCAGGTGGGCGACCAGCGCGGACAGCGCCGCGACGGTCTCGGCGTCCCGTTCCGGGTCGTCGGCGACGGGCCAGGCACTGGTCTTGACCACCACCACGTCCGCCACCGGGTCCACCCACAGGTACTGGCCATGGATGCCCAGGCCCGTGAACGCCCGGTGCGGGCCGCCCAGCGTCCACCACTGGTTCGCGTACCCGTAGTGGTCGAAGTCGCCGCCCAGCGCGCCCACTTCCAGATGGGGCAGCCCCGCGCCGCGGCTGCGCCGGACCCACGCCTCCGGCACCACCTGGACGTCGCCGAGCCGGCCGCCGCGCGCCATCAGCAGGCCCACCCGGGCCAGATCCCGTACGGTCGCGTTGAACGTTCCGCCGCCCACCGCCGTGCGCGGCCTGCTGCGCGAGAGCGCGTAGAAGGCGTCGTGCTCCGGGCCGATCCTGCTCCACAGCCGCTCGGTCGCGTACCGCGCCAGCGACCTGCCCGTCGCCGCCTCCAGCAGCCAGCCCAGGACCTGGGTGTCGAGCGTGGAGTAGTTGAACCAGGTCCCCGGCGTCACGGTCGGCTCCACCGAGCGGACCGCCTCCAGCACGGTGCCGCGTCCCGTCACCGCGCGCATCAGCCGGTTGACCGGGGCGTCGGGGTCCTCGTAGTCCTCGATCCCGCCGGCGCCGCTGGTCATGTGGAGCAGGTTCTCGACGGTCGGTCCGTCGAACGCCGAGCCCGCCAGCTCCGGGCAGTAGGTGACCACCTTGTCGTCGAGCGAACCGATCGCGCCCTCCTCCAGGGCGATGCCGATCAGCATCGACGTCACCGACTTCGACAGTGAGAACACCTGGAAGCGCCGGTCCGGGGCGGCGAACCGGCCCGGATATGCCTCATGCACGAGCGCGCCCCGGTGCAGCACCGCGAAACCGGTGGTTCGGGTCCGCGTGTGCAGATCCTCCAAGGTGCGTCCGACGCCGCGGAACTCATAGCGGAAGCCGGTGAACGGCATTGGACGGTATGGCAGTTCGTGCACCGGGCCCGAGCGCGCGACCGTCTCCGTGGGCAGGACCAGCGACATGTGCGTGAAGGTCCATTCGTTGACCGGCCGCCGCATCGCCAGCTCGTCCTGATGCCGCCACGCCCACGCCAGCCCCGCCCCGGCCAGCCCCAGGCCCGCAGCCGCAACTCCCGTCGTCGCCCACCGCATTCCGCTCGCCATCGCGCGCACCTCGTGATCCGCAGACACTTTTGAACCAATGGTGACATCGAGGGTGACACCGGTGGTGCGCCGGAGCAAGGAAGAGTGCACTCCGGCGCGCCCGCGCGCGTGCGCGCCCCCCTGCACGCCCGGTCCCCGGCCGCGTCCGTGACTGTGTCCGCGTCCGTGTCCGGTGATACCCGTTTCCGGCGGCGCTCGTTTTCGGTGGTGTTCGTGTCCGGTGGTATCTCCGTCCGGCGGCGCCTGTTTTCGGTGGCACCCCCTGACGAAAGTCAGGGCCGGGGCCTTCCGTTCGGCCGAGGCCGGGCCGCGCCTCCCGCTCGTACCTTCGCCGGCATGAAGCAAGCAATGAGTGGAAGTGCGTCTCCCAGCAGCGGCCCCCGGGGCGGTGGCTCTCGTGGCAGCGGCTCCCGGGGCAGGGCGCGGAGCGGGGCGCGGCCGTGGCTCGCCTGCGCCGTCCTGGGCGCGGGGGCGCTCGGCGTGGCGTGGCTCGCGCCCGGCGGATGGGGCAGGGCCGGCGCGGTGGAGGTGACGGGCGGGACCTCGGCGTCCGTGTACCGGTCGGTGACCGAAACGGTGGCGGACGGCCCGTCATGGGTGGGGCCGCTGCTGGAACTGGCCACCGAGGGCACCCTGGTGGTGCTCGGGGTGCTGCTGATGTGGGTGTGGTGGGGTGCGGTGCGGCGCGGGGACACCCGGCTGTCCGCCGGCACGGTGCTCACCGGCGTCGGCACCGTACTCGCCTACGTGGTGAGCGAGGCCGTGAAGGAGGTCGTCGACGAGGCACGGCCGTGCCGGGCCCTGCACGGCGCGGCGAAGGCGGTCGCCGAGTGCCCGCCGCCCGGCGACTGGTCGTTCCCGAGCAACCACGCCACCCTCGCCGTCGGCCTCGCGACCGGTCTGGCCGTGCTGCGGCCCCGGCTCGCGGCCGTCACCCTGCCGTTGGCCGGGGCCGCGGCGCTGCTGCGGGTCATGGTGGGGGTGCACTACCCGCACGACGTGCTGGCCGGCGCGCTCCTCGCGGCCACGGCGGTCGCGGCGGTGCTGCTGGCGTTCCTGCCGCTCGCGCGAACGGCGGCGTCAGCGCTCGGGGAGAGGTTCCGGCGGCTGCGCGGGCGCGATGACGCCGGCCTCGTGGGCGACGACCGCCGCGGCGGCGCGGTTGTCCACCCCCAGCCGGGCGAGGATGGAACTCACATGCGCCTTGACCGTCCCTTCCACCACATGCAGACGCCGGGCGATCTGCCCGTTGGAGAGGCCGCCGCCGAGCAGGGCCAGCACGTCGCGTTCCCGGGCGGTCAGGGCATGGACCCGTTCCCGGGCGGCGCTGCGACGCCCGGCCCGGGCGCCCGCCCCCGTCTCGGAGAGATGGGCGACGACCCGCGCCGCGACCTTCGGTGAGAGATAGGCGGCGCCCTCGGCCACCGCGCGGATCCCGGCGATGAGTTCCTCCGGTTCGCCGGACTTGATCAGGAAGCCGGTGGCGCCGCCGCCCAGGGCCTGGAGGATGTAGTCGTCCTCGCCGAAGGTCGTGAGCATCACCACCCCGGTCCCGGGCGCGGTGCGCCGGATCTCGGCCGCCGCCTCGATGCCGTTCGTCCCCGGCATCCGGATGTCGAGCACGGCGACGGCGGGCCGGTGACGGCGGACCAGTTCCACGGCCTCGCGCCCGTCGCCCGCCTCGGCGACGACGTCGATCTCCGGATCTACGGAGAGCACCGAGCGCACGCCCTTGCGGATCATCGGCTCGTCGTCGGCGATCAGCACCCGGATCATCGGCAGGCCACCGTCCTTTCCCTGCTCGTCCCTGCTCGGCTTGTTCCTACGGTCGGTACGCGGTTGGCCGGTACGCGGTTCGTCGGCATGCGGCCTGTCGTCATGCGGTTCGGTCGGCCCGGTCAGGCCGGTCGGCACGGTCATGGCAGGCGGTCCGGTCCCGGTGTCAGGGCCTCCTTGGACATCAGTCTCCCGTCGCGGAAGCAGAGCCGGTACGCGTCCCCGGAACGGTCGTCGAAGCGGTCCGCCGTCATCGCGTAGTACGCGCATGTGATGCCGTTCCCCCTCGGTTCCCCGGCCGCCTGCCGCTGGGTGGTCTCGCGCTCGGGCAGCAGCCGGCGCACCGCGTCCTGATCCTGTCCCACCCGCAGCCGGGCATAGTCACCCGGGTCCAGTACCGACAGCCGGGCCGAGCGGATGTCCCAGCCCATGAGGGCGGCACAGAGCACCGCCCACACCACCAGCGGCAGCACGATCGCGGTCACCAGCGCCCGCCGGACCCTGCTGCGGGCGCGCCGGTGCTCCGGGGGCAGCGCCGGGGCCGGCGTCCGGGGCGTCGTGGACGGGCGAGGGGCGGAGGGCCTGTGCGGTATCCGCGCGGTGACCGCGAAGCCGCCCTCGTGGGGGCCGTACTCGAAGGTGCCGCCCGCCAGGCGTACCCGTTCGTCCAGCCCGATCAGGCCTCGCCCGGTGCCGGGCACGGGCTCGGGGCCGTGCCGCGTGGGCGGGGGCCCGTTCCGTACGTGGACCGCGGTCTCCTCCGCGGTGTACGTCACCCGCACGCTCACCCGGGCCATCGGGGCGTGCTTGGCGGCGTTGGTCAGGGCCTCCTGGACGACCCGGTGGGCCGCCCGCGCGACGGCCGGCGGGGCGTCGTGAGGGAAGGATCCGGTGGCGGCGCCCGTGGCGGCGGCACCGGTGCGGGGGTTCGTGCCGGGGGGAGGGAAGGCGTCGACGGCGGCGCCCGTGGGGACGGAGTCGGCGATGTGCGTGGCCGGGGGAGCGGGGGTGTCGGTGCGCGCGCCCGCGTCGCCTTCGGTACGGGGCGCGTCGTCGTGGTCGATCCGCAGATCGACGACGAGACCGGCGGCCGAGGCGTCCGCGACCAGGCGGGGGATGCCGGTGCCGGAGGCCCGGGGCGGCTCGTCGTCCGCCTCCTCCCGCAGGATGCCGATCACCTCGCCGAGCCGTTCCACCGACGCCGCCGCCCGCGCCCGGATCTCGCCCGCCGCGGCCCGCTGGGACTCGTCCAGGCCGGGCGAGAGCTTGAGGGCCCCAGCCGACAGCGCGATGAGGCTGAGGTCGTGTCCGAGGACGTCGTGCATGTCCTGGGCGATCCGGGCGCGCTCCCGGGACCTCGCCTGCTCGGCGACGAGCCGCTGTTCGCGCTCCAGCCGCTCGGCCCGTTCCCAGCCCGCCCGGACGAGCTCCTGGTACTGGCGCCAGAACCGCCCGGCGAACCAGGGCAGCATCGCCGCCACCGACACCACGGCGGCGAACCGCCCCGCCATCAGCAGCCAGGACGGCACCAGGGCCACCGCGACGACCCCGCCCGCGACGAGAGCGACCAGCCCCAGGAGCGCGGGCCCGGTCCTGCCCGGTTCCCGGCCCGCGAAGAAGGCCGCCACGGCCGCTGGGAGCGCCCACACCACGCTGAGGGCGCTCAGCGCGGCGCAGACGGCCGCGGCGAGGGTCAGCAGACCGCCGGGGGAAACGGCCGCCAGGGCCCTGCGGACGACGCCCCGCCGGGTCGCGTCACCGGTCATCGCTCTCTTCACCCGTACGACGGTACGCAGGTGGGAGGGCGTTCCGGCACTGTCGAAAGTAACGCTTGCGGGGTGATCCGCCGGTGGTCCGCCGTTGATCCGTCCCGCCCGGTCGCCGCGTCGGTCACTCGCGCGGGCGCGCCCGGGTGGTCGCGGCGGAGCAGGCCGCGCAGGGTCGGTTCTGACCCCGCGGTTCCGCGGTCCCGCTCCGGCAGGGAGGCCCGATGGCACACTCAGCGTCCACACCAGGCCCGGCCCACCCGCCCGGTCCGGGCAGAGCCGACCCCTGGGCGGCCGGCGGAACCATGTTCGCCGGTGTCCTGCTCCTCGTCGACGGCTTCTTCGGGGTGATCAAGGGCATCTCCGGTATCGCCTCCGACGCGGTCTACGCGCGGATCAGGAATTACACGTTCAGGTTCGACGTGACCGCGTGGGGCTGGATCCACCTGATCCTCGGCATCGTGCTCGGGATCGTCGGCTGGGGCATCCTCAAGGGCGCGGCGTGGGCCCGCACGACGGGTGTGGCGCTCGCCGCCGTCAGCCTGGTGATCAACTTCGTCTGGCTGCCGTACCAGCCGATCTGGGCGATCATCTCCATCGCCGTCGACACCTTCGTGATCTGGGCCCTGTGCACGGACCGGTCGAGGGTCCTCATCTGAGATCCGGACGACGACGGACGGGCGGGGCTGGGCCGTGCCAGGCGGATGCCGTACGGCACGGGGGCCGGGTGGTACGGCGGGGCCGGTCGGTACGGGACCGGTCGGTACGGCGGGGCCGGTGCGGTCCGGCGGGCGTGTCCCCGGCCGTTGTCCGTCCCCGGTCGTTCTCCGCCCCGGCCGTTGTCAGTGGCTCGGGTCACACTGGACGCATGTGCCGAAGCATCAAGACGCTACGACCGCCCGCGCTCCCCGAGGAGGCCACCGAGGAGGAGATCCGGGCCGCCGCCCTGCAGTTCGTACGGAAGGTGTCGGGCTTCCGCGCCCCGGCCGCGCACAACCGGGAGGCGTTCGACCGGGCCGTCGACGAGATCGCCGAGGCGACCGCCAGGCTGCTGGACGGTCTGGAGATACGGGGCTCCGTCAGGACACGGTAGACACCGGCGCGGGCGCCTGGGCGGTCGCGCCGGCGTCCTCGGCGGGCCGCCGTACGACGTACGCGGCCAGGGCCCCCGCCACGAACAGGGCGAGGACGGAGACGGCCGTGCCCACCCAGGTCGCGCCGAGCCACTGCCCGCCGAAGTAACCGAGCCCCACGCTGTAACCGGCCCAGGCCGCTCCCGCCAGGGCGGACCAGGGCAGGAACTCCTTCACCTTGCGGTGCGCGGCGCCCGCGCCCAGGGAGACCACCGACCGGCCGGCCGGGGCGAAGCGCGCGATGATCACGAGGATGCCGCCGCCCCGGGCCAGGGCCGCGCCCAGGCGTTCCTGCGCCGTGGTGAGACGTCGAGAGCGGGCGATGGCCCGGTCCAGGCGCTCGCCGCCGCGCCAGGCCAGCCGGTAGGCGACGAGGTCGCCGAGGACCGAGGCGCCGGTCGCGCAGAGGATCAGGGCGAGGAGTGACGGGACCTGGGCCTGCTCGGCGGCGCGTGCCGCGGAGGCCGCGCCCGCGACGGTCGTCGAACCGGCGGCGGCCGCGGTGGCGGCGGTGATGACCAGGACCCCGCTGGGCAGCACGGGAAGGAAGACGTCGAGGAGCACGGAGACGGCGACCACCGCGTATATCCAGGAGCTGCCGGTCAGCGCGGCCACACTCTCAAGCAACTACTACTCCCCGATCCGGAACAACGCCGCGACGTCGCAGGGGAGCGGCAGGAGCGGCACGGCCAGCTGTACAGCGTACGCCCGATACTCATCCGATGATCCGTAAATAAGGATGATGTTGGGAAGCTCACGTACACCCGGAGAATGAGGAGCGTATTCCGGGTGTACGCGAGCGGGCGTGCACGCGCGTACCCGCGTGGCGCGCGGCTGGCCGGTGCGGTGGTGCCGGACGGTCGGCCGGGGAGTGGGGGGACCGGGGCGGGGAGGGGTGGTTCCGTGCGGCCCGGGGCGGGTGTCGGCCCGGGCCGGGCGTCAGGCGGTTACGGCCGGAGCCCGGTCGCGTGCGCGGTCCTCGCCCGGCTCCGTTCCGTCGCGGCCGATCAGCCGGTCCAGGGAGAACGCTCCCGGCCCGCTGAAGACCAGCAGCAGGAAGATCCAGCAGAAGGTGGCCGCGGCCTCCCCGCCGTTCTGCATCGGGAAGAGCCCGTTGGGCTGGTGGACGGTGAAGTACGCGTACGCCATGGAGCCGGAGGAGATCAGCGCGGCGAACCTGGTGCCCAGGCCGAGCGCCACCAGCGCCCCGCCGACCAGTTCGATGACCGCCGCGTACCACTTGGGCCAGGTGCCGGCGGCTATGGAGCTGTCGCCGAAGAGGCCGAAGAGGGCGGCTGCTCCATGGCAGGTGAAGAGGAGGCCGACGATGATGCGGAACAGGCCGAGAACGTAGGGCTGGGCCTGATTCAAGCGTGTGTGCATGGGGGGCTCCTTCGGTCGGGTGGGGGCGTGAACCGATCGGCTGGTCCAGATTAGGGAGACCTCACCAATACTTGCAAGTTCAACATTATGTCGACTGGCTGAAAGTTGCGGCACGGTGTTCGGCCGCGCTTCGCTTGGATGGCGCCTTCATCTGCGCGCCCCTGGTCACAGACTTGGCCTGAACCAATGGCAACGCAGTTTTCCGGCCACTGTGGGATATGCCGGAGGCCGACTGCCCCGGTGGCGGTCCGCCGGATGCCGGCTGGTCGGTATGCGGGGTTTCTCGCCGCGTTCGTGCGGCGCATGCACGGGTGATGGGCAGGTCGCGTGCGGAGCCGGGCGGTGAGGGTGGGCGTGCGCCGCGTTTCCGGGGCCGCTCGCGCGCCCGGCGGACCCGCGGACCGGCGATGGTGCCGGCGTCGGGCGGCGGGTCGGCGGGTGTGGGGTCGGTGGGGCGTGAGTGACGGGACGGATGTGCTCGAAGGTTGCCGTCGGCGGGCGGAGTCGGCCGAAAATGTGCCGTGTCTCCGGCGTGGCGCGGAGGCTTGCCGGGCGCATGAAAGCCCCGCCCGAGCGGGATTTCGTCGGGCGGGGCGGTGTGGGGCGGGTGTGGGGCGGGGCGGGTGTGGCGGGACGATGGCGGTGGCGGCCCTGCGCCGTGTCCGGCGGAACCGCAGGCGTCATGGCGTCGCCGTATCGCGTTCCCCGGCGTCACGGCATCGCGGCGTCACGGCATCGCGTCTCCCGGTGTCGCGGCGTCACGGCGTCGCCGTATCGCGTCTCCCGGTGTCGCGGCGTCGCGTTCCGCGGCGGGCCGTCTCAGCAGTTGTTCAGGATGCCCTGCAGGGCGCTCTTCTCGGCGGCGTCGACGGTCAGGTCGTAGTAGTGCTTCACATGCACCCAGGCGCGCGCGTAGGTGCAGCGGTACGCGGTGCGCGGGGGCAGCCAGTCGGCCGGGTCCTTGTCGCCCTTGGCCTGGTTGACGTTGTCGGTCACCGCGATGAGCTGAGGCCGGGTCAAGTCATTGGCGTACGCCTGTCGTTGGGCGGTGGTCCAGCTGCTGGCACCCGACCGCCACGCCTCGGCGAGCGGCACCACGTGGTCGATGTCCAGGTCGGAGGCGGCGGTCCAGGTGGCCCCGTCGTACTCCGAGTACCAAGTGCCGCTGACCGCCGCGCAACTGGAGTCCTGCTGCACGTTCGTGCCGTCGCGCTCAAGGACGACCTCGCGGGTGTTGCAGGCGCCGGACTGTGTGATCCAGTGCGGGAACTTGGACCGGCTGTAGCCGCTCGACGAGCCCTCGGCCGCGACGGTCAGCTGGCTCAGATAGGTGCGCGCGGTCGATGCCGAGACCGGGGTGGGCATGGCCGCCTGGGCGGCCGGGGCGTTGAGCAGCCCGGTCGTGGCGGCGAGGGCTGTGGATGCTGCGGCGACGGCGATGCGACGCGCGTAGACGCCTGACATGCGAACTCCCTTGACGTGGGGGGGACCTTGGACGGGCGACCCGTGGTGCCCGGTCATGGTGGCGGCGCCAGGTTTCCGTGGGGTGGGCGCCAGGTAACAGAGTGACGACATGGGCACGTCACATCAAGAGTTCTGACGAACGGGGCTGGAGCACGGGGGCGTACGCCTGCGTCCACGCGGGCGCGTTCTCGCTGATGGCGTGCCAAGTCGGCGGGAAGGTCGGGGAGTTCGATCGTCTGGTGGGGGCTGCCGGAGCGGTGGGCGTGGACGTAGGGTTGCGGCGTGCTGCTCCCGGTGGACATGACACTCGGCGCCGTGCTCGGCCTGCTGCTGGTGGGAGCGTCCCTGGTCGTGTCCCTGGCCTCGCTCGGCCGGTCGCGCGACATGCTGCTGGCCGGGCTGCGCGCGGCCGTTCAACTCGCCGTGGTCTCCCTGCTCATCGGCTGGGTGATGCGTGCGCTGCCGCCGCTGCTCATGTTCATGGCCGTGATGTACGCGGTGGCGGTCCGGACCGCGGGACGTCGGATCACCCGCAATCGCACCTGGTGGTGGGCGGCGCTGCCGATCGGGGCGGGGGTCGTGCCGGTGGTGGCCCTGCTGTTGGTCACCGGTCTCGTCCCGGTGCGGGGCGTCGCGCTCATTCCGGTGACCGGCATCCTCATCGGAGGCGCGTTGACCGCGACCGTGCTCGGCGGGCGGCGGGCGCTGGACGAACTGGCGCTGCGGCGCGGGGAGGTGGAGGCGGGCCTGGCGCTGGGGCTGCTCGACCGCGACGCGCGGCTGGAGATCGCCCGCCCCGCGGCGGCGGACGCGTTGCTGCCGGGGCTGGACCAGACGAGGACCGTGGGGCTCGTCACGTTGCCGGGCGCGTTCGTGGGCATGCTGCTGGGCGGCGCCTCACCCGTTCAGGCGGGGGCGGTGCAGTTGTTCGTGCTGGTGGCGCTGATGGCGGTGCAGGCGGTGGCGGTCGCGACCGTGCTCGAACTGGTCGCGCGGGGGCGTCTGCACCGGGACTGAGGGCGGTGGAGCGGCCGGGGGCGCGCGACCGGCGGGCCGGCCGACGGGCGCGACCCGCCGCCGGGGCTATCGCGCGGTGATGCGCAGCCCGATCGAACCGTCGGCCGCCGCCTCCACCCGCAGCCGCGTCAGGTCCTCGACATGCGCGTCGGGGGAGAGCGCCGCCGCTCGCGGGCCGACGCCCACGACGCGCATGCCCGCCGCCCGGCCGGCCGCGATGCCCGCCTCGGAGTCCTCGAAGACGACGCAGTCCGCCGGGGCGAAGCCCAGCTCGGCCGCGCCCTTGAGGAAGCCCTCGGGGTCCGGCTTGCTGGCTCCGACGTGCTCGGCGGTGACCCGGGTCGTGGGCATGCGCAGACCGGCGGCCGTCATCCTGGTCCGGGCCAGTGCTTCGTCGGCCGAGGTGACCAGGGCGTGCGGAAGCGCGGCGATCGCTTCCATGAAGGCGGGCGCCCCGGCGACCGGGACGACGCCGTCGGTGTCCGCGGTCTCCTCGGCGAGCATCGCCCGGTTGTCCGCGTGGTTCCGCTCCATCGGGCGGTCCGGGAGCAGCACCGCCATGGTGGCGTAGCCCTGCCGCCCGTGGACCACTTTGAGGACGGCCTCGGGGTCGAGCCCCTCACGCGCCGCCCAGCGTCGCCAGCAGCGCTCCACGACGGCGTCGGAGTTCACGAGGGTGCCGTCCATGTCCAGGAGCAATGCCTTGAAAACACCTATGGTCTCCGACCTGGGCATGAGGCCATCCTCTACGCGTGGCTGATTTGTTCCATCACGATACAAAGGCGGTGCCGCTCTGGCCAATCCAGCTGGTCCGGTCGATCCGTGCCCTGGCCGATCCGGAGATGCGGCACGGATGAAGGGGCCCGGCGGAAACCGGCCCGGGGGCCCTGATCCTCCGTTGTGCTGTGAGGGGGCTTCATGGGCGTTGTCGCGGCGATCGAATTACCTGCGTGGGCCCGGGAACAGGCCGCGATGCGCCAGGCCCTGCGGACGCGAGACATGGGGGCCGTGTTCCGGCATGTCCAGCGGTACGGCGGCGTTAGGGGGTGTCTGACGAATACCTGCGGCGTCGCGGGGTCCGGCCCGCCCGCCCTCGCTCGCCGCGCTGCCGGGATCGGGGAATCGGGGAGGTGTTCGCCGAGCTCGGCATCGCCGACGAGGGCCTGACGCGCGAGCTGTCCGCCGACGCCGAGCGCGCCCGCCGCATCTGACCGTGAGCCGCTGGGGGAACAAGCGGCCTCGCCCACCGGTCAGGGGGTGGCGGGCGAAGGCCACTTTGTTCCATCACGATACAAAGCGGGATTCGAGAACGTCAATCGGGGTCCGCCGACGTCCCGGCACACACGGGCCGGTCCTCCTCGCCTCGTGGTCGCGGGATCCCGGTGGGTCATGTCGGGGGCGGATCTCGCCAGGCCATAACGGGATGAAACGTCCAGGATGGGGATGTAGTGGACCCGAGGAGACGTTTCCATGGCGCAGCATCCGAGCCCCCCGGACCCGGAACCGACCCCGACCCAGGACCCGACCCAGGGCCCGGTTCAGGGCCCTGTCCCGGCCCAGGGCGCGGACTCGACTCCGGCCCGGGACGAGAAGCCGGAACCGGGCCGGGGGCAGGCCCGGGAGCCGGCCCCGGCCTCGGCCCCGGACTTCGGAGGGAGCCGTTCCGCCCGGTCGGTCCTGGTGGCCATCGGGGCGCTGCTCCTCGGCATGCTGCTGGCGGCGCTCGACCAGACCATCGTGTCGACCGCGCTGCCGACCATCGTCAGCGACCTCGGCGGTCTGGAACATCTCTCCTGGGTCGTGACGGCCTATCTGCTGGCGTCGACCGCCGCGACCCCGCTCTGGGGCAAACTCGGTGACCAGTACGGCCGCAAGAAGCTCTTCCAGGCCGCCATCGTCATCTTCCTCATCGGCTCCGCGCTCTGCGGGATCGCCCAGGACATGCTCCAGCTCATCGGCTTCCGGGCGCTTCAGGGCCTCGGCGGCGGCGGTCTCATGGTGCTCTCGATGGCGATCGTCGGCGATCTCGTGCCACCGCGCGAGCGGGGCAAGTACCAGGGGCTGTTCGGCGCGGTCTTCGGCACGACGAGCGTTCTCGGGCCGCTGCTGGGCGGCTTCTTCACCCAACATCTCACCTGGCGCTGGGTCTTCTACGTCAACCTGCCGATCGGCGTCGTCGCGCTCCTCGTGATCGCCGCCGTGCTGCGCATCCCGGCCCACCGCACCAAGCACGCCATCGACTACCTCGGCACGTTCCTCA
The DNA here is from genome assembly GCF_037034285.1 of Streptomyces tyrfis. Classification (NCBI taxonomy): domain Bacteria; kingdom Bacillati; phylum Actinomycetota; class Actinomycetes; order Kitasatosporales; family Streptomycetaceae; genus Streptomyces; species Streptomyces tyrfis. Next base: position 357,388 of record NZ_JBAGJZ010000001.1, on the reverse strand, counting down.
TCGCCTCCGTCGCCACCTGCCTGGTCCTCGTCGCCTCGCTCGGCGGCACCACCTGGGCCTGGGGCTCGGCGCAGATCCTCGCGCTCACCGCGCTGAGCGTGCTGATGACGGCGGTCTTCGTCCAGGTGGAGCGCCGCGCCGCCGAGCCCGTCATCCCGCCGGCCCTGTTCCGGATCAGGACCTTCACCCTCGTCGCCGTCATCAGCTTCGTCGTGGGCTTCGCGATGTTCGGCGCGACGACCTATCTGCCGACCTTCCTCCAGGTGGTGCACCACATCACGCCGACCATGTCCGGGGTGCACATGCTGCCCCTGGTGCTGGGCCTGCTGCTCACCTCCACGCTCTCCGGGCAGGCCGTCAGCCGTACCGGCCGCTGGAAGGCGTTCCCCATCGCGGGCACCGGGGTCACCGCGATCGGCCTGCTGCTTCTGCATCGGCTGACCGAGACCAGCGGCACCTGGGAGATGAGCGCCTGCTTCTTCGTCTTCGGGGCCGGTCTCGGCCTGGTGATGCAGGTGCTGGTGCTGGTGGTGCAGAACGCGGTCACGTACCGGGACCTCGGCGTCGCCACTTCCGGGGCCACGTTCTTCCGCTCCATCGGCGCCTCGTTCGGGGTCGCCGTCTTCGGCACCATCTTCACGAACCGGCTCACCGACAAGCTGGGCGCCGCGCTCGCCGGCCGCCCCCTGCCGCCCGGGGCCGGCGCGGAGCGGCTGGCCGCGGACCCGCGCGCCATCGACGGGCTGCCGTCGGCGCTGCGGACGCAGGTGCTGCACGCGTACTCGACGTCGATCACCGATGTGTTCCTGTACGCGGCCCCGGTCGTGCTGATCGCCCTCGTCTTCGCCTGGTTCCTCAAGGAGGACCCCTTGCGCGGCTCGGTGACCGCCCCGGAACCCAGTGAGACGCTGGGGCCCAATCCGGTCGAGCGCTCCTCGTACGACGAGTGCGCGCGGGCGCTCTCGGTGCTCGCCACCCGCCAGGGGCGCCGCGAGACGTACGAGCGGATAACCAGGCGGGCCGGGTACGACCTGCTGCCCGCGGCGAGCTGGCTGCTGTTGCGCGTGCGACGGCACGGCGCGGTCGAGCCCGCCGTGCTCGCGGACACCACCCCGGTGCCGCTGGGGGTGATCGGCGAGGCGGTGCGGCAGCTGGAGGAGCGGGGCCTGGTCCGGCGCGAAGGCGTACAGCTGGTGCTCACCGACACCGGTTCGGAGGTGGTCGTGAGGCTCGGGGAGGCCCGCGAGCGGCTGATGGCGGAGTGGCTGGGGGACTGGTGGGGACCGGAGCGGCCCACCGATCTGGTCAGACTGGTGGAGGAGCTGAGCGCGGAGACCGGCGGATCCCACAGGGACCGGCCGCCCGGCCCCGGACCGCGGCGCGATCACGCGAGCGGCCCCCTCGGACGGCCGGCGGACACGTCCTGAGGCTGCGCGGCGCGCGGCCCGTCCCCGGCGGACGTCAGAGCTCCTTGGCGAACCAGTGCTCGGCGTACCGGTCCTGATTGAACGCCGGAACCTCCCGGTACCCGTGCTTGGCGTACAGCCCGCGCGCCTCGACCAGATCGTGGCGGGTGTCCAGCCTGACCGTGCGCACGCCGAAGCCCCGGGCCGCGCTCTCGGCGGCGGCCAGCAGCAGCCCGCCGCCGCCCGTGCCGCGATGCCCCGGGCGCACGAACACCCGGGTCAGCTCCGCGACGTCCGCGTCCACCAGCAGCAGCCCGACGCAGCCGGCGGCCCGCCCACCGAACCGGCCGACGACGAACTGCCCGGTCGGCGGCGTGAGCCGGTCGGCGCCGTCGCCGGTGAGGCCGTCCTCGATCTCCCGGGCGGTCGCGGGCCGCCCCCAGTAGCGGCCGGCGACCTCGGCGTAGTAGTCGCGGCGCAGCAGCGAGGCGTCGGGCGAGCCGACGGGCTCGGGGGTCACGGTCCAGGCCATGCCGGTCATTGTGGTCTCGCCCGCCGCGCCCGCACCACCGCGATTCCCACCGGCGCCGACAGCAGCGCCACGGCCCCGAGGACCGACAGCAGCCAGACGGGGACGCCGCCCGCGGTCAGCAGCGCGTCCCGGTACACCAGCGTCCGGTACGGGGTGTCGGCGGCGGCCGCGCGCAGCTCGTGATCGCCGTCGATCCGCTCCGGACGGGGGAACGACTGCTCGACGGCGGTGAGGAACACGGGCGTTCCGGCCGTCACCCCGGGCAGCGCCCCGGCCCCGTCCAGGGCCGCCCCCAGCCGGCCGGGATCGATCCGGCCCGCGTACGTCACCCGGGGCGCGTCGCCGCCGATCGCGTCGCGCGGCTCCATCCGGTGCGCCGCCAGGACGTACAGGTCCAGCCGCTGCGGGGTCGAGGCCAGCCTCGACAGCCGCATCGGATAGACCGGCCGGTCGGCGGCGAAGCGCAGCCGCAGCGGTTCCAGCTCGCCCCGGAGCGGGTCGTTCCCGTCCCGCGGGGCGAGCCGGACCGCGACGTACTCCCACTTCCTCTCGACATACGGCCCCAGCGCCGCCGCCAGCCGGTCGGGCAGCTCGAAGCCGTTGTCGTCGAGCCAGTCCCCGAGGGCCCGCGGGTCGGTCGCGGCCAGCCGCGCCACGTCGAACGGGCCGAGCCGCTCGCGGCCCACGACCCGCACCGGCGGAGCGGCGGCCACGGGGCGGCCCGCGCCGTCCGCGTCGCCCCACGCCCCGGCGAACGGCCAGTCGCCGGAGCGCGGCCAGAAGTGGTGCCGGGTGGCCGGCGCCGGCGCGGTGAGGGCCGCCAGCCCGGAGAAGAGCGACGGATCACCGAGCCGCACGCTCGCCCGGTGCGGCACCGGCATGATCCAGGCCGCCTCCGGGGCGTCGCCGCGGACCGTGAGCCGCATCACGATCTCCTCGGTGCGCCCGTCCCAGGCCACCACCGACGTCTCCCGGTCGACGGCCACCTCGGCCGACCCCCTCGGAACCATCGCCCCGCAGCCGCAGGCGTACGCCGGGCGGATCAGCGACCCCAGCTGCAACGACACCAGCAGCAGCGCCAGCACCACGGCCCGCACCAACCAGGTGTGCCGCACATCACACACGCCCCCCGAGTCCCACACGCTCCGTCTTCCTCCCCCGTGACCGACTCCCCGTGACCGACGAACACGGGGTAAGGACGTGGCGGCCGGCGGTCCGGTTCCGGCCAGATCCCCGCTGGTTCAGGTCGGGTTCCAGCCGTGCTCCGGCCCTGTGTCGACCTGGTCCGGGCCCTGGCTGCGGCATCCGGCCCGAGTAAGCATTCGGTCATTCTTTCGGGAGCGGGCAGGATTACAGCCAGGCGAAGAGGGGGTTGATTGGGTCTTCCCCATGGCGCAATGCGAAGGTTTCACGGCACGCCCAGGTCGAAAAACGGGCACGAAAACGGCGGGAGGGTCGGCGCAGCGTGGCGGATGCGGAACACAGTGTGCGCTCAGAGACGGCCACGGGGGCGAGGACCGGGGCTGTCCGGGCCCTGCTCTGGCTGATTGTGGCCGCATTGGCCGTACGGCAGACGGCGGCGGTGCTGGGCCGTCCGCCAGGTGAACGGTTCATCGATCTCGACACCTGGACCGGTGAGAACGGCGTCCTGCATGTGACGGGGTCGCTGTACGACAACGACCGCTTCACCGGCACCCCGTTCGCCGGGCTGGTGCTGAAACCGCTCACCCGGATGGCGGAACAGAGCCTGGGCGTCGCCTGGGCCTTCGGCTCGCTGCTGCTCGTCGTCGCCCTGGGCGCGGTGGCCGCGCGGGCGCTGCCGGGCCCGGTCGCGCGCCGCACCTCCTTGCTGGCCGCCCCGGTCGCGATCAGCCTGCTGATGCTGTCGCTGCCGGTGCGCAACGCGTTCCACCTGGGGCAGACGAGCGTGCTCCCGGTGCTCCTGGTGCTGCTGGCCTGTTTCGTGGTCCGCGGGGAACGCGCCTCGGGCCTCCTGATCGGGCTGGCCGCCGCGCTCCAGCCGACCGTTCTGCTCTTCGCGGTCCTGCTGCTGTTCACCGGCCGCCGACGGGCGGCGGTGACCGGCGGCGTCACGTTCGCCGCCGGCACGGCGCTGGCCTGGGCCGCGATGCCGCGCGACTCCTGGACGTACTGGGTGCACCACGTGGCGGGCGCCGGGCTCGGCGAGAACGCGGACAGCCTGGCCAACCAGTCGCTGCACGGCGCGCTGCTGCGCCTGGGGCTGGCCGGCCCGGTCGAGGTCGCGCTGTTCCTGGCGCTGTCGGCCGCCGTCTGCTGGTTCGGGCTGCGCCGCGCCGTGCGGTACGCCCGGGACGGGCAGCTGCTGCTCGCCGTCGCCGTGACCGGCTGCGTCGCCGTCGCGGTCTCCCCGACCGCCTGGCAGCACCAGCTGCTGTGGGTGCTGCTCGCGGTCGTCGGCCGGGTCGGCAAGCGGGCCTCCGACCGCCTGGTGTGGCCCGCGGTGGTGGTGCTCGTGAGCACGCTGCCCGGCACGATGCTGCTGCCGAACATGGCGGTGGTCTTCCCCGTGCGCGACAACGCGCTGCTGCTCGCGGCCCTCGGCGCGGCCTGCGTCGTGCCGTTCCTGCCGCGCACCTCGCCGTACTGGCGGGACCCGGTCCCCACGGACTACGCGGCCCCGGTCCCGGCCCGCTGGAGCCGCGTCCCGCTGCTGCCGTTCTGGCGCCGGGTCCTCAGCCGCCCCAACCTGCTGCTGGAACTGCTGCTGATCAGGGTCGTGTACTCCGCCTACTCGCAGGTCAGGCTGGCCGCGACGGCGGGCCGCGGCACGGCCGAACGGCACGGCCGGCAGATCCACTCGCTCGAACAGTGGCTGCACATCGACATCGAGCACTGGGCCAACCACACGGTCGCCGGGATCGGCTGGCTGCGCGGATTCTTCGACTACTACTACACGACGTTCCACTTCATCGTGCCGCTGGCGATCCTCGGCGTGCTCTACGCACGCCGTCCGGCGGACTACCGCTGGGTGCGCAGCTCCATCGGCTTCACCACGATCCTCGCGCTGGTCGGCTTCTGGCTCTATCCGCTGGCCCCGCCCCGGCTGATGCCGGGCCTCGGCTTCATCGACACCGTCCACGGCGTCCAGGACTTCGCGAAGCCGGACTACGGAACGCTCACCTCGGTGACCAATCAGTACGCGGCGATGCCCTCGCTGCACTTCGGATGGTCGCTCTGGTGCGGTGTGGTCGTCGTCATGCTGGCCCCGAAGACGTGGATGAAGGCGCTGGGGCTGCTGCACCCGCTGTTCACCGTCTCCGCGATCATCGCCACGGCCAACCACTGGGTGCTGGACGCGGTGGGCGGCGCGACCGTCGTCGCGCTCGGCTTCGGCCTGACGTACGCCCTGGCCGGGCCCCGGAAGCTGCGGCTGCCGACCGTGCCGGCCGCGGCGAAACCGCTGGACGACCTGGCGGAGGGTCCGGGAACCGGGGGCGGTGCGCCGAGACCGGTCGGTGACGCGGTGGGCGGCCCACGGGGGTAGGGGCCGCGCCTCCCGTCCCCCGTACCCGACGGCGCCGAAGGGGCGCCGGGACGAGCGCGTCGTCCCGGTGCCCCTTCGGCCTGGATCGCCGCTCGACCAGCATCCGCCCGTCGGGCCCGGTCCGCCACTCGAACGGATCAGGAGGCCGCTCCCAGGGCCCAGGCGGCGAGTGACAGCGTGGCCGTCGACACCACCGTCGAGGCCACCACGCAGTCGCGCGATCCGGGTGTCCAGCCCGTACTGCTGGGCGTGGACGAAGACGTTCTGAGCGGTCGGCAGGGCGGAGCGGAGCAGGACGGCCGGCAGCTGACGCTCCGGCAGGTGCAGCAGCGGGCCGCCGACGGCGAGGGCGGTCAGCGGCTGGACCGGCGTCTTGAGGGCGACCGCCGCGGCGACCTCCGCACGGCCCGCGCGCGCCTTTCGCCCCGGGCGCTCCGCCGGCGTGGGAGCCCCGTCGGCCGGGCGGGCGTTCAGGGACAGGCCGAGCGCGGCCAGGGCCGTCGGCACGGCGGCGCCGCCGTGCAGATCGCAGGAGCGGGCGAGGGCGTCCGGCAGCCGCAGTCCGAGCGCGGAGAAGACGACCCCCAGGAACGCGGCCATGATGACCGGGGTGCGGACCGGCGTGGTCAGGGCCCGCCGGACCGCGGCGCGGCGTCCGGCGGGGCGCCGAGGGCGGGGCGGGCGCGGCTGGCCGCCCGCCCCGCCAGGCAGAGTTGACGGAACGTCAATTCATCCCGTGCGGGCGGTCATGCCTCCGGGGCGCCGCCGCCCGTGCTGACCTGGAGCTGCTTGATCCCGTTGAGCCAGGCCGAGCGCAGCCGTCGCGGCTCACCGGCCGGGCGCAGGTCCGGCATCACGTCCGCGATCGCGTTGAAGATCAGGTTGATCTCCATCACCGCGAGGGACTTGCCGAGGCAGAAGTGCGGTCCGCCGCCGCCGAAACCGAGATGCGGGTTGGGGTCGCGGGCGATGTCGAAGGCCTCCGGGTTCTCGAAGACCTCGGGGTCGTTGTTGGCCGAGGAGTAGAACAGCCCGACCCGGTCCCCCTTCCTGATCCGCTGCCCGCCGAGTTCGACGTCCTGGGTGGCGGTCCGCTGGAAGGAGACCACCGGGGTGGCCCAGCGGACGATCTCCTCGGCGGTGGTCTCCGGCCGCTCGCGCTTGTAGAGCTCCCACTGGTCGGGGTGGGTGAGGAAGGCGTGCATCCCGTGGCTGATGGCGTTGCGGGTGGTCTCGTTCCCGGCGACGGCCAGCAGGATCACGAAGAAGCCGAACTCGTCGGAGGAGAGGTTCCCCTCGCCCTCCGCGGCGACCAGCCGGCTCACGATGTCCCCGGCCGGGCACTCCTTGCGGGCGGCCGCGAGGTTCATCGCGTAGGAGATGAGCTCCATGGCCGCCTCGGCGCCGACCTCCTCGGTGATCGCGTACTCCGGATCGTCGTACGCGGCCATCTTGTTGGACCAGTCGAAGATCTTCGACCGGTCCTCCTGCGGCACGCCGATGAGTTCCGCGATGGCCTGGAGCGGCAGTTCGACGGCGACCCGGGTGACGAAGTCGAACGAGCCGTCGGAGCCGTCGCCGGTCCGGGCCCCGGCGAGCGCGGACTCGACGATCGAACGGGCCCGGGCGCGCAGGGCCTGCTCCAGCGAGCGCACCGCCCGGGGGGTGAAGCCCCGCTGGACGATCTGCCGGACCCGGGTGTGCTCGGGCGGGTCCATGTTCAGCATGATCAGCTTCTGGACGTCGATCTGGTCGCGGCTGATCGACTCGTTGAAGCGGATGATCGCCGTGTTGATGTGGGACGAGAACAGTTCCGGGTGGGTCGAGACGTACTTGACGTCCGCGTGCCGGGTGACGACCCAGTAGCCCTCGTCGCCGAAGCCGGAGACGCCGGACGGCTGGGCGCACCACCAGACCGGCGCGGTCTGCCGCATCTCGGCGAACTCCGGGTGCGGGACGCGGGATTGGAGCAGGTCGGGATCGGTGAAGTCGAAGCCTTCGGGCAGATGGGGGCAGGACATCGGCATCTCCAGGTCGGTCCGAGGTCCGTCCGGGCATTGCCTGACGGCCCATCAGAAGTTGTCCGCAAGGTAGTAACGGGTTCTACAACTGGCAAGGGGGGTGTGCGGTTCTGTTGCGTGAAGAGTGGGTGGGGCAGGCATGAAGCGGGCGCAAGGTGCGTGCAGCACCCTTGCGCACCGGTGCCGGGTCTCATAAGACTGCCCAAAGAACTAGAACGCGTACTAGTTCGCCTCCACCGGCGCCGGGACGCCCGGGCGGAGGCGCGAGGAGAGGACGAGCTCATGGCCGCGGAACCCGTCATCGTCGAAGCCGTACGCACCCCCATCGGCAAGCGCGGAGGCGCGCTCGCCAATCTGCACCCCGCCTATCTGCTGGGCGAGACCTACCGAGAACTCCTCGGCCGCACCGGCATCCACGCCGACTGCGTCGAGCAGATCGTCGGCGGCACGGTCACCCACGCGGGCGAACAGTCCATGAACCCGGCGCGCAACGCCTGGCTCGCCGTGGGCCTCCCGTACGAGACCGCCGCCACCACCGTGGACTGCCAGTGCGGTTCCTCGCAGCAGGCGTCCCACATGGTCGCCAACATGGTCGCGGCCGGGGTGATCGACATCGGGATCAGCTGCGGTGTCGAGGCCATGTCGCGGGTGCCGCTGGGCAGCGGCTCCAAGCACGGGCCGGGCAAGCCCTGGCCCGACGAGTGGAACGTCGACCTGCCCAACCAGTTCGAGGCCGCCGAGCGCATCGCCCGCAGGCGCGGTCTGACCAGGGCGGACGTCGACCGGTTCGGGCTGCTCTCGCAGGAGCGGGCGGCCGTCGCGTGGGCCGAGGAGCGCTTCAAGCGGGAGACGTACGCGGTCCAGGTGCCGACCACCGAGGAGGAGCAGGCCGCCGGGCAGGGCATGTGGCGCCTGGTCGACCGCGACGAGGGGTTACGCGACACCAGCGCGGAGGCGCTCGCCGGGCTCAAGCCGGTCATGCCCACCGCGATCCACACCGCGGGCAACTCCTCGCAGATCTCCGACGGGGCCTGCGCGATCATGTGGGCGTCCAAGCGCATGGCGCGCGCCCTCAAGCTCAGGCCGCGCGCCCGGATCGTCGCGCAGACGCTCGCCGGAGCCGACCCGCACTACCACCTCGACGGGCCGGTCGACGCGACGCGCGCGGTGCTGGGCAAGGCCGGGATGTCGCTCAAGGACATCGACGTCGTCGAGATCAACGAGGCGTTCGCGTCCGTGGTGCTGAGCTGGGCCCGGGTCTTCGAGCAGGACCTGGACAAGGTCAACGTCAACGGCGGCGCCATCGCGCTCGGTCACCCGGTCGGCGCCACCGGGGCCCGGCTGATCACCACCGCCCTGCACGAACTGGAACGCCGGGACAAGGAGTTCGCCCTGATCACGATGTGCGCGGGCGGCGCCCTGGCGACGGGCACGATCATCCAGCGGCTCTGACGAGGGCACGGCGGCGCGACCGCCGCCGCGCCGCCGAGGGGGAGAACCCCCCGGCACGGGGGTGTCGTCAGGTCTACCCCGATCGGGTGTCCAGGCCGATGCCGGTGACGTCGCCGGGCGCATAACGTCACCGGCATGGAGAACAACATCCTTTCCCGGCAGGCGACTCGGGGCACTCGTCGCCGCACCCTCCGGCGCGGCGTCGCGGCCGCCACCGTCGTGGTCCTCGCCGCGCTCGGCGCCGTTCCCGCCGCCGCCCAGCAGACCGCCACGGCCGCCGTGACCGCCGGTGCCGTCGGCCCGCACGCGCACCGGACCGCCGGCCCCGGCGACCGGGGGGACCTGCTGGACATCACCCCGGTGGCCGACCTGGGCCGCGCCGACGTGGCCCGCTTCCTCGCCTCCGGCGGCATGGACACCGCCACCGTCCGCCACGGGCTGACCGCCTACCGGCTCACGTACCGCACCGTCACCCCGCAGGGCGCGCCCACCACCGCCACCGGCCTCCTCGCCCTCCCCAAGGGCGGTGCGCACCGCCTCGACCTGGTGTCCGACACCCACGGCACGATGGCCCACCGGGACTACGCGCCCTCCGTCGGCGAGGACTTCGGGCGGTTCGCCCCGTACCTCCACGCCTCCTCGGGCCGCGCCGTCGCCGCCCCCGACTACCTCGGCCTGGGCAAGGGGCCGGGCCGCCACCCGTACATGGACACCGGGTCCGCCGTCACCGCCTCCCTCGACATGCTGAGGGCCTCCCGGACCGCCGCGCAGCGCCTGGGCCGGCCGCTCACCGGCGACGTGTACGCCAGCGGCTTCTCCCAGGGCGGCCAGGTCGCCATGGCCCTGGCCAAGTCCCTGGGCGAGGGCGCCGACCGGCACTTCAGGCTGCGCGCCCTCGCCCCCGTCTCGGGGCCGTACGCCATCGAGCGCGCCGAGATGCCCGCCCTGTTCGACGGCCGGGTCAACGACATCAGCGGCGTCTTCTACATGACGTACTTCCTCACCGCGCAGAACCGGCTGCACCCGCTCTACAAGGACCCCTCCGAGGTGTTCCGGGAGCCGTACGCGGCGGTCGCCGACGACCTCTTCGACACCCACCACACCGAGGAGCAGATCATCCCGGCCCTGCCCGGGACGCTGCGGGAACTGCTCACCGACGACTACTACCGGGAGGTCCAGCACCCCACCGGAGCCCTGCTGGACGCCGTACGCGCCCAGGACGGCTCCTGCGCCTGGAAGCCGCGCGTCCCGGTGCGCCTCTACTCCGCGTCCGGCGACACCGACGTGCCGATCGCCAACACCCGCGAGTGCGCCGCCGATCTGGCCGCGCGCGGCACCCGGGCCGAGGTCGTCGACCAGGGGGCCGTCGACCACAACACCACGTATATGAAGTCGGGTCCGCAGATCGTGCGCTGGTTCGACTCCGTCGCCGCGCGCCGCTGACCCGGGCCGCCCCGGGCGGGGCCGGCCGGTGTCCCTCCGGCCGGCTCCCGGCGGTTCCGGCGGCCCCGCCCGCCCCCGTCGGCGTACGCCCGACCCGACAGCCCTCAGCGCTCAGTACGGCATGGGGGTGGGGAAGGTGGCGGTGGGGCTGAACAGCGCCGCGTAAGCCTGGTCGTCGAAGTTCTGGCGGCGGTGGCGGCCCGACCGGGTCACCTCGGTGACCGGATGGGCGAGCGTGAGCATCCCGTCGTTGGCCAGTTCCTGTAAACGCATCAGCAACGACCGTACGTCCAGCCCGAGTTCGGCGGCGACCGTCTGCACGTCGAGCCCGGACTCCCAGCTCCACAACAGCACGGAGTCCATGCTGGGCGACCAGGCGGCCGTGTGGTCGCCCGTCCCGGCCTGCGGCTGCGGCGCCGGGGGAGGGGTCGGCGGCATGGCCGGGACCGGCGGCACGGGCGGCGGCTCCGCCCCGGCGTCCGCCGCCGGCGCGGCCATCTCCTCGCGCGGGTGCGGCAGGGGGATCTCCGGGCCGGGGGCCGCGGGCTCGTCGGAGGACTCCTCGGTCTTCGGCGTCTTCCGGGTCAGCAGCTCCTGGGCCAGTGACCGCGCGTCACTGCGGCCCACCGTGCGCCGCGCCAACCGCACTTCGCGCTCGTTCAGCCCCATCAGGTCGGCGATCGACCCGTCGTCGCCGACCGTGACGGCGAACGCGGCCAGCGTCCTGCTCCGTTCGGCCTGCGCCTCGTCCAACAGCGCCTGCGCACGGCGCATGCGTTCGTCACTGACGCAGAAAGCTTCCGCCAGGACCGAGTTCCGATCCCAGAAATCACGAGGTTCCACGTAGGTGACAACGCTCCGGCCGCTGGTGGGAACGGAGGTCAGAGCAAAATGCGCCTATATGGACCAACGGGTAATTAAGTCGTCCAAGTAAGACGAAATGGCACCTTTTGTTGACGCCGTCCCCGCGCCCTCGTCAGGGGCCGGGCGCGTCGGCCGTGCCCCGGACCCCGTCGCCCGGGGTCCCGGAAGCGTACCCGGCCGCGCGGGCATCCCGTTCCCCGCCCGTGCCCGCGTCCCCGCCGGCACGCGGGGCCGCTCCGGCGTCCGCCGGGGCGTCGAAGGCGGCGCGGGCGTCGAAGGCGGCGCGGCGGGTGGCCCGGCGCAGCGCCTTCAGCAGCGTCCCGCCGAGGGACAGGGTCAGGACCACGGTGAGGACGGCCCGGCCCAGGTCCCAGCCGAGCGAGGTCGCCGCGCAGTAGGCGAGGAAACGGACCAGGTTCTCCGGCAGCGGGTCGCCCGGGTGGAACGAGACGCCCGAGCCCAGCCCGGGCACGATCGTCCAGCCGTACAGATTCATCACCGTGCCGTACGCGAACGCGGCCAGGAACCCGTACCCGGCGAGCATCGCCAGTTCGGCCCGCCCGCGCAGCCGGTCCGGGCCCGGCAGCAGACCCGCGCCCATGGTGAACCAGCCCATCGAGAGCATCTGGAACGGCATCCACGGCCCCACCCCACCGGTCAGCAGCGCGGACGCGAACATCGTCACCGAGCCGAGCACGAAACCGAAGCCGGGACCCAGCACCCGCCCGCTCAGCACCATCAGGAAGAACATCGGCTCCAGCCCGGCCGTGCCCGCGCCCAGCGGGCGCAGCGCGGCGCCGACCGCGGCCAGCACCCCCAGCATGGCCACCGCCTTCGCGTCCAGACCGGAGTCCGCGATCATCGCGACGACCACGCCGACCAGCAGCGGCAGCAGCGCGGCGAACAGCCACGGCGCGTCCTGGGAGTGCGCCAGGCCGGAGTCCGCGTCCGCCAGCAGCGGCCAGCCGAACGCGACCACGCCGATCGCGCTGACCAGCACGAGCGCGGCGATCGCCCGCGGCCCCAGACGCACCGGACGCGCCGTCCGGCCCGCGGCCGCCCGGCGGCCGTCCGGCGCGGCCCGGCCCGGAGCCCTCCCGCGTCCGCCGGTCATCGGTCCTCCAGCGCGTCGCGGACCTGCGTCACGGTCAGCCACTCCTGCGGCGCGAGGATCTTCGAGGTCTGCGGGGCGAACGCGGGGGAGGACACCACCACCTGCCGGGTCTCCCCGTCCGCGACGACCTCCCCGTCCGCGAGGATCACCACCCGGTGCGCCAGCTCGGCGGCGAGTTCCACGTCGTGCGTGGCCAGGACGATCGCGTGCCCGTCGGCGGCGAGCCCGCGCAGCACCCCGACCAGCCGGGCCTTCGCCGCGTAGTCCAGACCGCGGGTCGGCTCGTCCAGGAGCAGCAGCGGCGGCCGCGCGGTGAGCACCACCGCCAGGGCGAGCGCGAGCCGCTGCCCCTCGGAGAGATCCCGGGGGTGGGTGTCGTCCGGCACCCCGGGCAGCAGTTCGGAGACCAGGGCCCGGCAGCTCCCGGCGGCCGCGCCCGCGTCGGCGTCGGCGGCCGCGCACTCGGCGGCGACCGTGTCCGCGTACAGCAGATCGCGCGGCTCCTGCGGTACGAGACCGACCCGGCGCACCATCTCGCGCGGCTGCGTGCGGTGCGGGGTCAGGCCGCCGGTGAGGACGGCGCCCGCGATGGGCTCCACCATGCCGACGAGCGCGCCGAGCAGGGTCGACTTGCCCGCCCCGTTGCGGCCCATCAGGGCGACGGTCTCGCCGGGCGCGACATCGAGCGTGACCCGGCGCAGCGCCTCGACCCGCCCGCGCCGCACCCCGAGTCCCTCGACCCGGGCCGGGGCGCCGGCGACGGGCCCGGCCGCGGGGGCGGCCGGGGGAGCGCCGCGCCCCAGCAGCCGGGCCAGGGCGCCGCGCCGCGCCGGGGCCGTCGCGGCGGGCGGCGGAGCCACCGGCGTCCGCACCGGGCCGGGCGTCCGGGGCGGACGCTTCCCGGCGAGCCGTTCGCGCAGGCCGGCGGCCCGGCGCCGGGCGTCGCGGACCGACAGCGGCAGCGGCTCCCACCCCGTCAGCCGGCCCAGCGCCACGACCGGCGGACGGACCGGGGAGACGGCCATCACCTCCGCGGGCGGGCCCATGACGGGCGCCGCGCCCGGCGACGGCAGCAGAACGACCTGGTCCGCGTACTGCACCACCCGCTCCAGCCGGTGCTCCGCCATCAGGACCGTCGTGCCCAGGTCGTGCACCAGCCGTTGCAGCACCGCGAGGACCTCCTCGGCCGCCGCCGGATCCAGCGCGGACGTCGGCTCGTCGAGGACCAGGACCTTCGGGTGCGGGGTGAGCACCGAGCCGATCGCCACCCGCTGCTGCTGCCCGCCGGAGAGGGTGGCGATCGGCCGGTCCCGCAGCCCGGCCAGACCCAGCAGATCGAGGGTCTCCTCGACCCGACGCCGCATCACGTCCGGGGCCAGCCCCAACGACTCCATCCCGTAAGCGAGTTCGTCCTCGACGGTGTCGGTGACGAAGTGGGAGAGCGGGTCCTGGCCCACCGTGCCGACCACGTCGGCGAGTTCGCGCGGCTTGTGGGTGCGGGTGTCGCGCCCGGCGACCGTGACCCGGCCGCCCAGCGTGCCGCCGGTGAAGTGCGGGACCAGTCCGGAGACGGCCCCGAGCAGGGTCGACTTGCCGACCCCCGACGGGCCGACCAGCAGCACCAGCTCGCCCTCGGGAACGGTCAGGTCGACCCCGGACAGGGTGGGGCGCTCCGCGCCCTCGTACCGCACCGAGACCTGCTCGAACCGGATCACTGGCCCTCCTCGGGACTCGGCCGTGTCTTCCCGCCGCCGTCCGCCGCGCCGCCCGCGGCCCGCACGCCGTCGGCGCCGTCGCACGCGCCGGTGCGCGTCCCGGGCGGGGACGGCCGTCCGCCCCGCTCCGGGGCCCGCACGCGGCGGACGCCGCGCGACGCGCTCCCCGGCGGTACGGCTCCGGAGCCGGCCCCGGCCCTCGGAGCCGGCGTGCCGGCCGTCGGCGGCACGGGCGCCACCAGCGCGGGAACCAGCCCCACCAGCACCGCCGCGGCGGGCCACAGCGGAAGCACCGGCGCGGTCAGCGGGACGACCCCGGGGTGCAGCGCGTCCGCGTCGACGCCGCCCGCCCAGATCATCGCCGCCGCCACGACGACCCCCGAACCCGCCACCAGCCAGGCCCGCGCGTCCCACCGGTCGGGCCGGTAGCGGGTACGGACCGAGCGGGCGCCGCCCAGGCGCAGCCCGGCCGCCGCGGCGACGAGCCCGGCGACCAGCAGCGGCATCCCGTACACCGCGCCCTCGGCGGCCAGCAGCCCGTACGTGCCCGCGCACACCCCCAGCAGCCCGCCCAGTGTGAGCGCGTTCGTGGTGTGCCGGACGGCGGGCGGGACCTGGGCGGTCCGCCCGTAGCCGCGCGCGTCCATCGACGCCGCCACCGCCACCGACCGCTCCAACGCGCCCTCCAGCACCGGCAGTCCGATCTGCAGGACCGCCTTGACGCCGCCGGTCGGGCGGCCGCGCAGCCGCCGCGCGGTGCGCAGCCGCGCCACGTCGGCGACCATGTTCGGCGCGAACGTCATCGCGACGACCACCGCGACCCCCGCCTCGTACAGCGCGCCCGGCAGCGACTTCAGCAACCGGGCCGGGTTCGCCAGCGAGTTGGCCGCGCCCAGACAGATCAGCAGGGCGGCCAGCTTCGCCCCGTCGTACAGCGCGAAGACCAGCTGCTCGGCGGTGACCCGGCCGCCGATCCGGACGCCCTGCGCCCAGTCGGGCAGCGGCAGTTCGGGAAGCGTGAACAGCGCATGGGCGCCGGGCACCGGCGAGCCGAGGAAGACGGAGAAGACCAGCCGCACCCCGATGACGAACAGCCCGATCCTGATGAATGCCCCGTACGAACGGGCCCACGGCGCGTCCGTGCGCCGCGCCGCGACCACATAGCCCGCCACCCCCACCAGCAGTCCCAGCAGCAGCGGGTTGGTGGTGCGGGACGCGGCGGTGGCGAGACCCAGCGCCCACAGCCACCACGCGCCGGCGGGCAGGGCGTTGCTCCGGCTCGCCTCGGGGGCGCGCAACGTGCGTCGGCGCGGCCGTACGACGGCGCCGGCGGTCGAGGGACCATCGGGGGCCGGGCGGCCGTGGGAGGGGCCGCCGTCCGCCGGGCCGCCGTGGGAGGGGCCGCCGGGCGTCCGGCCGTCGACGGCGCGGCCGCCCGCCCGCCGGCTCTCGGGCGACGCGGTCATCCTCGGCGGCGGGCCCGCACGGCCGCGGCGACGCCGAGGACCAGGACGGCGCCGGCCCCGATGAACATCCCGGCGGACGGGACGCCGCCGGCGGAACCGCCGGAGGCCGCGGCCGACGCCGGGGCCGAGGGATCGGCGGAACCGGAGGCCGCGGGCCGCTCGCCGCCCGACACCTGCTCGCCGCAGCCCGTGGCCGGGTAGCCGGAGACGGCGCAGAGCAGCGCGCTGCTGTTGTACCGCAGCGGCTTGGCCACCGAGGCGAGGGCCTCGGCGGCGCTGGCGTCGGGGGCGACCCGGGCGCACGCCGTCCGGGACGCCGGCGGGGTCTGCCCGGCCGGGGCGTCCGCCGCCGTGCCCGGGTCGATGACGAGCGCGATCCGCTTGCGCCCCTGCTCGGCCGGGGTGTCCGCGCAGATCTCCGCGAAGTCGGGGGCCCGACGCGGCCGGGCCGCGTCCTGGGAGTCCTCGCTCACCGCGAACCGGAAGCCCTGCACCGAGCCGTCGTCCGGCCGGACCACCGCCGGGCCCTGCGTGGCGTACGCCCAGCCGCCGCCGGAGCCCTCCCAGAACGACCAGTAGCGGTAGCCGGCCGCCTGGGCCGGTCCCGCGCCCAGCACGGCCAGGACCGCGCCCAGGACCACCAGCAGCGCCGCGGCCCTTCCGCCGCGCCTCACAGCTGCTGGTTCTTCCGGCGGCCGCTGATCAGGAAGCCGACGCCCGCGCCGACCACGAGACCGATCCCGACGAACCACCACACCCCGCCGATCACGTCGTCGCCGCTGTGCACCCGGTCCTTCTCGGTGGCCTCGTACCCGGTGTCGCCGGACGGGTCCGGGGTGGTGACGGCGGCGGGCTTCGGACCGGTCGCGTTCAGCTTGTCGACCAGGTTCACGCCGCCGAAGTCCCGGGCGTCGGCGCCGGTCGCGTGCGCGGCCAGGACCAGCTGCGCGTACGCGGCGGGGCCGCCCTGCTCGGCCCAGGGGCCGGCGTTCTTCTTCAGCCAGGCCACGGCGCCGGCCGCCTCGTCCTGATGGCCGGAGGCGGACAGCGCGACGACCGCGTCCGCGGTGTTGCCGAAGTCGGGCTGCGGGGCGGAGTCCTCCGCGCCGGGCATCGGGGGCAGGTCCAGGTGACCGTCGGCGGCGAGGGCGCCGGCGAGGAAGTGGGCGCCGTTCTGCGCGGCCTGCTCGGGGGTGAGGGCGCTCCCCGGCGCCGCGGCGGGGCAGCTGGTCTTCTTGGCCGCCTTGTTGTTGCCGGTGGCCAGGGCCTTGCCCATGGCGCCGAGCACGGCGGCGGCGGTGGCGTCCGCGTTGGCCGCGAGCTTCCCCGCCTTGTCGGGCTGGTAGGCGAAGGCGCCGCCGTCCTTCTCGCCGCACGGTATCGCGAGCGCGAGCAGCGGGTCGTAGGGGGACTTGCCGCCGGGGGTGACGACGTCCGCGAGCCGCTGCCCCTGCCGGGCGAGGGCGCCGATCACCAGCGAGGTGGAGTTGGCGTCGCTGGGCGCGCCCGCCGCGTAGCCCCAGCCGCCGTCCTCGTTCTGCACGGACTTCAGCCAGCGGACCGCGTCGTCCACGGTCTCCCGGTGCCCGTCGATCTCGACCAGGGCCTGCACGGCGATCGCGGTGGCGTTGGTGTCCAGCACCGTCTTCTCGTCGCACGGCGTGGAGACGTCGGGCCGGTACGCGGCGTACGCGCCGTCGGCGCACTGCTGGTCGATCAGCCAGTCCACCGCCTTCGGGGCGGGCGTCACCCCCTCGACCCGCTGGGCGAGGAAGGCCAGCGACTGCCGCCAGACGCCGTCGTAGGTGGGGTCCGCGGTGCCGTACAGCCCGGCGGGCGGCGCCACGGAGGGCGTGGGCGACGGGGACGGCGCCGCGACCGCGCCCGGCGCGGCCGCGCAGAGCACGGCGGCCGTGGTGGCGGCGAGCATTGCCGCGCTGCGGCGTACGGTCATGGCGGGCGGTGCCTCTCCTGCGCGGGAACCGGGCACAGGCACGCTCACGCACCAGGCTCCGGCTCCGTATACCTCGACGGTGCCGACCACCGGGGGCCCCGGTGGTGCGAGCCGGTCACGACCGCGTACAGGGCATTCCGACTCACCGTCCCCGGGACGGCTCACGGCTGCGTGGTCAGTGCCGGATTCGCACCGGCTTCCCCCTGTACGGGCATGATGACGACCCGCCCACTCTACCGGGCGGCCCGGAAGGGGCCGGGGGCGGGCGCTCCCGGGCGGGCGTTCCGGGCCCGACGCCGTTGCCGGGCGGAGCCGGGCGCGCCGCCCGCGCCCGTCCCGCGACGCGCGCCCCTCGCGCGGCGAGGCCCGCCGCCGGGGTCCGTGCCGCGACGCGCGCCCCGCGCACCGTGAGGCCCGCCCCGGCACCGCGAGGCCCGCCCCGGGGGGTCCGTGCCGCGACGCGCGCCCCGCGAGGCCCGCCCCTCACACCGCGATGTACGTCACGGGGTCGCTCCCCGCCACCGCCTCCGCGCGGCCCAGCTTCACCAGCCGCCGCAGATGCGCCTCGGCCTCCGAGACGGCGATGTTGCGCGAGCCGTGCGGGATCTGCTCCCAGGGCCGGTTCCACTCCATCCGCTCGGCCAGTTCCCACGGGGTCAGCGGCGTGGTCAGCAGCCCGAGCAGCCCGGTCAGCCGCTCCTCGTGGTGGAGGAGGAGCTCCCGTACCCGTCCGGCCGCGTCCGGGAACGCGTACTGATGGGCGGGCAGCACCTCCGCCACCCCGAGCCGCCCGATGCGCTCCAGCGAGTCCAGGTAGTCCCCGAGGGGGTCGGTGACGGTGGCGTCGTCCGGGTCCTCGTACAGCCCGATGTGCGGGCTGATCCCCGGCAGCAGGTGGTCCCCGGAGAACAGCCGTCCCCGGCCGGGCAGCTCGGCCGGATGCCGTTCCTCCAGGTGGAGGCAGACGTGACCGGGGGTGTGTCCCGGCGTCCAGACCGCCCGCAGCCGTCGCCCCGCCAGGTCCAGCAGCTCCCCGGGCACGATCTCCCGGTCCGGGAGCGCGGCCCGCGCCCCGGGCAGCGTGCTCATGCGTCCCCGTTCCGCCGCCGCGGCCCGCAACGGCGTGAGATGCGCCTCGGGCGCCCCGACCGCGGTGAGCTTGCCCACCAGATACGTCAGCCAGGTGCCGGGTTCCGACTCGCGGGTGCGGCGCACGATCTCGGCGTCCGCCGCGTGCATGGCGATCCAGGCCCCGGACGCCTCGCGCACCTGCCCGGAGAGACCGTGGTGATCGGGGTGGTGGTGGGTGACGACGATGCCGTGGACGCCGGACACGTCCACGCCGACGGCGGTCAGCCCGGCGGTGAGCGTGTCCCACGCCTCCGGATCGTCCCAGCCGGTGTCGATCAGGACCGGCCCGCGATCGGTGTCGACGACATGCACCAAGGTGTGGCCGAGCGGGTTGTCCGGGATGGGCACCTCGATGCTGTGCACACCGCCGCCGTGGTCGGTCACCTGTGTCATGGGCTCTCCCTCGTCATGGGCCCTCCCTCGCCCCGCTGCCCGGCCGCCTCGCCGGACGTACCGCCGCGCGGGCGGGATGCGCGCTGCCCACTGTAACGAGAACTTGTTGCAGTAGTAGCCCCGGTCGACCATCTCCCGGCGGCAGTTGACGGAACGTCATGATCTTCCGGGAGGCCGCTCCGGCGGTGGGGCCCGTTGCGGCCGGCCGCGACGATATACGTGAGGTTCGCCCTCGTCGCCACAGTGAGCAGGAGCGGAATGCCTCCCGTACGGAATGAAGAAGCGACCGACGCCGCCGAGCTTCGCGCCCGGCTGCGGCATGTGTACTGGATCGGCGGCGGGAGCTGTGCCGGCAAGTCGACGATCAGCCGTCGCATCGCCGATCGCCGCGGTTGGCGTCTCTACGCGACCGACGACGTGATGCGGGATCACGCGGGACGGACCACGCCCCGGGAGGCGCCTCTCCTCCACGAGTTCATGGCCATGGACATGGACGACCGATGGGTGAACCGGTCGCCCGAGACCATGCTGGAGACGTTCCACTGGTTCCGGGGCGAGGGCTTCGGCCTGATCGTCGAGGACCTCCTCCGCATGCCGCGGGAGCCGTGCGTCCTCGTGGAGGGCTTCCGGCTGCTGCCGCGTCTGGTGAAGCCTCTGCTCACCGTTCCCGAGCAGGCCGTCTGGCTCCTTCCCACTCCCGAATTCCGCCGGGCCGCCCTCCGGAACCGGGAGGGGCCCGGGAAGGGCTTCGTGTGGCGTACCGGCGATCCGGCGCGGGCCGCTCGTAACCTCGCGGAACGGGACGGCATGTTCACGGAACGGCTGGAGGAGGAGACCGGGCGTCTCGGACTGCGGGCCATCCGGGTCGACGCCGCCCTGACCGAAGACGCCCTCGTCGAGCGGGTGACCGCGACGCTGGGACTCCGACACGGACCGGCAGGATGAGCCCGGACCCGCCCCGTGGCGGGGCGAGTCCGGGCCCGCGTCATGGGCGGACCACTCGATCGAGCCGGACGGACGCCGGGGTCTGCCGACGCGCGGCCCGGGAGTGCGGCGTGTGAGTCCCGTGGACTCCTGGAACTGGAACTGGTATCAGTTTTGACGGACCATCAGAATCGCTCGTCAATAGCGCCGGTTCGCGGGAGGCAGCAGCCATGACCGAGCTTGTCGAACACGGAAAACTGTTCATCGGCGGGGAGTTGGTCGATCCGCTGGGCCGGGAGGTCATCGAGGTCGTATCGCCCCACACCGAGCAGGTCATCGGCCGGGTGCCGCACGCCTGCGAGGCGGACGTGGACCGGGCCGTCGCCGTCGCGCGGCGGGCGTTCGACGAGGGGCCCTGGTCCCGGGCCGGTCTCGACGAGCGGATCGCGGTGGTGACGCGGATCAAGGACGCGTTCGCCGTCCGGTACGAGGAGTTCGCCCGGGTCATCAGCTCGGAGAACGGCACCCCGTACACGTCCAGCGTGATGGTGCAGGCGCTCTCCGCGATGATGGTGTGGGACGCGGCGATCGCCGTCGCCCGGGACTTCCCGTACGAGGAACGGCGGGACGGGGCGCTGGGGCCGCTGCTGGTGCGCCGGGAACCGGTCGGCGTGGTCGCGGCCGTGGTGCCGTGGAACGTCCCGCAGTTCACCGCCGCCGCCAAGCTCGCGCCCGCGCTGCTGGCCGGCTGCTCCGCCATTTTGAAGGTGTCGCCCGAATCCCCGCTGGACGCCTACCTGTTGGCCGAGATCGCCGCCGAGGCCGGGCTTCCGGAAGGGGTGTTGTCAATCCTCCCCGCCGATCGCGAGGTCAGCGAGTACCTGGTCGGACACCCCGGCGTCGACAAGGTGTCGTTCACCGGTTCGGTGGCCGCCGGACGCCGGGTGATGGAGGTCGCCTCGCGCAACCTCACCCGGGTCACACTGGAGCTCGGCGGCAAGTCCGCCGCCGTGATCCTCCCGGACGCCGACCTGGACACGGCCGTCGCCGGGATCGTGCCGTTCGCCTGGATGATCAACGGGCAGGCGTGCGTGGCCCAGACCCGCATCCTCGCCCCGCGTTCCCGCTACGACGAGACGGCGGAGGCGTTCGCCGCCGCGGCGGCCGCGCTGAAGATCGGCGACCCGCTCGACCCCGCCACCGAGCTCGGCCCCCTGGTCGCCGAACGCCAGCGGCGGCGTTCGCTCGACTACATCCGGATCGGCCAGGACGAGGGCGCCAAGATCCTGACCGGCGGCGGCCGCCCGGCCTCGCAGGAACGGGGCTGGTACGTCGAGCCGACGCTCTTCGGGGACGTCGACAACTCCATGCGCATCGCCCGCGAGGAGATCTTCGGCCCGGTCATCTGCCTGATCCCGTACGGCGACGAGGACGAGGCGGTGCGCATCGCCAACGACTCCGACTACGGCCTCAGCGGAAGCGTGTGGACCGCCGACACCGCACACGGCATCGACGTCGCCCGCCAGGTCAGGACGGGTACGTACAGCGTCAACACCTTCAGCCTCGACATGCTCGGCCCGTTCGGCGGGTACAAGAACTCCGGCCTGGGGCGGGAGTTCGGGCCCGAGGGGTACGGCGAGTACTTCGAGCACAAGATGATCCACCTGCCGGCCGGCTACCAGGCCGACGCAGGCGCAGAGGGAGGCGCGTGATGGGGGACCGCTGGGCCGTGGAGGTCGACCGGGGGCTCTGCATCGGCTCCGGGATGTGCGTGAACCACGCCCCGGACGGGTTCGCGCTGGACACCGCTCGGCAGTCCCGGCCCGCCGCCCCGGAGACCGACGCCGACGAACGGGTCCTCGCGGCGGCCGAGGGATGCCCGGTCGAGGCCATCCTGATCACGCTCGCCGACTCGGGGGAAGTGGTGTTCCCGCCGGAGGAGTAGGGGGCGCTTCCGTGCCCCGAGGGGAGCGGAGGGCCGTTCCCCTTCGTTTTCGGCTCGGGCGCGCCGAATTCGTCTCTCACGTCGGTGGCCCGTACCGGGCCGGCGGTGTGACGACGCGCGGCCCTGGCCTGCCGACAACCTCCCGGGACAGAATGCCTACAGAGCACCTGGCGTCCGGGGAGGCCGAGCGGCAGGATGGTGGGCGCAGGAACTGGGCCGAGGCAGGGCGACGGTCAGGGACCGGGGGATTCATGCAGGAGCCGCGGCAGGCACGGCAGTTCGGATATGAGGTATCGCCTCGGGCGGCCATCGCGACACCGGGAGGGCGCGACTACGCGCACGTTCTCCGGAACCGATCCGTCGAGTTGCGGCGGGGAACGCTGTGGTTCAAGTCCGTGCTGCTCGCCGCGGTCGCTGCTGGGGGTGCGGTGTTGTACCTGGGCTGGGGCACGCTTCCTGATTTCGTCCTGGCGGCCGTCGCCGGCCCGCTTCTCGTGGCGGCGGTTCTCCTGGTGGCCGTGCTGGTGGACTCGGGTTCGGAGAAGTCCAACGTCGAGGTGTGGGTCCGGGAACAGGCCGAGGCGCTGGAGGAACACCCTTGGCAGGTGTGGCCGTGCCGGTTGGAGGAAGCCACCGAGGGGGAGGCCGACGTCGCGCGGCCTGCGATCGCGCTGCTCGATTCGGCGGGCAGGCGCGCGATCAACGGTCCGAGATTCACCCGTGTTCTTCTGCTGGCGCCCGACGGTTCGGTGGCCCGCAGCTATGTCGCCTACCTCCCCGGCGAGGTGTGGCACGGCATGGTCGACGGGATGGGAGCTGTGTGGGTCTGCGGTGACCTGCGATTCAGGGTCGTGCTGGCCACCCCCGGCGCGGACGTGTGCTGGCTGGGCGCTCCGATACCCGAGCCTCCTCGACAGCGCGCGACGCAGAACGACGTCGGAGTCATCGCGGACATCGCCCGCGAAGCCGGACGGGCGGCGGTGTCGTATTGGCTGGGGTGAGGCGGCCATGCGAACGGCGCCGCACCGCACGGAGCGGCGCCGTTCGGCTGAATGGGCGGCCGTCGTACGGGATGCCCATGGCCGTCTCCCGGAGGAGAACGCGGCCGGTCAGGGCGTGCAGCCCGTGTCCGCGAGCGCGAAGTGGCCCTTCGGCGACTCCCGCAGGGTGTGCGTGATGAAGATGTTGTACAGGCCCATGTACTGGTTCGAGCCGTTGGCGTAGACGAGGCCGAGCGCGGTGTGCGCCCTTCCGGCCGCCACGTGCGCGTAGTTGCTCGCCGTGAAGCACCGGCCGGGGGCGGAACCGGTCGTGGTCGCCGTGATCTGCGCGGAGGCCGTGCCGGGGTTGCCCGAGGCGTCGACCGCGGTCACCGTGTAGCGGTAGGCGGTGCCGGCGGTGAGGCTCGTGTCCGTGTACGCCGTAGCGGCGGTGGAGGCGGCCTTCGCGCCGTCGCGGTGGACGGTGTACGAGGCCGCACCCTCGACCGCGTCCCAGGCGAGCGACACGCCGTCCGCGGTGACGCCGGAGACCCGCAGGCCGGAGGGGGCGGGGAGGTGGTCGCCGCCGTTCCCGGGCGCGCCCTGGTCGAGGCCCCAGAAGACGCCCGTGTGGTACGTGGAGCAGATGGCGTTCAGGAAGTAGGCGCCGGTCGAGCCGCACTGCTCGGCGCCCGTGCCGGGGTTCACCGCCAGGCCGTGGCCCATGCCGGAGACCGAGTACGTCTGGACGGCAGGCCGCCCGGAGGCGTCGTCGTACGTGCTGCGCGTGGTGTTGCCGGGGAGGGCGTCCGTCGAGGACGGGGTCTGGCCGATGCCCCAGACGTCGGTCCACTGGTCGCGCAGGGCCGTGGCGTTGGCCGGGCTGACCGTGTAGTCCGCCGAGCCCTGCCAGATCGCCACCCGGGGCCAGGGGCCCGAGTAGCCCGGGTGGGCGGCGCGGACCTTGTCGCCCCACTGCGCGGGCGTCAGCTTCACCGTGCCCGTCTGACAGGAGGACGCGCCCGCCTGGCTCGTCGCGCACTGGGCGGGGAGGCCCGAGGCCACCGAGCCGCCCGCGAACACGTCCGGGTACGCCGCCAGCAGGTCGGCCGCCATGCCGCCGCCCGCGGACAGGCCGGTCACGTACACCCGGTCCGCGTCGGAGCCGTACCGCTGCTTCGCGTACTCCACCATCTGCGCGATCGACGCGGCCTCGCCCCTGTCCCGGCCGCTGTCGGCCGGATCGAACCAGTTGAAGCAGGACAGCATGTTGTTGGCCGCCGTGGTCTGCGGGAAGACCACGGCGAAGCCCCACAGGTCGGCGTACTTCGGCCAGCCGGAGCCGGCGTAGTACGCGTCGGCGGTCTGCGCGCAGCCGTGCAGGGCCACCACCAGGGGCGCGTTCGCGGGCAGGCCGTCCGGGACGTACGCGAACATCTGGAGGTTGCCGGGGTTGGCGCCGAAACCGGTGACCTGTTGCAGGCCGCCGGCGGCCGTGGTCGTCGTGGGGGCGGCGGCCGCGGTGCCCGGCGCGGCCATGGTGCTCAGGGCGGCGGCGACGAGGGCGAGCGCGGCGGTGGAGGCGACGCGTCGGAGCAGGCGTCGCAGGGTCGATGGGCGCACGGATGCCTCCTGTGCTCGGCGGGCCGGGGTCACCCGGCCGTCGGGTGGGTGTTCGGCGGGCGTTGTGCGTGTGCTGGGCGGTCGTTCGGCGAGCCGGGTGCGGGGCGGACGCTATGAGCCGGTGTCCGCGCCGCCCATGGGACCGGCGGACACTCCCGGGACCCCGCTGTGTGCGTGGGCGCTCTTGCGCGCGTCGACGTCGAGTGCACTTCGATGCGCAGACCCCGGAGGGCCGAAGGGAGAATGACCCCGTCCGGCCCGCGCCCGGCTCCGGTCGCCCCCGGCCCGCGCCGGACCCGGGTCCGCCCGGACCGGCCCGCGCCGATCCCGCCTCATGTGCGCGACCACCATGCCGCCGCCCGGCGGTGTGTGCGTCGGCCCCGTGTGACACGGGCTCCGGTCTCCCTACGGTGACGGCCATGGAGACTCCTCAGAGCCCGGACCGCGGGCCCGCCCGGCCCGTCGCCGCGCATGCCGTCCCGCCCGCCGCCCCGCCGTCCGCCGACGCGGACACGCCCTCGTCGGCGGACCGGCCGCTCGCCGGGCGCACCGCCCTGGTGACCGGCGCCGCGAGCGGGATCGGGCGGGCCTGCGCGCAGGCCCTGGCCGCCGCGGGCGCCCACGTCCATGTGGTGGACCGGGCGGCCGACGCCGCCGCGGAGGTGGCCGGGGCGATCGGCGGGACGGTGTGGGTGACCGACCTCTCCGCCCCGGAGGAGGTGGACGCGCTGCCCGCCGACGCGGACATCGTGGTCAACAACGCCGGGCTCCAGCACGTCGCCCCGGTGCACGCGTTCCCGCCGGACCGGTTCGCGCTGATCCAGCGCGTCATGGTGGAGGCGCCGTTCCGCATCTTGCGCCGGACCCTGCCGGGCATGTACGAACGCGGCTGGGGGCGCGTGGTCAACATCTCGTCCGTGCACGGCCTGCGGGCCAGCCCCTACAAGTCGGCCTATGTGACGGCCAAGCACGCACTGGAGGGGCTCAGCAAGGTGGTGGCGCTCGAAGCGGCGGAGCACGGGGTGACGAGCAACTGCGTCAACCCCGGCTACGTGCGCACCCCGCTGGTCGAGGACCAGATCGCGGACCAGGCGCGCACCCACGGCATCTCGGAGGAGGACGTGGTGGGCCGGGTCATGCTGCGGCGCAGCGCGATCAAGCGGCTGATCGAACCCGACGAGGTCGCCGAGGCCGTGCTGTGGCTCTGCGGACCGCGCACCGGGCACATCACCGGCACATCGCTCTCCATGGACGGCGGCTGGACCGCCGGCTGACCCCCGCCCCCGATGAATTCCGGCCGCCATGTCTGATCCGTCCCCATCCGCCGACCCCGCTGGCCCCACCGACCCCGCCACCCTCGTCGATCGCGGTGTCGCCGGCCCCGCCGCAGCTCCTTCCTCCGCCGCGCCCCATCTGCGGCGCCTCCTCGACCTGCTGGCCGACGACGCGCCCGCCGAGGCGCTGGGCGCCGTCTCCTCGCGGGCGCGGGCCGCCGGGGTGCCGGCCGGTGATCTGGCGGAGGTGGAACGGGCCACCGCCACCGCCCTGCGGATCAGGGGCGCCCTGCGCCAGCACCGGCGCCGGGAACTCCAGCTCACCGCGCTCTTCGACACCGCGGGCGACCTGGCCGCCTCCCGCGAACTGGACGACGTGCTGAAGGCGATCGTCCGCCGGGCGAGGATGCTGCTGGGCACGGACACCGCGTATCTCACGCTCCCCGACGAGGAGGCCGGGGACACCTATATGCGGGTGACGGACGGTTCGGTCTCGGTGCTCTTCCAGCGGCTGCGGCTGGAACTGGGCGAGGGGCTCGGCGGGCTGGTCGCGCAGACGGCCAGCCCGTACGCCACCCCCGACTACCGCACCGACGACCGCTTCCGGCACACCCGCAACATCAACGCCGGGGTGCTGGACGAGGGGCTCGTCGCCATCCTGGGCGTCCCGCTGCTCCTGGGCTCCAGCCGCGGCGGCACGGGCAAGGTCATCGGCGTGCTGTTCGCCGCCGACCGCGCGCCCCGGGTGTTCAGCCCCGACGAGGTCGCCCTGCTCTGCTCGCTGGCCGCGCACGCCGCGATCGCCATCGACACCGCCCGCGCGCTCGCCGACACCCGCTCCGCCCTCGACGGACTGGCCGCCGCGAACGCGGAGCTGGCCGAGGCCAACGCCGCCGTACGCGCCCACTCGGCGGCCATGCGGCGGGCCGAGGAGTCCCACGACCGGCTGACGGACCTGGTGCTGCGGGGCAGGGACGTCAAGGACGTCGCCGCCGCCGTCGCGGCCCTGCTGGGCTCGCCGCTCACCATCCACGACCCGGGCGGCCGCCCCCTCGCGGCCGTCCGCCCCGACGGCGCGGACTTCGCCGCCGACAGCATGGACGCCGGGTGGCTGGCCGAGACCGCGGAGGAGTCCCGCACGGGGGCCCGTGCCGTGCACCGCGACGGCCGGTGGATCTGCGCGGTCCTCGCCGGACGGGAACTCATGGCCGGCCTGGTGCTGCACCGGCGCGCCCCGCTCGACGACTCGGACCGACGGCTGTTCGAACGCGCCTCGGTCGTCACCGGGCTGCTCCTGCTGCTGCGGCGCACGGTGGCCGAGACCGAGAACCGGGTGCGGGGCGAGCTGATCACCGACCTGCTGACCGACGGGGACCGCGACCCGGCCGGGCTCGTCGAACGCGGCCGGCGGCTCGGCGTCGACCTCGACCGCCCGCATCTGCTGCTGCTCGCCGACGGCGGGGCGCGGGGGCGGCTGGCGCCGGCCGCGGTGCGCTACCTCTTCGGCGGCGACAGCCACGGGGTGAGCGCCGAACACCACGGGCAGGTGGTCCTGCTGATCGGCGCCGACGGGCCCGGGGCGGACGCCGGTGACGCGGCGCGGGCGGCCTCGGCCCAGCTCGGGCAGCTGGTCCAGGCCCCCGTCACGGTGGCCGCCGCCGGGCCCGCCCGCGGCGTCCGGGAACTGGTCTCCGCGTACGGCGAGGCCGCGCGCTGCCAGCGCGCCCTGCGGGTCCTGGGGCGTACGGGACAGGGCGCGTGCGTCGAGGAACTCGGTTTCCTGGGCGTGGTGCTGGGCAACGGGCAGAACGTCGACGGCTTCGTGACGGCGACCCTGGGCCCGCTGCTGGAGTACGACGCGCGGCGCGGCACCCATCTGGTGCGGACCCTCCGGGCCTACTTCGGATCCGGGGGCAGTCTCGTCCGCGCCAAGGACGAACTCCACGTCCACGTCAACACGGTGGTGCAGCGGCTGGACCGGGTGCAGGCGCTGCTGGGCCACGACTGGAACGAGCCCGCGCGGGCGCTGGAACTCCAACTCGCCCTCAGACTCCACGAGCTGGCGGGCGCCGGGGAGCGGTGACCCCTCCCCGGGGAACGCGGCGCGGGCGGGTCCGGCCGGTGGCGTGCGCAGCCCCGGCCGGACCCGCCCGCGCCCCGCGTCAGCGGGCGGCGCACAGCTCCAGCAGATGCCGTACGACCTCCCGGGCGCCCTTCTCGCCGGTCAGCACCGTGTAGTGGTTGACGTCGGGCGCCTGGACCGGCGTCACCCCCGTGCCGGCGAGATCCGCCGCGGCCAGCCGGCTCTCGTCGTACAGACCCTGGTCCTCGTTCATCAGGCCGCGCCGCGCCCACAGCAGCGTCGCCGGGGCGGGCAGCCGCCGGACCGCCGTCAGCACCTCCTCGTCGAACAGGCCGATGCCGTCGGTGCGGATCGCCTCGATCCGGCAGGTGGAGCGCAGCTCCGGTTCCTCGCCGGTCAGATCGCGCTGGATGTACGCGTCGACCTCGTCCGACCAGTCCTCCGCGAACGCCGGGTGCGCCTGCCAGAACGCGCGGTACGCGGCCCGGTCCGGGAACGTCATCGACAGCCGGTCCATGGCCGGGCCGATCACCGCGGTCATCAGCTCGTCCGGGGACAGATGCGTGGGCGCGGGGAAGCCGATCCCGCCGTCGACCAGCAGCAGCGGCCCGAACCGGTCCGGGTGCCGCACGGCGGCCAGCGCCGTCACGAACGCGCCCATCGAATGCCCCGCCAGCACCACCCGGTCCAGGCCCAGCGCCTCGGTGAGGGCCGCGACGTCGTCGGCGTGCGCGGCGATGCCGTACGGGCCCGGCAGCGCGGCGCTCCCGGCCCGGCCGCGCAGGTCCGGGGCGATCAAAGTGACCCGGCCGTCCAGCAGTCCGGCCACCGGGGCCCAGGTGAGGGCGTTGGACGTGATGCCGTGCAGGGCGACCACGACCGGGGCGTCCGGCTCGCGGGCCGGCCAGCGGAGCACCGCCGCCTCGCCCCCGGCCACGGGAACCCGTATCTCCTCGTACGGCGTCACGGTTGCGCGTTCTCCTTCCGGGAGTGTGTCGGGGACGGGGCGCCGGCTCCGCGCCGGCGCGCGGCGGCCAACCGGGCGGGCAGCCGGGCCAGGCCGCCCGGCAGCAGGTGTACCACGGCGACGAACAGCACACCGAGCAGGAACAGCGGCTGCGACAGCGGCACCCGCAGCACCGCGGGCAGGTCCGCGACCGCGCCCGACCCGGCCAGATCGCCGAGCCGGTGATCGGCCCAGGTGTACAGAACGCCCCCGGCCAGCGGGCCCCAGCGGGTGCCGGAACCGCCGAGCACCACCATCACCAGCAGGGAGAGGGTGAAGTCGGAGGTGGTCGTCCGCGGGGTCGAGCCGCCGGTGAGCAGCAGGTGCACCAGGCCGCCCAGCGCGGCCAGGGCCCCGGCCAGGACGAACGCCGTCAGCTTGAACCCGTACGGCCTCAGCCCCAGCACCTCCACCCGGCGCTCGTTCTCCCTGATGCCCTCCCAGACCCGCCCGGTGGGGGAGCGGACCGCCCAGTGGACGACGGCCAGGGTGAGGACGAGATAGCCCAGCGCCACCCAGTACAGGTTCGCGGTGTGGTCGATGCCGACCAGCCAGGACGGCAGCAGTTCCGCCGGGGCGGCCCGCCCCTCCTCGCCGCCGGTGAGACCGCCGGGGTCGCGGGAGACCAGGATCGAGCCGGCCTGGGCGAACGCCAGCGTCACCATCGAGAAGCCGATGCCGGTGACCCGCAGGCTCACCGAGCCCAGGACCAGCGCGAGCACGGTCCCGGCGCAGAGGCCCAGCGCCGCGGACACCGCGAACGGCAGACCCGCCTCCAGCAGGAACAGGTTGGTGGCGTAGCTGCCCGCGGCGAAGTACAGCGCGTGCCCGAAGGAGAGCAGCCCGGTGCGGCCCAGCAACAGGTCGTAGCCGGTCGCCAGGGCCCCGAACAACAGGCAGGTGGCCAGGAGCTGGAGGCTTCCCGGGCTGCCGACCGGGCCGTCCAGCAGGCCCGGCAGCGGCAGCGCGCTGAACGGTGCGACGAGCAGCGCGAGCAGTGCGGCGGCGGGCCACCAGCGGCGCAGCAGCCGGACCGCGGACCCGGCGGTGGGTCCCGCGGGGCGGCCGTGCGGCCGGCCGGCGGCGCGGTCGGGTGTCTCGGTGACGGCGCTCATGCGAGCCTCCCGGTCAGTCCGCGCGGCCGGACGAGCAGCAGCGCGGCGAGCAGGACGACGACGGCCAGG
Organism: Streptomyces tyrfis; assembly: GCF_037034285.1. Lineage (NCBI taxonomy): Bacteria > Bacillati > Actinomycetota > Actinomycetes > Kitasatosporales > Streptomycetaceae > Streptomyces > Streptomyces tyrfis. The sequence goes on along the minus strand of NZ_JBAGJZ010000001.1, from coordinate 327,352 downwards.
TCGCCGAGGCCCGCTGCGGTGTAGTAGTTGGCGAACTGCTGGACCAGGCCGATGACCACGGACGCCACCGCGGCGCCGGTCACCGAGCCCATGCCGCCGGCGACCACCACGACGAACGCGAAGATCAGCAGCGAGGTCCCCTGGTGGGGGTCGACCGAGCCGAAGTACAGGCCGCCGAGCGCCCCGCCGAGCGCGGCGGCGCTGCCGCCGATCGCGAAGACGAGGGTGAACGCCCGGCGCACGTCGATGCCGAGCGCGGTCACCATCGCCCGGTCCTCGACCCCGGCCCGTACCACCAGGCCGTGCCGGGTGCGGCCGAGGAACAGCCGCAGCGCCACCAGCACCACGACCGCCGCCGCGACCAGCACCAGCCGGTTGACCGGCACCTGGGCGCCGAGCAGCCCGAAGGTGCCCGACAGCGCCTTCGGCCCCGGGAAGGTCCGGGCGTCCGAGCCCCAGATCCCCGACAGCAGCGCGGGGACGGCGAGCCCCACGCCGACCGTCGCGAGCACCTGCTCGCGGGGCCGGGTGTACAGCGGGCGGACGACCGCGAGTTCCAGCAGCACGGCGGCCGCGGTGCCCACCGCCGTGCCGAACAGCACCGCCAGGACGAAGCCCGCCCCGCCGGGCCCGGCGCCGGGCAGGTTCCCGGACGCCGCCCACCAGGTGCCGTACGCGCCGACGGAGAGCAGCGCCCCGTGCGCGAAGTTGAGCACGTCCATCAGGCCGAAGATCAGCGAGAGGCCCGACGCGACGAGGAAGTAGAGCGCCCCCAGACCGAGCCCGGTCATGGTGAGCAGAACGACGGTGGACATCAGGAATCCGCCTCCGCGTCAGGTGAGTTCACGGGCATGGCAGGCGCATCCGCCCCGGCGGGGGCGGCAGTCGCCGCCGGGCCGTGTCCCACGCCCAGCAGGCGCCGTGCCGCCTCCGCGTCGGCGAGCAGCTCGGCGGCCGGGCCCTGATGGGCCGTCCGGCCGTCGGCGAGCACCGCGCAGTGCCCGGCCAGGCGCCGCACCACGGCGAGGTTCTGCTCCACCAGGAGCACCGGCACCGCCTCGGCGGCCCGCTCCAGCACCTGGGCCACCTCCGTCACCACCCTGGGCGCCAGGCCCTTGGTGGGTTCGTCGGCGATGATCAGCCGGTTGCCGTTCAGCAGCGTGCGCCCGATCGCCACCATCTGCTGCTGACCGCCGGACAGCGTCCCCGCCAACTGCCGCTCCCGTTCCTTCAGTTCGGGGAAGAGCTCATGGACGAGCGGGTACGCGGGCTCGCCCGCGCCGCGCCGCTCGGCCAGCCTCAGGTTCTCCGCCACGGTCAGCCCGGCGAAGATCCCCCGGTCCTCCGGGGCGTAGCCGACGCCCAGCCGCACCACGGCGTGGGTGGGCATCGCCACGGTCTCCGCCCCGTCCAGCCGCACACTGCCGGTGCGCGGGACGAGACCGAGGACACCGCGCACGGTGGTGGTCTTCCCGGCCCCGTTGCGGCCCAGGAGCGCGGTCACCCCGTGCCGGGCGACGTCCAGGTCCACGCCGTGCAGGATGTGCCGGCCGCCGATCAGGACCCGCAGGTCCCGTACGGCGAGCAGCGGTCCGGTCGTCACAGCCCCTCCCCGAGGTAGGCCCGCTGCACGGTCGGGTCGGCGGTGACCGCCGCGGGGCTGTCCAGCGCCAGCAGCCGGCCGTGGTGCATCACGGCGAGCCGGTCGGCCAGACCCAGCAGGACGTCCATGTGGTGCTCGACCATCAGGACGGTGCGGCCCTCGTCCCGGTGCAGGGTGCGGATGAGTTCGGTGAGCGCGGGGACCTCCTCCGCGCTCACCCCGGCCATCGGCTCGTCCAGCAGCATCAGCCGCGGCTCGCCGACCAGCAGCACCGCCAGCTCCAGCTTCCGCTTCTCGCCGTGCGACAGTTCGGACGCCGGCGTTTCCGCCCGGTGGCCGAGACCGGTGCGCTCCAGCACGCCGGTCACCTCCGCGGCGTACGGGGAGGCGCGCCGCCACAGCCGGTACGAGCCGCCGCGGGCCGCCTGCGCGGCCAGCCGGACGTGGTCGGCGACGGACATCCCGGGCCAGAGGCTCGACGTCTGGAAGGTGCGGCCGATGCCGCGCCTGGCCCGCTCGTGCGCGGGACGGCCCGTCATGTCCGCGCCGTCCAGCTCGATGGTGCCCGCGGTGGCCGGGGCCACCCCGCTGATCAGGTTGAACAGGGAGGTCTTGCCCGCCCCGTTGGGGCCGATGAAGGCCAGGAACTCGCCCTCGCGGACGTCCAGCGAGACGTCCTCGACGATCGTCGCCCCGCCGACGCGCCGGCCGAGACCGGAGAGCCGGAGCACCGGGGCGGGGGCCGGGGCGCCGCCCGGGGCATCGCCCGGGCGGGGCGCGGTGGTGTGCGGTACGGGCATCGGTCAGCCCGCCGAGGGCTTCGCGGGCGGCGCGACGGTGTCCATCGGCTCGGTGGTCACCAGCCGCGGCTTCGCCCCGGCGCCCTTGCCGTCGAGCTTCGCGACGAACATCGGCTGGAGCAGGGCGTGGTCCCCGGCCCGGACGCGCACCCGGCCCTTCACCCCGTCGAAGGTCCAGTCCTCCAGGCCCTTCACCATGGCGGCGGTGTCGTCGGCCCCGCCCTTCTCGACGGCCCGCACCACCATCTGCGCGGCGGTGAACCCGTCGGGGGTGAACAGGTCCGGGGTCCCGCCCGCCTTGCCGACCGCGTCGAGCATGGCCTTCTCCACGGCGTTGCCGCCGCCCGCCCCGGGGAAGTAGTGCGCCAGGAACGACACCTTGGCGCCGGCGTCCCCGAACACCGGGTACGAGGCGGTCCCGGCCAGGCCCGTCACGACCTTGCTCGCCGCCGGCACGCCCTGCTGGTCCAGCGCGGTCCACAGCGCCGGCGCGGTGGCGCCCGCCCAGGCGACGAAGACCAGGTCGGGCGCGCCCGCCTTGACCTGCCGGGCGAACGGGGTCAGGTCGGTGGCGCTGGGCGGGGCCAGCACGGACCCCACCTTCGCGCCCCGGCCGCCCAGGACCGCCTTCACCGCCGCGACGTTGGCCTGCCCGAAGGTGGAGTCCTGGGCCAGCACCGTGACCTTCTTGCCCCCGGCCCCGCCGAGCATCGCCCCGGCGGTCAGGATGTCCTGGTAGGACTGCCGGCCCGAACGGAAGGTGTACGCGTTGATCCCGGTCACCGCGTCGGTGGCGGCCGGCCCGCTGATGTAGAGCACCTTGTTCTGGGCGGCGAGCGGCGCCATCTGGAGGGCCACCCCGGAGTCGGTGGTGCCGGCCAGCACCTTGTAGCCCTTGCCGATCAGGTTCTTGGCCGCGGAGACCGCCTTGCCGGGGTCGCCCGCGTCGTCCTGCTCGGTGACCTCGATCCGGTGCCCGGCGACCTTCCCGGTGCCCTTGGTCGCGTAGTCCAGGCCCGCCATGAACCCGTCGCGGTACTGCTTCCCGTAGTCGGCGAGCAGCCCGGTGCGGGAGTACACCAGGCCGACCTTCACGCTCCGGTCCTTCGCGTCGCCGGACGCGGAACCGTCCTCGCCCGCCTTCCCGGCGGCGGTGCACCCGGCCAGCAGCAGGGCGGCCGAGGCCAGCGCGGTGACGGCGGACAGGGATCTGGGACGGCGGCGGACGGTGCCCGTGGATGTGCGACGCATGATGACCGGCTCCTAGGCGAGTTCATGGGATGTCGCCGAACCGTATGAACACCGCGCCGCCGTCGACATGGTGCCGGACGCCCCTCCTGACGCGGGGGACATGTGGCGGCCGCACATGGGCGCCGGGCCGCGCCCGCGCCCGGGCGTCGCCGGGCGCCGTCAGGCCGCGGGCCCGGGCTCCGGCGCGGTCAGGTCGATCAGCCGGCACACCGTCTCGATGTCGATCTTCACCTGGGCGATCGACGCCCGCCCCGACAGCCAGGTGATCAGCGCCGAGTGCCAGGTGTGCTCGATGACCCGGACCGCCGAGAGCTGCTCCGGCGTCGGGTCCTCCAGCCCCATCGCGTCCAGGACGATCGCCGTGGTGATCCGCGAGACCGTGTCCACCTCCGGGCTGACGCTGCGGTCCGCGAAGGTCAGCGCCCGCACCATCGCGTCCGCCAGGTGCGGTTCGCGCTGGAGCGCCCGGAACGCCCGCATCAGGGTGTCCGCGACCCGCTGCGCCGGACGGTCCCCGGACGGCGGCCGCTTGTGCAGGGTCGTGTGCATCTGCTGGAGCTGGTCCTGCATGGTGGCGACCAGCAGATGGATCTTGGACGGGAAGTAGCGGTACAGCGTGCCGAGGGCGACCTCCGCGGCCTCCGCGACCTCGCGCATCTGCACCGCCTCGAAACCGCCCCGGACCGCGAGCCGGGCGCTGGCGTGCAGAATGCGGCGGCGGCGGGCCTCCTGGCGCTCGGTCAGGGGCGGCGACGCCGGTCTGGCTTCCGCGGTCATGTGTCCCCCATCCATGGCTTTCGTCCGCGACCGGAAGGACCGGAAGAAGGCCGCTCGGCCTCCCGGCGGCGCACAGCATGCCAGGGCGTCGGTCGTGGCGCGAATCACCCGGTCCGGCCGTTGCACCGACGCTACCTGCCGGTAGATTCGTAGCTCATTGAACGATCCAGTCTGAAACTTGTTCTAGATTAGCGCGAGCGGTTACGCTCCGGCGAAACGCAGTTGAGAAGGGGGCCGAGTGTGACCGCCGAGGCCATAGAGACCGGCCCCCGCGCGAGCGGCGACACGTCGGGCGCCGCCGACGACCGCCCGCTGCGCATCGCACTCCTCACCTACAAGGGCAACCCCTTCTGCGGCGGCCAGGGCGTCTACGTGCGCCACCTCAGCCGCGAACTCGCCCGCCTCGGCCACAGCGTCGAGGTGATCGGCGCCCAGCCGTACCCCGTGCTCGACGAGGGCGTGCCGCTCACCGAACTGCCCAGCCTGGACCTCTACCGCCAGCCCGACCCGTTCCGCACCCCGAAGCGCGACGAGTACCGGGACTGGATCGACGCCGCCGAGGTCGCCACCATGTGGACCGGCGGCTTCCCGGAGCCGCTCACCTTCAGCCTGCGCGCCCGGCGTCATCTCGCCGCCCGGCGCGGCGAGTTCGACGTCATCCACGACAACCAGACCCTCGGCTACGGGCTGTTGGCGGACCTCGGCGCTCCGCTCGTCACGACGATCCATCACCCCATCACCGTCGACCGGCAGTTGGAGCTGGACGCCGCCGAGAACCGCCGCCGCCGCGCCTCGGTCCGCCGCTGGTACGGCTTCACCCGGATGCAGGGGCGGGTCGCGCGCCGGCTGCCCTCGGTGCTCACCGTCTCCGGCTCCTCCAAGCAGGAGATAACCGACCACCTCGGGGTGCGCGAGGACCGCATCCACGTGGTGCACATCGGCGCGGACACCGACCTCTGGTCGCCCGACCCGTCCGTCCCGGAGGTCCCCGGCCGGATCGTCACCACCTCCAGCGCCGACGTCCCGCTCAAGGGGCTCGTCCACCTCGTCGAGGCGCTCGCCAAGCTCCGCACCGGCAACGCGGCGGCGCATCTCGTGGTTGTCGGCAAGCGGGCCGAGGACGGACCGGTCGCGCAGGCCATCGAACGGCACGGGCTCCAGGACGCCGTCGAGTTCGTCAAGGGCGTCAGCGACGCCGAGCTCGTCGACCTCGTGCGCGGCGCCCAGGTGGCCTGCGTCCCCTCGCTGTACGAGGGCTTCTCGCTGCCCGCCGCCGAGGCCATGGCGACCGGCACGCCGCTCGTCGCCACCACCGGCGGCGCGATCCCCGAGGTCGCCGGACCCGACGGCGAGACCTGCCTGGCCGTGCCGCCCGCCGACGCCGGGGCGCTGGCCGACGCGCTCGCCCGGCTTCTCGACGACCCGGAGCTGCGGGCCCGGCTCGGCGCCGCGGGCCGTGCCCGGGTGCTGTCCCGGTTCACCTGGAAGCAGGCCGCCCTCGGCACCGCCGCCCGCTACCGCGAGGCGATCGCCGCGGCCCGTTCCGGGACCGCCCGTCCCGGCGGCCGCCGGTGACCCGGCCGCCCGCGGCCGTCCCCGCCCCGCGCCCCCTGCCTCGTAGGCCCTGTCTTCAAACTGCCGTCTGCCGTGTGACGCCTGGCACTTCCCCGAGCTCTCGGCTTCGCTCGAGCAGGGGAGACCCCATTGCTCGCGGCGTTGTCGGAGTCGTCCTCGTACGTCCAGTAAGAGGACGATCCTCCGCCTTGCGATCGCACGCACCAGACGCCGCACGACCCGGCCTCCGGCCGAACGACGGCACTTTGAAGACAGGGCCTGGCCCCGCCCACTGATCCACGCCGATCCCCACCGACCGCGAAAGCAGGCACCCGTGCTGACCGTGGACTTCACCCGCTTCCCGCTCGCCGCAGGCGACCGAGTGCTCGATCTGGGCTGCGGCGCCGGACGCCACGCCTTCGAGTGCTACCGGCGCGGCGCCCGGGTCGTGGCCCTCGACCGCAACGGCGAGGAGATCCGCGAGGTCGCGAAGTGGTTCGCCGCGATGAAGGAGGCCGGGGAGGCTCCCGAGGGCGCCACCGCCACCGCCATGGAGGGCGACGCCCTCAACCTGCCGTTCCCCGACGAGTCCTTCGACGTCGTGATCATCTCCGAGGTCATGGAGCACATCCCCGATGACAAGGGGGTGCTCGCCGAGATGGTGCGGGTCCTCAAGCCCGGCGGCCGGATCGCCGTCACCGTCCCGCGCTACGGCCCCGAGAAGGTCTGCTGGGCGCTCTCCGACGCCTATCACGAGGTCGAGGGCGGTCACATCCGCATCTACAAGGCCGACGAACTGCTCGCCAGGATGCGCGGCGCCGGCCTCAAGCCGTACGGCACCCACCACGCCCACGCCCTGCACGCGCCGTACTGGTGGCTCAAGTGCGCGTTCGGCGTCGACAACGACAAGGCGCTCCCGGTCCGCGCGTACCACAAGCTGCTGGTCTGGGACATCATGAAGAAGCCGGCCCTCACCCGGGTCACCGAGCAACTGCTCAACCCGGTGGTCGGCAAGAGCTTCGTGGCGTACGCGACCAAGCCGCACCTGCCCCCGGCCGGGGACGTCGCCGGCGCCGGTTCCGACGCCGCGGTCGGCGCCTTCGGTTCCGCCGACTCCGCCGACTCCGCCGGTTCCGCCGGGTTCGTCGCCGAGGATCTGCCCAGGGCCGAGGCGTGACGACTCCCGAGCAGACCGAGCACCTCGTCCTGCCCGGGGTCCTCACCGCCGAGCAGGCGGCCGAGACCGTCTCCGCCCTCCTCGCCGTGCAGCGCGAGGACGGCGCGCTGCCCTGGTTCCGGGGCCACCACCTCGACCCGTGGGACCACGTGGAGGCCGCCATGGCCCTCGACGCCGCGGGCGAGCACGCCGCCGCGGCACGCGCGTACGACTGGCTGGCCCGGCACCAGAACGGCGACGGCTCCTGGTACGCCGCCTACCACGACGGCGACCCGGAGCGGCCCACCGACCGCGGTCTGGAGACCAACTTCTGCGCGTACGCGGCCGTCGGCGTCTGGCACCACTACCTGGCCACCGGCGACGACGCCTTCGTGGACCGGATGTGGCCCACCGTCTACGCCGCCGTCGAGTTCGTGCTGCGCCTCCAGCAGCCCGGCGGCCAGATCGGCTGGAAGCGCGAGGCCGACGGAACCCCCGTCCACGACGCGCTGCTGACCGGCTGCTCCTCCATCCACCAGGCGCTGCGCTGCGCCCTGGCCCTCGCCGAGCGGCGCGAGGAACCGCAGCCCGACTGGGAGCTGGCGGCCGGGGCGCTGGGCCACGCGATCCGCGCGCACCCGGAGCGCTTCCTCGACAAGAGCCGCTACTCGATGGACTGGTACTACCCGGTCCTCGGCGGCGCGGTCACCGGGGCGGCGGCCGGGGAGCGGATCGCGGAGGGCTGGGACCGCTTCGTCGTCCCCGGTCTCGGGGTGCGCTGCGTGCTGCCCAACCCGTGGGTGACCGGCGGCGAGAGCTGCGAACTCGCCCTGGCGCTCTGGGTGATGGGGGAGTCGGACCGTGCGCTGGAGATCCTCCAGTCCATCGGACACCTGCGCGCCGAGGGCGGCCTGTACTGGACGGGGTACGTCTTCGAGGGCAACCGGGCGTTCTGGCCGCGGGAACTCACCACCTGGACCGCCGGTTCCCTGCTGCTCGCGGTCGCCGCGCTCGGCGGCGACGAGGCCACCACCGCCGTGTTCGGCGGCGAACGGCTGCCGCACGGCCTGGAGTCCGGCTGCTGCCGGGCGCCTTCGGCCTGAGGCCCGTCCCGACGCGCGCGACGCGCGGTCCGCCGGCGTCGGTGAACTCTCACCGAGGCACGCGACGACGTCGTCCGCGGCGGTCACAACCTCGACGGAGTGCGGCCCGGCGGACCGACCGGGCCGCCCCCCTTCCCGTCGTCGCGGCACCGCCCGAGGGCCCGGAACGCCGGGCGTTTCCGGGGACCGGACAGCCCGGGTGGCGCACCACCCCCGACCGGGTCAGCCTGGGAACGAGCGCGCCGAGGCGCGCTCACCATGGCGACCGTCGCCAAGGGCCGGGCCAGGGAGGTCTGCCGTGTTCAGTTGCGCCACGACCGGTCGCGTGCCGGCGCACCGCCTGCTCCTGTCGCTGTTGCTGTCCTGCGCCGTGCTGGCGGGGATCACCGGCTGCGGCGGTGGCGGCTCCACGAGCACGAACGGCACCGAGTCACCGGGCGAATCGCCCACGACGCAGGCCCGGAGACAGAAGCTCGCCAAGACGCGGTTCGTGGCCAACGCGGGGCTGGCGGCCGGTGCGACGTACCAGTGGATCGTGAAGCCCTACCGCGCGGGCAAGTTCAAGAAGGGCGCGGACGGGCGCACCTCGGCCCTGGTCAAGGCCGGGCTGGCGGGCGGATTCGCGTACAACCGGCTGAAGGCCGCCACGGCCAACGCCAAGGGCGACCCGCTGCTGTCCAAGGCCGTCGCGCCGCTGACGTCGGGCATCGACTCGCTCAAGGGGCTCGGCGAGAAGCTCCGCAGGGGCCAGGCGAGCGAGAGCGACGTCGGCGCCTTCGAGAACGTGATCAACAACATCAAGGGCGCGGGCCACAGCGCCGGAGTCGACGTCAAGGACAAGGTGCCCAGCACCTCCCAGCTCGGCGGATGACGCGGTGGGCCGGGAGCCCCGCCAACCCGGGGCGCCGCTCCGCCGCCCTTCCCGGGGCCGTCCCGCCGTGAAGGGCGGGGCGGCCCCGTAGGCTCCTGGCATGGGATCACTTCCGCATGACCTCTACTGCGACGAAATCATCGGCCGTACCGATGCGTTGAGGACCGTGCTGCGCGGCGCGGACCTCGGGGCGACGGTGCCGACCTGCCCCGACTGGACCCTTCGCGACCTCGCCGGGCACGTCGGCGGGGCCCACCGCTGGGTCGGCGAGATCCTCCGTACCCGGGCCACCGAGGCGGTCCCGCTCGAAGACGTACCGGACTCCCGGCCGGACGGCGACGACCCCGCCGTGCTCGACGCCTGGCTGGCGGAGGGCGCGGCGAAGACCGCCGAGGCGCTGCGGGAGGCGGGACCGGGCCAGGAGATGTGGTCCTGGGCGTGGGAGCCGAGCAGCGGCTTCTGGGCGCGCCGCATGGCGCACGAGACCATCGTCCACCAGGCGGACGCCGCCCTCGCGGTGCGGGCCGGGTACGAGGTGGCCCCGGAGCTCGCCGCCGACACCATCGACGAGTGGCTGGAGATCGTCGCCTTCGTGCGCGCCGTGCGCGGCGCGGAGGCCCCGGAGCTGATCGGGCCCGGGCGCTCCCTCCACCTGCACGCCACGGACGTCCCGGACGCCGAGTGGCTGATCGAGCACGGCGAGGACGGCTTCGCCTGGCGGCACGCCCACGCGAAGGCGTCCGTGGCACTGCGCGGCCCGCTCACCGACCTGATGCTGGTCTTCAACCGGCGGCTCCCCGCCGACGGCGGCCGGGTCGAGGTGCTGGGGGACGCCGAGGTGCTGGACGCCTGGCTGGCAGGCACCACCTTCGGCTGAGCCCCGGCGCCCCGCCACACGCCCCGCCCCCGCCCGCAAGCCCCGGCGCCCGGGCGCGGGGCGTGCGCGGGGATGCGCACGGGGCACGGCTCCGGCTCCGCCCGTCGCTGTGCGGGCGGAGCCGTGCTGGGCCAAGCTGGAAGGGACAAGCCGGTGGCGCCGGGCGTCGCCCGCGCCGCCGTGCCCCGGCGGCCCCTGGGGAGGTGCCGATGGAGCCCGCGCGCGCCCTGAAACGGATCGCCTTCCTGCTCGAACGCGACAGCGCCGACACCTACCGCGTGCAGGCGTTCCGCACCGCCGCGGGCGTGGTGGAGGGCATGGCGGACGGCGAGGTCGCACGGCGCGCCGAGGACGGCTCGCTGGAGTCGGTCCGGGGCATCGGACCCAGGACCGCCGAAGTGATCCGGGAGGCGGTGGCCGGGAAGGAGCCCGGCTATCTGGCACGGCTGGAGAAGAAGGCCGCCGCCGCGCCCCGCCCCGACGCCGGGGCGGCCCTGCTCGCGCTCCAGCGCGGCGACTGCCATCTGCACTCGGACTGGTCGGACGGCGGCAGCCCGATCGAGGAGATGGGCCGCGCGGCCGCGGAACTGGGCCGTGAATGGGCCGTCCTCACCGACCACTCGCCCCGGCTGACCGTGGCCAACGGGCTCTCCCTGCAGCGGCTGCGCCGGCAACTGGACGAGATCGCCGAGCTCAACGCCCGGTGGGCGCCGTTCCGCCTGCTCACCGGCATCGAGTGCGACATCCTCCCCGACGGCTCCCTCGACCAGGACGAGGACCTGCTGGAGAAGCTGGACGTGGTGGTGGTCTCCGTCCACTCCCAGCTGCGGATGGACGCCGCGCCGATGACCGGGCGCCTGGTCGCCGCCGTCCGCCACCCGAGGGCGAACGTCCTCGGCCACTGCACCGGGCGGCTCCTCACCGGCCGCGGCCGCCCCGAGTCGCGGTTCGACGCGGACCGGGTCTTCGCCGCCTGCGCGGAGGCGGGAACGGCCGTCGAGATCAACAGCAGGCCCGAACGGCTCGACCCGCCCCGGCGGCTGCTGCGCCGCGCGGTCGACGCGGGCGTCCTGTTCGCCGTCGACACCGACGCGCACGCCCCCGGGCAGCTGGACTGGCAGATCAACGGCTGCGCCCGCGCCGAGGAGTGCGGCGTCCCGGCGGAGCGCGTCGTCACCACCTGGCCGGCCGGGGAACTGCTGGCCTGGTCGCGCGACGGCGCCCTCCCGGAACGGATCGGGGCCGGGAGCCACGGGACGGGCGGCGCGGTCCGCGCGGCGCCGGGACAGGAACGGTGAAGCCATGACGGCCACGAGCGTGCGAGGCATCGACCACATCGGGGTCACGGTCCCCGACCTGGAGACCGCCACCCTCTTCCTCACCAGGGCGTTCGGCGCCGTGGTGCTCTACGACACCCTGCGCCGCCACGACGGGCCGCGGGGCGGCCCGGACGTCGAGCGGCGGCTCGGCGTCCCTGCGGGCACCCAGCAGCTGGCGATCCGGATGCTGGCCCTCCCCGGCGAGGGCCCGGCCGTCGAGGGGCCGGGCATCGAGCTGTTCGAGTTCCAGGGCCCGCGCCGCGAACCCCCGGTGCTGCCCTGCGACTTCGGCTGGCAGCATGTGGCGCTCTACGCCGACGACCTGGACGCGGCGGTACGGGACTGCGTGGCCGCCGGCGCGACCCTGCTCGCCGGACCCCGGCCGCTGCCCGGCCCCGAGGCGGGGGAGCGCAACCGGTTCGCGTACCTGCGCACCCCCTGGGGCAGCACCCTGGAACTCCTGACCTACCCCGACCCGCAGCCGTGGGAGCGGGCCGCCACCCGGCACCGCGCCCGGCCCGCACCGGCCGCCGCCCGGCCCCCGGCCGCGACGACCGACGCCGCCGAGTCCTGGCCGACCGACCCGGACCGGCCGGGCCCCGCGCGCTCCCCGGCCCGGGTCCCGGCCGCGGCCGCCGCCGGTCCCTGGCCCGCCGACCCCGACCGCCCGGCGTCCCTCAGCTGAGCTCCGCGAGCACCCGCAGCGTGTGCGGGTCCGGGGCCGTCACCAGCAGATCGGTCACCGGGCCCCGGCGCCACGACTCCAGCCGTTCCGCGATGCGCCGACGCGGCCCCACCAGCGAGATCTCGTCGGCGAACGCATCCGGCACGGCCATCACCGCCTCCTCCTTGCGCCCTTCGAGGAACAGGCGCTGGATCCGCCGCGCCTCCTCCTCGAACCCCATCCGCGCCATCAGATCGGCGTGGAAGTTGCGGGCGGCGTGCCCCATCCCGCCGATGTAGAAGCCGAGCATCGCCTTCACCGGCAACAGCCCCTCGGCCACGTCGTCGCAGACCCGCGCCCGGGCCATCGGCGCGATCATGAATCCCTCGGGCAGGCCGGTGAGCGAGGCCTCGTACACCTCGGTGCGCAGCGGCGACCAGTACAACGGCAGCCAGCCGTCCGCGATCCGTGTGGTCTGCGCGATGTTCTTCGGCCCCTCCGCCCCCAGCAGCACGGGCAGTTCGGACCGGAGCGGATGGGTGATGGACTTCAGCGGCTTGCCCAGCCCGGTCGCGCCCGGCCCGGCGTACGGGTGGGAGTGGAACCGCCCGTCCAGCTCGACGGGCGCCTCGCGGCGCAGGACCTGCCGGACGACGTCGACGTACTCCCGGGTCGCGGTCAACGGGCTGCTGGGGAACGGCCGTCCGTACCAGCCCTCCACCACCTGCGGGCCGGAAAGACCCAGCCCCAGCATCATCCGGCCGCCGGAGAGGTGGTCGAGGGTGAGCGCCTGCATGGCGGTCGCGGTCGGGGTGCGCGCCGCCATCTGCGCGATGCCGGTGCCCAGCCGGATCCGGGAGGTGTGCGCGGCGATCCAGGCCAGCGGGGTGAACGCGTCGGAACCCCACGCCTCCGCCGTCCACACCGACGCGTAGCCCAGCCGCTCGGCCTCCCGGACGAGCTCCAGTTGGGCGGGGTCCGGGCCGCGGCCCCAGTAGCCGAGCGCGAGTCCGAGCCGCATGCCGCCGCCTCCCTCATTCTTCTGACGCTACGTCAGATGTCTGACGCAGGAGGGAGGGTACGGCAGCGGCCCCCCACCCGGAAGGGTGAGGGGCCGCTGTTCGACGCCGGGCGGCTCAGCCGCGCTGGATGCCGGTGGTGTCCTGGAGCACGCCGCGCCGGCCGTCCTGGGTCTGGGCGACGAGCGCCGAACCGCGCTGCTCGACCGCGAGGTACCAGGTGCCGGGCGCGAGTTCGGCGATCGGCGACGGCGAACCGTCCTCGCCGTACAGCGGACGCGTCACCGGCACCGCGAACCAGAACGGCGCGAAGTCCGCCGCCGGGCCCGGCTGACCGGCCTGCGACGGACCGGCCTGCGACGGACCGGGCTGCGGGCCGGCCGCCTGACCGGTCTGCGCCTGGCCGCCCTGCGGCTGCTGCGCCCCGTACGGCTGCTGCTGACCCGGCTGCGCGCCGTACGGCTGCTGCTGGCCGCCCGGGTAGCCGTAGCCCTGGCCGGCCTGCGGCTGGCCGCCGTACGGCGACTGCACGGGCTGCGGGGCCGGGCTCGGGGCGCCCATCAGCGGCGCGCGCAGCGCGGGGATCAGCGGGGTGCCGACCGTGCCGAAGGCGAGCAGGACAGCGCCCAGCAGACCGAGGATCAGACCGGCGCCCGCGTTGGTGGCGTCGATCATCGTCCAGAACGCCGTCCACAGGACGAAGACGCTGAACGCGGCGCCGAACTGCCCGAGTTCGAAGCCGAGGACCTTGCGGCTCGGCATCGTGCGGCCCACCACCACGAGCGCCGCCGCGATGATGCCGCCGAGGAAGACGCTCATCAGCAGCGAGAGCGAGTCCCAGGCATTGGGCGCCGAGTAACTGGAGCAGTTCAGGCCCGCCGGGCACTGAAATCCGCTGAGGTGGAGGAAAGAGGCGATGAACAGCACCACCGCTGCTCCGATCACCACTCCGTCGCCTCTAGTGAGGGAGCGCATATTCACGTGAAGGTCCTTCGTCGATCGTCTCGTCGGGGTGGTCGCCGTCGCCACCGGCGGGCGGTCACGGCGCGAAGCTCTGCGCGGCTCCCCATCGTACGGATGAATCTATCGTCTGCCCGGCCGGGTTGCGGCCCGGCTCGGAACCGGAACGGACATCCCCCGGTTCCGTCGCGGGACGTCCTCTTGTTACCCCTCCAGATAGCCGCTGATGCCGTCGGCGATGCCCTGCGCCGCCTTCTGGCGCCAACTCGCGCTGGTGAGAAGGGCGGCGTCCTTCGGGTCACGCATATTGCCGCATTCGATGAACACTTTGGGCACGGTCGACAGATTCAGTCCGCCCAGGTCCTTGCGGACGTCCAGTCCGGTATGGCCGCCGATGTAATTGGAGGGCGCGCTTCCGGTGTCGCGGAGAAAGAGTCCCGCGATGCGGGCGCCGAGTTCGCGGGACGGCTCGACGATCTTCGAGGTGTCCGCCCTCCCGGCGCGCACCGGCCCGGGCAGGATCACATGGAAGCCGCGGTTCCCGACCGCGGACCCGTCCGCGTGCACCGACACCACCGCGTCGGCCTTCGCGTCGTTGCCGATCCGGGCCCGCTCGTCGACGCACGGCCCGTACGGGCGGTCGCCGTCGTGCGTCAGCACCACCTTCGCGCCCCGCGCCCGCAGGAGGTCGCGCACCCGATGCGACACGTCCAGGGTGAACCGGGCCTCCGGGTAACCGTCGTCGGTGGACGTCCCGGTGGTGTCGCACTCCTTGCGCCCGGTGCCGATGTCCACCTGACGGTTGATCTCGCCGGCGTGCAGACGGTTGTCGGGATTGTGCCCGGGGTCGATGACCACCGTCTTCCCGGACAGCGGCCCGGAGGCCGGTCGGTCCGCGGGCGCGTCGGACGTCCCGGCCGGGGTCTTCTCCGGCCTCCTGGCGTCCTCCGTGGCCGGGGCGGTCGGCGCGGCGGAGGCTCCGTCGCCGCCCGGCCCGGGCTCGGCCCGCTGCCCGGGGACACCGCCGCCGCCCTCCGCGCCGCAACCGGCGGCGGTCAGGCACACGGCTGCGAGCGCGACGGCGGCGAGCAGGGGCCGGCGGCGCGGTGTGGGGGGAACGCTCTCGTCGTACGGCACCACGCGATGCTATCGGGGCGCCCCGCGCCGACGGCCCCGCCGGTCCGTGCCGCGCCCGCCGACGTCCGTGCCGTGCCACCCCACCGCGCGGCGGCCCCGGCCGACGGTCCCGTCGGGCGGTCCCGGCCGGTGCCGCGCCCGGCGGTACCGGCCGGCCCGAGCCGGTTCACACCGGCCGGCCCCGGTTCAGATCCCCGGCCCGGTGCGCCGCAGCACCCGCAGCGAGCCGGTGACCGACACCTCGGTGAACGCGCCGGAGGCCAGTGCCCGCTGATGGATCCGGTACGGGGCCTGCCCGCCGTCCGCCGGGTCGGGGAACACGTCGTGGATCACCAGCAGCCCGCCCGCGGCGACATGCGGCGCCCAGCCCTCGTAGTCGCCGTTCGCGTGCTCGTCGGTGTGCCCGCCGTCGATGAAGACGAGGCCCAGCTCCCGGCCCCAGACCGCGGCGACCTGCGGGGACCGTCCGACCATGGCCACGACGTGGTCCTCCAGCCCCGCCGTGTGCAGGGTCCGGCGGAACGTCGGCAGCGTGTCCATCCGCCCCACCTCCGGGTCCACGACGTCCGGGTCGTGGTACTCCCAGCCCGGCTGCTGCTCCTCGCTGCCCCGGTGGTGATCGACGGTCAGCGCCGTCACCCCGGCCGCCCGCGCGGCGTCGGCGAGCAGGAGGGTGGAGCGACCGCAGTACGTCCCGACTTCGAGGACCGGCAGTCCCAGCGCGGCCCCCGCCACGGCGGCCCGGTACAGCGCCAGCCCCTCGTCCACGGGCATGAAGCCCTTGGCGGCCCGGAAGGCGGCGAGAACCTCCGGCGACGGCTCGGTGACCTGCGGCGACGGCTCGGCGGCGGACTCGGCGGTCACGGGTTCCTCCAGATGGGGACGGTTCTGCGGGTGCGCTTTCGACGGCGCCCCATCGTGCCGTACGCCCCGGGCGGCGACGCGGGCGGGGGCGGGCCGGCGGCGGGCCGGCGGCGGACTCGCCGCCCGGACGGCGCCGACGGCTCCCCGTGTGCCATGTCTGCGGGCGAACGACCCGGCGGGGGCGGGCCGGCCTTCCCGCGCGCATGGGAGTGTTCGCCTGCCGGCGGCGCGGAATTCCCCTCGACTCGCACGCGCGGGTCCGGCACTCTGCCCGACATGACGACACCCGCTTTCCTTCCCGGCCTGGAGCTCTGCCGCCGCTTCCACGACGAAGCGGTACGGCCCGTACTCGAGGAGGCGGTTCCCGGGCTGGTGTACTCGGCCGCCCGGATCGGCAGCGGTTCGGAGGTCCTCGGATTCGACACGGCCCGCTCGGCGGACCACGACTGGGGGCCCCGCGTCCAGATCTTTCTGAGCCCCCGGGACGTCGCCCGCCACGGCGCACGGATCGGCGTCCTGCTCTCCGAGCGCCTGCCGAAGACCGTCTGCGGCTACCCGACGCACTTCGCCGCCACCGGCGAGGCGGGCATCGAGGCGGGCATCGGGGTCATGCGGGCGACCGACGGGCCCGTCCGCCACCGGGTCGAGATCACCGACCCGGCGACCTGGTTCACCGCGCGACTCGGCTTCGACCCGGGCGAGGGCGTCACCCCGGAGGACTGGCTGGCCGTCCCCACCCAGCGCCTCGCCGAGGTCACCGCCGGCGCCGTCTTCCACGACGGGCTCGGGCGGCTCGCCCCGGCCCGGGCCGCTCTCGACTGGTACCCCCACGACCTCTGGCTCCACCTGCTGGCCTGCCAGTGGCAGCGGATCTCCCAGGAGGAAGCCTTCGTCGGCCGCTGCGGCGAAGTGGGCGACGAACTCGGCTCCGCCGTCGTCGCCGCGCGGCTGGTGCGCGATCTGATGCGGCTGTGCCTGCTGATGGACCGCCGCTACCCGCCGTACGGCAAATGGCTCGGCTCCGCCTTCGCCCATACGCCCGAAGCGGGCGCCCTCACCCCGCACCTCACCGCCGCCCTCGCCGCCACCGACTGGCGCACCCGCGAAGCGCACCTCTGCCATGCCTACGAGGCGGTCGCCGCCCTGCACAACGGTCTCGCCCTCACCGACCCGGTCGACCCGGCCACGCGGCCGTACCACAGCCGCCCGTTCCGGGTGCTGCACGCCGAACGCTTCACCGCTGCGCTGCGCCTCCGCATCACGGACCCGGCCGTGCGCGCCCTGCCGGTGTCCGGGGCCGTCGACCAGTTCGTCGACAGCACCGAGGTACTCGGCCGGCCGGGCCCGGCCCGCGCCGTCACCCGGGCCGCACTCGACGTCCCGGGACCGTGAACCCGTACAGGGGCGAGCCCGAGAACGAGGACCGGGGCCGAAGGCGGAAGTGATACGGGCCGAGACCGAGAGGCGCCGGGAGCCATCGGTCGTGGAGCCCCCGTGGCCCTGTGACGGGGACGACCGTGGGGAGGCCGTCCAGCCCCTTGAAGTCATCCGGATTCGTGGTGACGAGCGGAAGCTGCTCGGCGACGGCGATGGACGCGATCATCAAGTCGGCCACCCGCCGCCGGGGTTTGCGGCCGGAGCCGATGACGGCGGCGCAGATCCTGCCGCTGACAGCGCCGCGTGCTACGCCGTGCCACCGGGTGCCACCGCGTGTGCGTACGCCCCCGCCGGACGGGGGTCCGGCGGGGGCGTACGAGGGGTGAGCCCGGGTCGGGCCGTCCGGCGGGGCCGGGACGCGGTGGTCAGCAGCTCTGCCAGAGTCGGGTCATGACGCGGACGCCGAAGCGCAGGCCCTCCAGGGGCACGCGTTCGTCCACGCCGTGGAAGAGGCGGCCGTAGTCCAGGTCGTGCGGGAGCTTGAGGCCCTTGAAGCCGAAGCAGCGGATGCCGAGGCGGGTGAACGCCTTGGCGTCGGTGCCGCCCGGGTTGCAGTACGGGACGGGGTGGCCGTCCGGGTCCTCGGCGCGCACCGCCGCGCACATGGCGTCGACCAGCGGGCCGTCGAACGTCGTCTCCATCGCGATGTCGTGGTTGACCCACTCGCGGGTGACCGACGGCAGGATCAGCCGGTCGACGGTGTCGATCAGCTCCTGCTCGTGGCCGGGCAGGAAGCGGCCGTCCACCCGGGCGGTCGCCTTTCCGGGGATGACGTTGGTCTGGTAACCCGCGTCGAACATGGTGGGGTTCGCGGAGTTGCGGAGCACCACCTGCATGAAGTCGGAGACCGGGCCCAGGCGTTCGAGGCTGCCCTCGATGTCGTTCTCGTCGAACTCGACCCCGTAGAGGCGGGCGGCCTCTTCGAGGAGGGCGCGGACCGGCTCGATCAGGCGGATCGGGAAGGTCTCCCGGCCGATGCGGGCCAGCGACTCCGCGAGGTCGGTGACCGCGTTCTCGTCGTTGGGGGACGAGCCGTGGCCGGCCCGGCCGGTGGCGGTGAGCTCCATCCAGGCCATGCCGCGCTGGGCGTTCTCGATCGGGTAGAGGCGGCGGGTGTCGTCGATCGCGAAGGAGAAGCCGCCGCCCTCGCCGATCGCCTCGGTGACCCCGGCGAACAGGTCCGGGCGGTGCTCGACCAGCCAGTGGGCGCCGAACTTGCCGCCCGCCTCCTCGTCGGCGAGGAAGGCGAGGACCAGGTCGCGGGAGGGCCGGGCGCCGGTGCGGGCGAAGTGGCGGGCGGTGGCCAGCATGACGGCCACCGTGTCCTTCATGTCGATCGCGCCGCGCCCCCACAGGTAGCCGTCGCGGATCTCGCCGGAGAACGGCGGGACCTGCCACTCGGAGGCGTCGGCCGGCACCACGTCCAGGTGGCCGTGGACCAGCAGGGCGCCGCGTTCCGGGTCGCTGCCCGAGATCCTGGCGATCACGTTGGCGCGGCCCGGGGCCGACTCGACCAGTTCGGACTCGATGCCCGCCTCGGCGAGGCGGCCCGCCACCCAGTCGGCGCAGGCGCGCTCGTCGCTGGTGGGGTTGGAGGTGTCGAACCTGATCAGCTCGGCGCAGAGGGTGATGACCTCGTCCTGGGACAGCTCGGAGGCCGGGACGAGAGGAGTGCCGGGGTCGGGGGTGGTCATGTCGCTCCCTCGGTCGCTGGTGGTCATGCCGCGCTCACCGGGGCGGTGTCACGGGCGGCGGTCGCCTCGTCGTCGTCCAGGGCGGAGGTGCCGTACGGCCTCACCCAGCCCAGCAGGCCGAGGACGCTGTACAGGACGAAGGCGGTGGCGAGCGAGTTCAGGGCCGGGATGCCGCCCTCGTAGAACTTGCCGACGCAGAACGCCGCGATCCAGATGGCGAGGGACATCGGCACCCAGGTCGGGGAGGACTTCGGCAGGGTCTCGGCGTCCCGGGTGTCGTCCAGCGGCTTGCGCATCCGCTTCACCACCCAGTACTCGGCGACGATGATGCCGCCGATCGGCGGGATCGCCACACCGAGGACGGAGAGGAAGTCGGTGAAGTGGGTCATGATCCCGACGGCGGACAGGGCCGTGCCCGCGACACCGAGGACGATCGTGATGACGCCGCGGTGCAGCCGCTTGCCGAAGACGACCTGGAAGAAGTTGACGACGCCGAGCGACGAGCCGTACAGGTTCCAGTCGTTGATCTTCGCGGTGGACATCAGGACGACGATCACGCCGAAGGCTCCGGAGGTGGAGAGCACGATGTGCGACACCTCGTTGCTCTTCACCAGGTGGCCGAGGAGCACGCCGGTCATGCCGACGATGTACTCGGAGAGGATCATCGACGCGGCGCTCTGCAGGAAGACGTGCGAGCCCTTGCGGTTGTACCGGGTCATCTCCGGGGCCACGATCGCGCCGGTCATGTAGCCGCCCGCGATGGCGGTGGCGGCGACGGCCAGCGGGATCGTCGCGCCGGGGGCCGGGGAGTCGATCAGGTCGCCGATGGAGTGGTCCTTCAGCGTCGAGACGACCGACCAGGCGACCATCGCGAAGAAGAGCGGGGTCACGATCTTGGCGAAGACGGCCATGTACCGGAAGCCGAAGATCACCAGGGCGGTGATCGCGGCGCCCGCCAGCAGGCACCACATCCAGGCCGGTCCGCCGATCAGCGCCGAGACGCTGTTGCCGAAGATCGTGTTCTGCACGCCGAACCAGCCGACCAGGCTGACCGCGATCACGAAGCTGACCAGCGCGGAGCCGTTGCGGCCGAAGCCGACCCAGCGGGTCAGCATCGGGGTCGCCAGGCCCTCGCGCATCCCGGCCAGGCCGATCGCGAAGATCACGACCTCCAGGATCACCGCGCCCAGCGTGAAGGCGAGGAAGGCGTCCTTGAAGGTCATCCCGACGCCGATGGTGGCGCCGAGGGTGAACTGCGAGATGGAGCCGGACTGGGCCAGCCACTGGAGCAGCATCGACCAGAAGCCGAACCGCTTGTCGCGCGGAACGCGGGTGAGCGAGTAGTCGTCGCTGCCGATGCTCTTCGCCTCGTGCGCGCCGCCCGTCCCGGGGGCGTCGCCGCGTCTCGCCGCGCTGGGCGCGGCACCGGCCTTCGGGGTGGCTGCCATCAGGACTCCTGGGGGGTACGGCCGAGGGTCTGGAGGTGAGCCAGGGACCCGTAGCGGCTGACGAGGTTGTCGAACTCCACCGCGTCGTGGAAGTCCAGGTGGCCGCCGCCGTAGGACTTGGCGACCTCCACGGCGTAGCGGGCGGCGGACGCGATGTCCGTCTCGTGGCTCGCTCCCGTGGCGCAGCCCGGCACCGCGGCCGCCGAGGTGACGGCCAGGCCGACGACCGGGGCGGCCGTGGCGGTGGCGGGCTGAAGAATCGAATTGATGTGGTGTGCACCGTTACCGTACGGGGTGATGTCCTGCGTGGTCACGGGATACGTGACCAACGGCTCACCGGTCACCACGGCCAGCAGTTCGCCCAGCGATTCGCTGACCCGCAGCACCCAGCCCTCCTTGACGGTGGGCGACAGGGCGAGGCCCTTGTGGTTGATGATGCGGTTGCCCTTGGTGGTGTCGATGGAGAGCACGGCCTCCATCTCGTCGGTCACCTCGTGGCGGTTCATGGTCGCGATGTCCACGGGCGAGCCCATGAACGGCACCGGGTCGTGCGGCTCGGTCGGCGCGGCGGGGCAGATGTGGGTGGCGACGACCACGTCGCCGGGCAGCACGTCGCCGCGGCGGCGCATGTCCAGCAGCTTGGCGGCGGTGGCCAGCGCGGCGATCGCCCCGTCGGCGTCGGAGACCATGCCTGTCACCTCGGGCCGGGCGCCGATGCCGCCGAGCCGGCCCACCACGCCCAGCGTGCGGGCGTCGCCGCCGGACGCGCGCCCTCGCGCGCCGGGGATGCGGACCAGTACGAAGTCCGTCGAGCCGCGCTCGCCGGTGACCGTGGTGACCTGGGCGGACGCGCCCTCGGCCCCGCTCACGGAGTCGAGGTACCCGGCGACCGCCTTGCCGTCGACCTGGGGATCGTCCAGGAGGTCGACGATGTCCAGCACGTACTTCAGCATGGGGGGCCTTTCTCACTCATCCGGACACCCGGGACGGCGCGATCCGGGCACCTCCGCCGGCGCCCGAAGGGGGAAGGAGGGCGGGGCAGGGTGCTCAGGCAACATTCGGGATCGGATAGCGTTGAGCGCAACAGTTTCCCGTTATTTGCAATTCACGTCTGAATGGTGAGATGACGATGGCGGACTTCGCTCTCGACCGACGCACCCCCGCCGGGGCGCTGCAGACCGTCGACCGGGCGCTCCTGGTGCTGCTCGCCTTCGAGCGGACCCGGCCCGACTGGGGCGTCACCGAGGTCGCCGAGGAGTTCGGCTGGGACACCTCGGTGGCCCAGCGGCTCCTCGCCACCCTCGCCGGGCGCGGCTTCCTGGTCTCCGACCCGACCACCCGCCGCTACCGCATCGGCCCCGCCGTGCTGCGCCTGGGCCGGCTCTGGGAACGCTCCGGATCGCTGGAGCTGCTGGCCGGACCGGTCCTGGAGGAGCTGTGCCGGGTGACCGGCGACACCGTGCTGTTCTGCCTGCCGGACAGCTTCCACATGCGGTGCGTGGCCGCGGAGGAGGGGGTGGCCGGACCGCTGCGCTACTACCCGCTGGTCGGCGAGCTCTACCCGGCGCACGCCGGCGCGACCAGCAAGTCGTACTACGCGTACCTGCCCGACGAACAGCGCCACCGGCTCTTCCGGGGCCGCCCCATGGCCCGCTTCACCGACCGGACGGTCACCGATCCGGACCGGCTGGAGGAGGAGTTCATCAGGATCCGGTCGCAGGGGTACGCCTGGACGGTCGGGGAGTACGACACCGGCATCGCGACCGTGGCCGTGCCGGTCTTCCTCGGCCGCGAACCGTACGGGAGCCTCAGCCTCGGCGGCGCCGAGGAGCTCTTCCGGGGAGCGCCCGAGGACCGGCTCGACGCCCTGCGCCACGCGGCCCAGCTGCTGGAGAAGCGGCTCACCCAGCCCCCGCAGCGCCCCAGGGCCCGCACCCGGCGGCCGCGTAGCGCCTGACGGGTCCGCGCCACCCGGCGGGCCCGGAAGAAGCGTCCCGAAAGGACGACCGCACCACCCGATGGCCTCGGCAGAGGCCCGACGAGGTTCGAAGAGAACCGGGAGGAACCCCCTGTGAATCTGCTGCTGCTCTCCAACTCCACCCAGTACGGCCGTGGTTACCTGGAACACGCCCTCGACGTCGTCACCGCGTTCCTGCCGGCCGGCGCCCGGCTGGCCTTCGTGCCGTACGCCCTGGCCGACTACACCGCGTACACCGCGCGCGTCCGCGAGGCCCTCGCGCCGTCCGGCGTCGCCGTGCGCGGCGTCCACGAGAACGCCGACCCGGTCGCCGAACTCGCCGCGTCCGACGCCGTGTTCATCGGCGGCGGCAACTCCTTCCGGCTGCTGAGCGCGCTGTACCGGACCGGGCTGCGGGACGCGGTGGCCGAGGCGGTGCGCGACGGGCTTCCGTACATGGGCGCCAGCGCCGGTACGAACATGGCGGCGCCCACCCTGCGCACCACCAACGACATGCCGATCGTGCAGCCGCCGTCCTTCGAGACGCTGGGCCTGGTCCCGTTCCAGATCAATCCGCACTACCTCGACCCGGACCCGGCGAGCACCCACAAGGGCGAGACCCGGGAGGAGCGGCTCACCGAGTTCCTGGAGGAGAACGACGTGCCGGTGCTCGGCCTGCGCGAGGGCTCCTGGCTGCGGGTCGACGGGCGGCAGGCGCGGGTGGACGGCGCCCGGCCCGCCCGGCTGTTCGTCCGCGGCGCGGAGCCGCAGGAGCTTCCCGCCGGGTCGGACGTCTCCCATCTGCTCACGGTGACCCCGCGGTTCGACGCGCCGGTGCGCTGACGGCCGCGGTCGGGCGGCCGGCGGCGGCGGGCGGGCCGCCCCTCCCCTGCGGGCGGGCGGCCCCGGCCGGGCGGAAGGCGCTCGGCCCCCGCGGAACACGCGCCGCCCCGGTGGCCCGCCCGGGCCGGTCAGGCGCCGGGGCCCGCGACCCCCGCATGGCTTCCATGTCCCATGTGGTTCTCCTGCGGGGCCCTGGTCTCCAGCACCAGATCGGCGTCGACCGGGCGCCCGTCGCCCGGGTAGACCGCGGACCGGGCGTGCGGCGCGTACCCGGCGGCCGAGCCGGCCAGGACATAGCCGCCGCCGGACGGGGCGGACAGCGCGTAGCGGCCGTCCTCGTCCGACACGGCGAGACCGGCCTGGAGTCCCCGATGGTCGATCAGCGTGACGTTGGCGCGGGCCACCGGGGCGCCGTCCGCGTCCAGCACCCGCCCCCGGAAGCCGCCCGAACCCGCGACCGCACGGGACGGCACGGGCGTCCGCGCCGGGGCCGTCGCCTCGTCGTCGGCGCTGCTCGCCAGCAGCACCGGCCGTGCGGCGTCGCGCCGCGACGGCAGGAACGCGGCCAGCGCCAGCCCGCCCGCCACCGCGCCCGTCGCGATCAGGAACGAGATCCGGAACCCCTCCATCGAGGGCACCGTCGCCCCGCCGGCCCGTACCGAGGTGTTCGCCAGCACCATGCCGATCACCGCGCTGGACACCGAGGTGCCGATCGAACGCATCAGGGTGTTCAGGCCGTTGGCCGCGCCCGTCTCGGACGGGTCGACGGCGCCGATGATCAGCGCGGGCAGCGAGGAGTACGCGAGCCCGATGCCGGCCCCGATCACCACCGCGATGATCACGGTCTGCCAGGCGGAGCCCATCAGCCCCAGTCCCGCCCCGTAACCGACCGCGATCACCAGCATCCCGGCCATCAGCGACACCTTGGGGCCGCGCCGCGCGGACAGCCGGGCGTACAGCGGGGCCACGAGCATCATCGTCAGGCCCAGCGGCGCCACGCACAGCCCGGCGGCCACCATCGACTGCCCCAGGCCGTATCCGGTGGACGTCGGCAGCTGGAGCAGCTGCGGCAGGACCAGCGAGACGGCGTAGAAGGCGACCCCGACCATGATCGAGGAGAGGTTGGTGAGCAGCACCTCGCGCCGGGCCGTGGTCCGCAGATCGACCAGGGGCGCCGGGCTGCGCAGTTCGAACAGACCCCACAGCACCAGGACCACCAGACCCGCGGCGACCAGACCGAGCGTGGCGCCCGAGGTCCAGCCCCAGTCGCTGCCCTTGGTGACCGGCAGCAGCAGGCAGACCAGGCCGAGCGAGAGACCGAGCGCGCCGACCAGGTCGAACCGCCCGGGAGCGCGCAGCGCGGTCTCCGGTACGACGAGGGCGGTGAGCGCCATCGACAGCACCCCGAGGCCGGCCGCGCCGAAGAACAGAGTGTGCCAGTCGTAGTGCTGGGCGACCAGCGCGGAGGACGGCAGCGCGAGCCCGCCGCCCACCCCGATCGAGGAACTCATCAGAGCCATCGCGGATCCGAGCCGCTCACGGGGGAGTTCGTCGCGCATGATGCCGATGCCGAGCGGGACGGCGCCCATCGCGAAGCCCTGGAGCGCGCGGCCCGCGATCATGACCACGAGGTCGTCGGTGAAGCCGCATATCAGGGAGCCGACCACCATCACGGCGAGGCTGGCGAGCAGCATCTTCCGCTTGCCGTGGAGGTCGCCGAGCCGCCCCATGATCGGGGTGGACACCGCCCCCGCGAGCAGGGTCGCGGTCATGACCCAGGTGGCGTCGGACGGATCCGTGCGCAGCAGGGCGGGCAGGTCCTTGATGACGGGAACGAGCAGGGTCTGCATCACCGCGACGGTGATGCCCGCGAAGGCGAGGACGGGGACGACACCGCCGCCCGCGCCGCGCGTACGCGGATCGGGGAGTTCCTCCGAGTGCTGTCCGTTCGTCGTCTCTGGCATGCGTGCGGCCTCCGGGCGGCGTGATCGAAGGGGTGCGAAGGAGCGAGGAGAAAGGCGTGCGGGCGCGGCGGCGGGGCGACGCCGGCCGCCGCATACGTGCATGCTGCAACCTGCCAGGCGCGCGAGGTATTCCGGTGAACGCCGAACGAACGGTCCGCGGCAGCGTACTTGTCCTGAACTGAGCGGCCGACAGGCGCTGTTCGGCCATACTCCGCCCGTCCGTCACACTGACGGAGCGTCATATTCACTTCCCGGGCCGCGCCGTACGCCCCGCGCCGCGCCGTCGTGCGCGCGGCGCGGGGCGCTTCGGCGAGCGGGGGAGCCGAGGGAGCGGAACCCGGGGCGGGGGAGGGGGACCGGGGCAGGGCGCACGGTGGTTCACGGGGAGCTCCGCCGGAACTCGTAGACTCCCGGCATGGCGTTCAGGAGCGTTCCGCACTACTGCTTCCTCTGAGGGAAGGGTGACGAGGGCGACGCCGCACGGCGTCGCCCTCCTCGGCGTGCCCGCCCTCTGAACCACGTTTCCGGCGAGCCCCTTCGCGCCCGCAGGGTCAGGCGGCCGGACGTCCGGCCCGTCCTTCGGCGGGCGGCGGCTCTCCGCGCGGGGGCGGGCACGGTTCCCTTCCTTCCGCCAAGTCGCCAGGAGTGCCTCGTGCCCGCCCCGCTTCGACCCGCCCTCGAACCCTTCCTCGATCTCCTGCGCTGCCCGACGTGCCGCGCCGGCCTCCGCCCGCGACCCGGCGCGCTGCGCTGTCCGGCGGGCCACACCTTCGACATCGCCCGTCACGGCTACGCCGCCCTGCTGACGGGCGCCCGCGCCACCAGCGGCGACGACGCGGCCATGGTCCGGGCCCGCGACCGGTTCCTGTCCGCCGGTGGGTTCGCACCCGTCCACCGGGCCGTGGTCCGCCTGGCGGCCGACGACGCGCCCGAGCGGGGCACCGTCGTCGACGTCGGATGCGGCACGGGCCACTACCTGGCCGCCGTGCTCGACCGGCTGCCCGGCGCCCGCGGCCTGGGGCTGGACACCTCGGTACGCGCGCTGCGCGCGGCGGCCCGTGTCCACCCCCGGGCCGCCGCGGCGGCGTGGGACGTCTTCCGCCCTCTCCCGCTGGCCGACGGGGCCGTCGACGTCCTGCTGAACGTGTTCGCTCCGCGCGCCCCGTCCGAGTTCCACCGGGTGCTGCGCCCGGCGGGCCGGCTGGTCGTGGTGCGTCCCACCGGGCGGCACCTGGCCGAACTGCGCGCCCGGCTCCCCGGCATGGTCGCGGTCGACCCGGCCAAGGAGTGGCGCCTGCACCGGGCGCTGGACCCGTGCTTCGAGGCCGCCGCCACCGAACGTGTCGAGTACGCCCTTCCGCTGACCGGGGCCGAAGCCCTCGACCTGGTGGGCATGACGCCGAGCGCGCGCCACCTGAACCGCGCGGACCTGGACGGCGGCCTCCTGCCCGGCCGGGTCACCGTCTCCGTACTGGTCACCGCCTACCGGCCGCGGTGACCGGGAGCGGGCGCGCGGTACGACCCGGCCGCGCGCCCCGGCGCCGCACGCCCCCGCCGCGCCGTTGTGCGCGGCGCGGCCTCCCGTGCGCCCGCCCCCGCCCCGCGGCCTCCCGTGCGCCAGCGCCGTCGCACGGCACGCCTCGGCCCAGCCCGCCCATCCGCAAGGGCATCTGACCTTCCGTCAGAATGGAACGTGTTCTACTCTGGCCGCCCGTTCCAGTGGCTGCGACCGGCGAGGATCCGCATGGGCATCGGAATCACCGAAGAACACAGGGAGTTGGCGGCGGCCGTACGGGGGTGGCTGGCGCGCGCCGTGCCGCCGGAGGAGGTGCGCGCCTTCCTCGACGCGGACGCCCCCGGCGCCCCCGGGAAGCGCCCCGCGCACTGGGACGGGCTGGTGGAACAGGGCCTGCTCTCCGTCCATCTGCCCGAGAGGCGCGGCGGCGGGGGCGGCGGGCTCCTCGATCTGGCCGTGGTCCTGGAGGAGGCGGGCCGGGGCGTGCTCCCCGGGCCGCATCTGGCGACCGCCCTCGCCGCCGCCGTGCTGCACGCGTCGGACGCCGGGGAGCCGGTGCTGCGCGACCTCGCGTCCGGCCGTCGCGTCGGCGCCGTCGCGCTCGGGCCCGGCACCCTCACCGCAGTGGAGCACGGGGACGGTCATCTGCTCGACGGCGCGGCCCCGCCGGTGCTGTCCGGCGCCGACGCCGACCTCCTCCTGCTCCCCGCCGAATCGGCCGCCGGCACCCTCTGGTTCGCCGTCGACGCCTCCGACGAGGGGCTGACCGTCCGCGCGCACCGGGGCGTCGACCCGACCCGGCCCACGGCCGAGGTCCGCGCCGACGGCGTACTCGTCCCGGCGGAGCGCGTGCTGCGGGCCGACCTCGCGCACGTCCGCGACCTCGCCGCCGTGCTCCTGAGCGCCGAAGCCTGCGGGATCGCGTCCCGGGCGCTCGACACCGCCGCCGAACACGCCAAGGTCCGCGAGCAGTTCGGCCGGCCCATCGGGCGGTTCCAGGCCGTCAAGCACCTCTGCGCCGACATGCTCGTCCGGGTCGAGCGCGCCCGCGCCCTGGTGTGGGACGCGGCCCGCGCCTTCGACGAGCCGGGCACGGCCCCGGACGCACGCTCCCTGGCCGCCGCCCTCGCCGCCTCGGAGGCCCTCGACGCCGCCCACGGCTGCGCCAAGGACTGCGTCCAGATCCTCGGCGGCATCGGCTTCACCTGGGAGCACGACGCCCATCTGTATCTGCGCCGGGCCGTGGCCGCCCGCCAGCTGCTGGGCTCCGGGGACGCCCACCGGCTGCGGGCCCTGCGGCTGGCCGAGGGCGGGGCCCGCCGCGAACTCGTCCTCGAACTCCCCGCCGGGGCCGCCGCCCACCGCGCCGAGGCCCGCGAGGCCGTCGCCGCCGCCCGCGGCCTCGACCCGAAGGCCGCCCGCCGCGCCCTCGCCCCCACCGGCTACGCCGCCCCACACCTTCCCGCCCCGTACGGGCTGGGCGCCGGCCCCGTGCAACAACTCGTCGTGCAGCAGGAGTTGAGGGAGCAGGGCGTGCGGCTCAGCGACCTGGGCATCGCCACCTGGGTCATTCCCTCGCTCCTGGCCCATGGCACGCCCGAGCAGCAGGAGCGCTATCTGCCGCCCACCCTGCGCGGCGAACTCCAGTGGTGCCAGCTGTTCTCCGAGCCCGGCGCGGGCTCCGACCTCGCCTCCCTCCGCACGAAGGCGGAACGGACCGACGAGGGCTGGCGGATCAACGGCCAGAAGGTGTGGACGAGCGGCGCCCGCTCGGCCGACCACGGGATCCTGCTGGCGCGGACCGACCCGGACGCCCCCAAGCACCGGGGGATCGGCTACTTCCTCGTCGACATGAAGCACACCGAGGGCATCGACGTCCGCCCGCTGAAGGAGATCACCGGCGACTCCCTCTTCAACGAGGTGTACTTCGACGACGTCCTGCTGCCCGCCGACGCCGTCGTCGGTGCGCCGGACGACGGCTGGCGGGTCGCCCGCAACACCCTCGGCAACGAACGCGTCCACATGGCCGACCAGCTGACCTTCGACACCGGGCTGGAGGCGCTGATCGCCCGCTCCGGCGAACTCGACGGCACCTACCGCGCCCGGATCGGCGCCCTCGCCGCCGAGGCCCACGCGCTCGCCTGCGTCTCCCTGCGGACCACCCTGCGGCAGGTGTCCGGACTGGAACCCGGCGCGGGCGCCTCCGTACGCAAACTCGTCCAGACCACCCACCAGCAGAAGGTCGCCGAACTGGCCCTCGAACTCCTCGGCCCGGCCGGGGCGACCGCCGAGGGCGCGGCCGAACGGGCCGTGCACGGCTTCCTGATGTCCCGCTGCCTGACCATCGCGGGCGGCACCACCCAGGTCCAGCTCAATGTCGTCGCGGAACGCATCCTCGGCCTCCCGCGCGACTGAAGGAACGGAAGGGGTTCGTCGATGGAAGGGGTTCGTCCATGAAGGCGCAGGAAACACGCGAGGCGTCCCGGGCTTCCCGGGCGTCCGAGGACTCCACGGCGGCCGAGGCGGCCGAAGCTGCCGAGGCGGCCAAGGTCTCCAAGGCGTACATCGTCGGTGTCGGGATGACCAGGTTCGAGAAGCCCGAGACCCGGGACTGGCAGTACTGGGACATGGCGAGGGAGGCCGGGACGGCGGCGCTCGCGGACGCCGGCATCGACTACACGCGGGTGCGGCAGGCGGTCGTGGGCTACTGCTTCCAGCCGTCCACCGCCGGGCAGCGGGCCGTGTACGAGCTGGGCCTGACCGGGGTCCCCGTCTACAACGTCAACAACAACTGCGCCACCGGCGCCACCGCGCTCATGATGGCCCGGCAGTTCGTCGAGGGCGGCGGCAGCGACTGCGTCCTCGCGCTCGGCTTCGAGAAGATGTCCCGGGGCGCGCTCGGCGGGGGCGGGGCGGACGGCGGCGCCGCGGACTTCAGGACCTCGCCGGTCGCCCGGCACTACGGAGTGATGGCCGCCGCCCACGGCTTCGAGATGAGCCCGCCCACCGCCCAGATCTTCGGCAACGCGGCCCGCGAGCACATGGCCCGGTACGGGACGACCGAGGCGCAGCTGGCCGCGGTCGGCGCCAAGAACCACCGGCACTCGGTGAACAACCCGTACGCCCAGTTCCGGGACCCGTGCACGGTCGAGGAGATCCTCGCCGCGAAGACCATCCACCGCCCGCTCACCAAGCTCCAGTGCTCACCGACCTCGGACGGGTCGGCCGCCGCCGTCGTCGTCTCGGAGCGTTTCGTCGAGAGCCACGGCCTGGGGGACCGGGCGGTCGAGATCGTCGCCCAGGCCATGACCACCGACACCGAGGAGTCCTTCTCCTCCGGCACCTGCGTCGACGCCGTGGGACAGCCGATGTCCCGGGCCGCCGCGCGGCAGGTGTACGAGGCGTCGGGGCTCTCCGCCGCCGACCTCGACGTGATCGAGCTGCACGACTGCTTCTCCATCAACGAACTCCTCACCTACGAGGCGCTCGGGCTGTGCGGCGAGGGCGAGTCCGGGAAGCTCGTCGAGTCCGGGGCCACCACCTACGGCGGCCGGTGGGTGGTCAACCCGTCCGGCGGGCTGATCTCCAAGGGGCACCCGCTCGGCGCCACCGGCCTCGCCCAGGCCGCCGAACTCACCTGGCAGCTCCGAGGGGAGGCGGGGGCGCGCCAGGTGGCGGGCGCCCGGACCGGCCTCGCCCACAACATCGGGCTCGGCGGGGCGGCCGTGGTGACGCTGCTGCGGCGGTAGGCGGTAGGCGGTAGGCGGTAGGCGGTAGGCGGTAGGGCGGTAGGGCGGTAGGGCGGTAGGGCGGTAGGGCGGCGGGGCGCGCGGGCGGCGGCCGGCGGGGGTCCGCGGGCGGGGCGACGGCGCGTTCCGCCGTCCGGACGCGCGTCCGGCGCGCGCCCCGTCCGCCCCCGGACCTCCCCGTATACCGATGTACGGGGTGCTCGGCGGCTGCGAGGATGACGGGCATGGTTGACGTCACGACACCCACGCCCCCTCGAATACGGTCCGACGCACGCACCTGGGCGGCGGTGCTCGCCGCCTGCGTCGGCCAGTTCCTCGTCGTGCTGGACGTGTCCGTCGTCAACGTCGCCCTGCCGTCCATGCGCACCGACCTCGGCATGAGCGCCGCCGGACTGCAGTGGGTGCTCAACGCCTACTCCATCGCGTTCGCCGGATTCATGCTGCTCGGCGGGCGCGCCGCCGACATATACGGCCGCAAGCGGATGTTCCTCGTCGGCCTGGGCCTGTTCACCGCCGCCTCCCTGGCGGGCGGACTGGCCCAGGAGGGCTGGCAGCTGCTGGCCGCCCGCGCCGCGCAGGGGCTCGGCGCCGCGGTGCTGGCCCCGGCCACCCTCACCCTGCTCACCACCGCGTTCCCGGAGGGCCCGGCCAGGACGAAGGCGATCGGCACCTGGATGGCCGTCGGCGCGGGCGGCGGCGCGGCCGGGGGACTGGTCGGCGGAGTGCTCACCGATCTGCTCTCCTGGCGGTGGGTCCTGCTGATCAACGTGCCGATCGGGGTGCTCGTCCTGACCTGCGCCGCGCTCGCGCTCACCGAGGGGCGCTCGGGCGGACGACGCCGGATCGACCTGCTGGGCGCCGTCCTGGTGACCGCGGGCCTCGCCTCCGTCGCGTACGGCATCGTGCAGACCGAGCAGGCGGGCTGGGCGGCGGCGCGAACCCTGCTGCCGCTGGGCGGCGGGGCGGCCGTGCTCGTCGCCTTCGTCGTGGTCGAGGCCAGGGCGGCGGAACCGCTGATGCCGCTCAGGGTGCTCGGCGGGCGGGCCGTGACGTCCGCGAACGCGGCGATGCTCGTCATCGGCTCCGCCACGTTCTCGATGTGGTACTTCATGACGGTGTACGCACAGACAGTGCTGGGCTACACGCCGATGCAGGCCGGACTCGCCCTGCTGCCGACCTCGTTGGCCGTCGTCCTCGGCTCCAAGTGCGCACCCCGGATCATGGGCCGGACCGGTGCGAAGAACCTGGCCCTGGCCGGTACGGCGCTGGCCGCCGCGGGCTTCTGCTGGCAGTCCACCATGCGGGCCGACGGCGCCTATCTGACCTCGGTCTGCCTGCCCGGCATCCTGATGATGGCGGGCGCGGGCCTGGCGTCCACCCCGCTCGCCTCGCTCGCCGTCGCGGGCGCGGCGCCCGGCGAGGCCGGTCTCGTCTCCGGACTGGTCAACACCTCCCGCACCATGGGCGGTGCGCTCGGCCTCGCCGCGCTCTCCACCGTCGCCGCCGCGCGCACGGCGGGCGGCACCGGGCCCGAGGAGCTGACGGCCGGATACGCGCTGGCGTTCCGCACCGCCGGAACGGTTCTGCTGGGCGGGCTGCTGCTGATGGCCCTGTGGCTGCCGCGCCGCCGGCCCGTCAAACACTGAAGGGGGCGCGGGCCCGGAGGCGGCGCCGGGCAGGCGCGGGTGCGTGCACGGGTACGGGCGTGGGCGTCGTGTCCGGGCCGGGAGGCGCGCCGGGCGCGGGCATGGGCGTCGTGTCCGCCGGGAGGCGCGCCGGGCCGGGTGCGGCCGGCCGCGCGCCCGCCGGGCCCGTCGTCACAGCCAGCCCTGTTGCCGGGCTGCCCGGACCGCCTCCATCCGGTTGCGCGTTCCCGTCTTGCCGATGGCCGACGAGAGAGAGTTCCGCACCGTCGACTCGGACAGACGCAGCGCCTCCGCGATGTCCGCGACCATCGCCCCGTCCACCGAGGCGTTCAGCACGTCCCGCTCCCGGGCGGTCAGCGGACTCGGGCCGGCGCTGAGCGCGGCGGCGGCCAGCGCCGGGTCGATGACCGTCTCCCCGGCCAGCACCCGGCGGATCGCACCGGCCAGCTCCTCGACCGGGCCGTCCTTGACCAGGAACCCGACGGCCCCGGCCTCCATGGCCCGGCGCAGACAGCCGGGCCTGCCGAACGTGGTGAGGATCAGCACCCGGCAGTCCGGCGCCTCCTCCCGCAGATCGGCCGCCGCGTCCAGGCCGCTGCGGCGCGGGAGTTCGATGTCCAGCAGCGCCACGTCGGGACGGGACCGCAGCGCCGCGTCCACGATCTCGTCCCCGGCGGCCACCTGCGCCACCACCTCGATGTCCGGCTCCATCCCCAGCAGCAGGGCGAGCGCGCCGCGCATCATGCCCTGGTCCTCGGCGAGCAGGACTCGTACACACTTCGCGGGCCGTCCACCGGGCAGGTCACTCATACCGACAGCGTCTCAGACCGGGGAACGCGCGGCGGTGAACCCGGGCCCCCGTTCACCGGCCCGGGTGTCCGGCCCGGCGCGCGGCGGGACCGGGCCGGGACCGTCGTCGGTCGCCGTCAGCCGCACCCGTCCGGGCACCCCGTCCAGCACGAACGAGCAGGTGGTGGCGCGCGGTCACGGCCTCGCGTACCACCCGGCTCAGCAGCGCCTCCGCCTGCGGGGCCGACGGCGGTCCGGAGCGGCGGAGCACCGGTTCGATCCCGGCGGTGGTCAACGCCGAACGGGCCCGGTCCAGTTCGATCGCCAGCCCGCCTCGCACAGCCGGTGACGGCCTCCCGGACCTCCGTGAGGGCCTGGCGGCCGACGGACTCGATGTCGGCGATCCGGGCCGGCGACGCCTCGATGTCATGGGGCGCGGGCCGGCGCGCGGCCTCCGACTCGACCACGATCACGGAGAGCGTGTGGCCCAGCGGATCGTGCAGGTCGCGGGAGAACCGCAGCCGCTCCTTCTCCACGGCGGCCCGGGCCGGCCCCTGCCGGGTGGCGCGCAGCTCCCTCACCATCTCCGCGAGGGTGAGGATCGCGGCGGTCACCGCGCCGGAGATGAAGGTTCCGTATCCGATGGCCGTCGCCTCCGGCCGGGGAGCGGCCGGACAGCTGAATCTGACGCAGCGTCAGCAATGAATCTGACGCAGCGTCAGCAATGGTCTTCCCAACGGCTCGGGGGCTGCGTTATACATGGGAGTCATCGGCTGGAACACGTTCTAGAACGGGCGTGGCGGCCGGTCCCGCACGACCTCGGTGCGGTCGACGGTGCGGACGGCCGCGCCGAGGTCTCCCACCATCAAGGAGCAGCTTCCTCATGCCCATTGATGCCGAAAAGGCTGTCGCCGCCGAACCTCGCTCCACCCGGATCAGCTGGGGCCACAAGGACGTCCAGCTCTACCACCTGGGCATCGGCGCGGGCTCCGGTCCCGGCGGGGCCGACGCCGCCGTCGACCCCGGCGAGCTGCGCTACATCCTGGAGTCCCGGCTCCAGGTGCTGCCCTCCTTCGCCACGGTGGCGGGCACGGGCGTCGTCGGCGGCCTCTCCTCGCCCGGCGTCGACATCGACCTCGCCGCCGTGCTGCACGGCGGGCAGAGCGTCCGGGTGCACCGGCCGATCCCTGTGGAGGGGACCGCCGTGCAGACCTCCAGGGTCGCGGCGGTGTACGACAAGGGCAAGGCGGCCGTCCTAGTGCTGCGCACCGAGGCCGAGGACGACGAGGGCCCGCTGTGGACCAACGACGCGCAGATCTTCGTCCGGGGCGAGGGCGGCTTCGGCGGCGAACGCGGCCCGTCCGGGCGGTCGGACCCGACCGCCGGCGAGCCCGACCATGTGGTGGAACGGCCGGTCCGCCCGGACCAGGCGCTGCTGTACCGCCTCTCCGGGGACTGGAACCCCCTCCACGCCGATCCCGAGTTCGCCCGGCGGGCCGGCTTCGACCGGCCGATCCTGCACGGGCTGTGCACCTACGGCATGACGCTCAAGGCCGTCACCGACACGGTGCTCGGCGGCGAGGCGACCCGTGTCCGCTCCTACCGCACCCGATTCGCCGGGATCGTCTTCCCCGGCGAGACCCTCCGCATCCGGATGTGGACCGGCGACGGCCGCGTCCGGGCCGAGGTGAGCGCCGTCGAGCGGGACGACGCGCCGGTGCTCGGCGACACCTTCGTCGAACACTCCTGAACCGATTCCGCGAGGCCCGAGGGCCCCGGGCGGGGCCCGCACGGCACGGGCTCCCCGGCGGGGGCCCACCGGCACCGGCCCCATGACCGGGACCCGCGACACGGGTCGCGGCCCGGGCCCACCGACACCGGCCCATGAGGGGAGCCGCACCATGCGCGCAGCCGTACTGCATGAGATAGGCCAGGACGAACTGGAGGTCCTCGACGACGTCGAGGCGGTGGGCTTCGGCCCCGGAAAGGTCCGGCTCCGCATCCGGGCCACCGGGCTGTGCCACTCCGACATCTCCGCGATGAGCGGGGTGCTGCCCCAGCCCGCCCCCTTCATCCCGGGCCACGAGGGGGCCGGCGAGGTCCTCGACGTGGGCGACGGCGTCACCGGGCTGAAGGCGGGGGACCGGGTGCTGGTCTGCTGGCTGCCCGCGTGCGGGACGTGCCCGTCCTGCAAACGCGGCCAGCCCCAGCTCTGCCTGGCCGGCTTCATGAACGCCGGCACCCCCAACTTCAGGCGCCCCGGCGGCGACGTCTTCGGCTTCGCGGGCACCGGCACCTTCACCGAGGAGGTCGTCGTCGGCGCGAACTGCGCGGTGCCCATCCCCGACGACGTGCCGTACGAGATCGCCGCGCTCATCGGCTGCGGGGTGACCACCGGGCTGGGCGCGGCCATCAACACCGCCCAGGTGGAGACCGGTTCGTCGGTCGCCGTGATCGGCTGCGGCGGCGTCGGCGTCTCGGCCGTCCAGGGCGCCCGGGTGCGGGGCGCCGCCCAGATCGTCGCCGTCGACCCGGTCGCGTCCCGGCGCGAGGCGGCGCTGCGGTTCGGCGCGACCGAGGCCGTGTCCCCCGACGAACTCGGCGACGCCAAGCAGCGGATCACCGCGGGCGAGGGCTTCGACTACGTCTTCGAGGTCGTCGGCAAGTCGGCCACCGCCCGCACGGCGTACGAGAACACCCGGCGCGGCGGCACCCTCTGCGTCGTCGGCGCGGGCGCGATGGACGACCACTTCCAGGTCAACATGTTCGAGCTGTTCTTCGACGAGAAGCGCATCCTGCCCTCCATGTACGGCGGGGGCGACGTGCTGCGCTCCTACGAACGCGCCATCGCGCTCTGGCGGGCCGGCCGCATCGACCTCGAATCGATGATCACTCACCGGGTGCGGCTGGAGGACGTCAACGACGCCCTCCAGCAGATGCGGACCGGCGAGTCGCTGCGCACCTGCGTCGAGCTCTGACCCCCGCGCCGACGGCACACCGGGCGGCCCGGTCCCGCAACCGGGCGGGGCCCGGTCCGGCCCCGGGGCCCGGCCCTCCGCCCCGCCCCGGTCCCGGTCCGGCCCCGGCGCCGCCCCCGACCCCACCCCGCTTCCTCCCGAGAGGCTCCGAGAACGCGATGTCACTTCCCCTGTCACTCCCGCTGGACGGCCTGAGCGCGATCGTCACGGGCGCGGGCCGCGGCCTCGGGCGCGCCGAGGCGCTGGAACTGGCCCGGCTCGGCGCGTCCGTCGTCGTCAACGACTACGGGCAGCCCGGCCGCGACGGCTCCGGCGAGGCGTCCGCGACCCCGGCGCAGCAGGTCGTCGAGGAGATCCGCGCGGCCGGCGGCCGCGCGGTCGCGCACCTCGGCGACGTCTCCGACCACGACCAGGCCCGCGCCCTGGTGGACCTGGCCGTGGACAGCTACGGAAAGCTCGACATCCTGGTCAACAACGCGGGCATCCTGCGCGACCGGATGATCTTTTCGATGACCGAGGACGAATGGGACTCCGTCATCAGGGTCCACCTCAAGGGCCACTTCAACACCACGCACTTCGCGGCGGCGCACTGGCGGGCCCGTTCCAAGAAGTCCGGCGGCCCGGTGTACGGCCGGATCGTCAACACCTCGTCGGAGGCGTTCCTGGCCGGCTCGGCGGGACAGCCGAACTACGCGGCGGCCAAGGGCGGCATCGTCGGCCTCACCACGTCCACCGCCCTCGCCCTGGCCAAGTACGGGGTCACCGCCAACGTCATCTGCCCGCGCGCCCGCACCCGGATGACCGAGGACGTCTTCGCCGGCTTCCAGGAGCCGTCGGACGGCACGCTCGACCCACTCGCCCCGGAACACGTCGCGCCACTGGTCGGCTATCTGGCCTCACCGGCCGCCGCCCGGGTCAACGGGCAGCTGCTCGTCGTGCACGGCGGCATGGTCGCGATCGTCGAACGCCCCAGGGTGGGAGCGAAGTTCGACGCGTCGAAGGAGACGTTCTCCTTCGACGAGCTGGACCGGTCGCTCTCCCCGTACTACGCGGACCGCCCGCGGAACGAGACCTTCGCGGCGGCCGAGGTGCTCGGCCTGAAACGGGGCTGAGACCCGGAAGGGGGCCGGGCCCCGGGGCGCGGGCGGCACGGGGACCGCGGCACTCCGAGCCGGTCGTCCGCCGCGCCGGACCCGGCCCGATGGCCCGGCGAGCCACGACCGCGCGTCACCGCGGCCCGGGCGCGTTGCCTCCGTTCTGCCCTCGTGTACATGGCCCGGCCGCCCGCGCCTCGGGTATGCAGAGGGGAGTCGTCCGCGCCGGGGAAGAGGTCGCATGCACGCCGAAGAACGGGCCAGGTCCGCCGAGACACGGAAGAGCAGGGCGCCCGCCCACCAGCCCCGGGCCGCGAGCCCGGCGCCGCCCGCGGACCTCTCCGCGCTGCAGGGCACCATCGGCAACGCGGCAATGGTCCAGATGCTCCGCCGGACCGGCCATCCCTGGGCCCAGGACCAGGACCAGGATCAGGACCGGCACGGCCCCGGCCACCGGCAGACCGGCCAGGCCGCGCCCGCGGTGCAGCGCTCCGCCGTCCACGACGTCCTCCGTACGTCCGGACGGCCCCTCGACGCCGTCACCCGCACCGACATGGAGGCACGCCTGGGCGCGGACTTCTCCGACGTCCGCATCCACGACGACAGTGCCGCGAGGGCCTCCGCCGCCGAGGTCGGCGCCCGCGCCTACACCAGCGGCCATCACGTCGTCATCGGCGACGGCGGCGCCGACGACCACACCCTCGCCCACGAACTCACCCACGTCATCCAACAACGCTCCGGGCCTGTCGCCGGCGTCGACAACGGCGACGGACTCAAGGTCAGCGACCCCTCCGACCGGTTCGAACGCGAAGCCGAAGCCAACGCGAAACGGGCCCTCAGCACAACGGCGCCCGTGCAACGGGATGTTCCGGACGGCGGCGCACCCGCGCCCGCCGGCCCGGGGCCCGTGAACCGGAGCCCTGCGATCCAGCGGGCGGTGTACCTGGGTGATCTCGCCCGGCGTGTCTACAAGGACGAGTCCGATCCGGTCTCCGAGTACGCCTACTTGTGTCACCAGTCCGTAAGCGGCAGGGAATACCCCCTGTTCGTCCGCTACGGCGTCCTTGCCGGTTTCCAAGCCGCCGTCGACGGCTCCACGAGCAAGAACCCCGTAGAGTTCGTGAACCTGCTGGGCGATGTCTACGCCTACGACTCCTCCCGTGACGGCGGCAGGCTGTTCCCCATCACCGATGCATTGGGGCGCGGGGCGGCGGGCGTCGCCCGCACCGCCTACCGAAACGGCGCGACCACATACAACATGGGCGGTGGGTCCCGTCTGCCGGACCCGAACGGAGTTCTCTTCTCGATGGGGCTGACCCGGGAGAAGTCGTTCGAGGCTCTCGGGATTCCCGAGCAGCAGCGGAGCAAGTACTCGAATATCACGTTCATACAGTTCAGCAACCCGCAAAAATATCAGAAATTCGCAGCGGTGATGGAGAACGAGACTCCGAATCATTACAGGTACGACCTCCCGGAGGGCAGCCTCTTCTACGCTTCGACGGCGCAGCAGGTCCGGGGCTTGGACCATCGGATCCGGATCGCCGGCACCGGCTACTCGGATCAGCAGTTCGACGCGATCGACGACAACTCGTCCGAAGCCGCACGTCTGCTGTCGATATTCAATTCGCTCCCGGCCCCCGTGTGGGACTCCGGGTGGATACCCGGTACGCAGATATCGGCCCGGGATCGCGGAAGCGGTCAGGATTCCGCGATGGGGAACGTCAACGCGATCGGGGCCGCGGCACTGGCCAACCGGATCCACGGCACGAACTTCACGATGGAACAGAGATGGGAGTGGCTTCACATCCGGGGCGCCCAGCTGGGCGGCAGCACGGCGGGCGGCAACCTCGTGGCGGGCATATACGCCACGAATTCCGCGATGATTCCATTTGAGAATCAAGTGCTCGCGCTGGCCCAGGAATCGCCGCAGACCTTCTGGGTCAGATTCACCGCGACACCTTACCCGGGTCTGGAGAACAGGCCGTTCGCACGGCGGATCCATCTGCATGTGAAGGGGGTCGGGCACCCGGTGATCGGCACCTCGGAAGGCGAGCTCGGCTCATTTGACCCACTCACCGGGAACACGGTCGACAAGCTGGCCCAGATGTTCATCAACCGCCAGGTCGACCGAAATGAATTCTACTGACCGGATCCGTTTCGCCGGCCGTCGTCCGCCGGACGCGAACGGGTGGGCCCCGGAAGCCGCTTGGCGTCCGGGGCCCACCCGTCCCTCGTCGATGTCGATGTCCCCAGCGGTCAGGCCGCCCGGCTGTCCCCCTCCGAGGGGCGGCGGTGACGGCCGTGCGGCTGTACAGCCGTGTCGTCCGTCGACACATCCCCTCGGTGCTTTCCGGAGCCGCCGGCTTCGGCCCGCTCCGCGTCCGCTCCCTGCGGGCG
This sequence comes from Streptomyces tyrfis, assembly GCF_037034285.1. NCBI lineage: Bacteria > Bacillati > Actinomycetota > Actinomycetes > Kitasatosporales > Streptomycetaceae > Streptomyces > Streptomyces tyrfis. The sequence continues at coordinate 287,885 of NZ_JBAGJZ010000001.1, read as the reverse complement.
CGTCTGGGTCGTGTCGGTTCGGGCTTCAGACATGTGGGAAGTCACCCCGTCGTGATCGCTTGCATGTGAGTGGCACCAGGGCCGATCACGCCACCGCAACACGACACGGCCGCCTCCGGCGACCGTCGATACGGCTGCGTGGCCCAGGCCCGAAATCTTAACCAGGCATCACGCGTCCCACGAGGGGTGCCTGCCCCAGCGGAATCGGCGTGCACACCGGAAGACGCGCGGCGGTCGCGGACGGTTCCGCGCCGCTCCCCGCGCCCGCCTCCGACGACCGTTCCGCGTCGGGGCCGGCGTCCGGCGGGGCCTCCACCAGCGCCACCCCGCACACGACGTCCGCGTCGGCGTACGGCAGCCGGAGCACGCCGTCCCGGGTCCACACCCCGCGGCCGGCCTGCCATCCCCCGGGCGCGGCGAGTTGGAACAGCCGGCGCCCCGACGGACGCCACAGCCCGAGCCAGCTGCCCGCCGCTCCGTCGACCCGCAGCGCCACCGCGCAGTCCTCCGGCGTCAGCGACTGCCCCGGCTGCACGGCGAACGGCGTCATCGTCACCCCCGCCGGCCGCAGACACTCCGGGAAGCGCACCGGCAGGCAACTGCCCAGCACCCCCCAGCCCAGCCGGTCGTGCCCCGGCGCGTCCGAGCGGATCAGCAGCAGCCCGCTGTCCGGATCGGCCAGCAGCAGCCGGTCGTCGCTGTCCCGGGCGATCTGCAGCAGCGGCGTCACCTCGCCGCCCCGCGCCAGATCCACGGCCACCGCCTTCACCGGGCCGCCGCCCGGCAACTCCCGGTCCAGCGCCAGCATGCGCCCCTCGCCGTCCAGCCAGACCCCGCCGGTGCAACGGCCCGGCACTTCCGCCACCCGCTCGGGACCGAGGACGCCGCCCGCCACCAGCCAGACGGCGGTGGACCGCGCGCCCGCCGCCAGGGCGTACGCGCGGGTGCCGTCGGGGCACGGCGGCAGCAGCGTCAGATCCTCGCATCCGATGGCGCCGAGCGGCAGTTCGCCGGTGCCGGGGCCGGTCGGGTAGAGCAGCGAGAACGCGTGCCGGTCCGCCACCCGGCGCCGGACCAGCACCCGCCCGTCGGCCAACGGCATTACGTCCGAGTCCGGTTCCTCCGGCTGGTCGAGCGGGAGCGGCACCGCGTACGGCTCGTGCCCGTCGAGCGTCCAGCGCTCCACGAACCACGCCCGCCCGGCGCCGGGCACCTCGCGCGGGGCGAGCCGGGCCGCGTACGAGCCGCCCGCCGCGATCGTGAACGCGGGCCGCGCCGCCTGCGGGTGCGGCTCACCGCCCCCCGGTCCCGCGTCCCGGAAACCCCTGGCCAGCCCCGCGACTCCGCTCTCGACGGCACAGACAGTCATCGAGTGATCACCTCCGGTGAGCGACGCTAGTTTTCGCACTTCCTGCCGAACAACGCGAGCGTCCTCACTTCACACATAAGGGTGGTGAAGTCGGGAATCGCCTGAAGTCGAGGGGGCGCCTGTGCTTGTCACCGAGGGAGGTCGATAAGGTTAGGCACTCCTAAGCAATGCCTGTGACCGATCACTGGAGCAAGAGATGTCCCTTCGTCGCCGCGGCACCGCCGCAGTCGGCCTGGCGGTGGCCGCCGCCCTCTCCCTCTCCGCCTGCGGGAGCGACGACGGGGGCTCCGGGAAATCCGGCAAGTCGGAGGGCGGCGACAAGAAGGCGGCCGTCGCGACGGGCGGCAAGGACTTCGCCGACGCCGCGAAGAAGACGGCGGGGTACGGCACGGACGCCAAGCCCGGCGAGTTCCCCCGCACCCTCACCCACGCGCTGGGCAGGACCGAGATCAAGTCGGCCCCCAAGCGCGTCGTCGTGCTGGACGTCGGCGAGTTCGACAACGTGGTCTCGCTGGGCGTGAAGCCGGTCGGCTACGCCCCCTCCGAGGGCGACGCGGCCATCCCCTCGTACCTGAAGAAGAACGCGGGCGACCCGAAGAACGTCGGCACCATCAACAACCTCAATCTCGAGGCCATCGCCAACCTCAAGCCCGATCTGATCCTGGGCAGCCAGCTGCGCGCCGCGGACAAGTACGACGCGCTCTCCAAGATCGCGCCGACCGTGTTCTCCATCCGCCCGGGCTTCACCTGGAAGGAGAACTACCTCCTCAACGCCGCGGCGCTGGACAAGACGGCCGAGGCCGAGCGCGAACTCACCGCCTACGAGACGAAGGCGAAGAAGCTCGGCGACGACATCGGCCCCGACAAGCCGACCGTCTCCATGGTCCGTTACATGCCGGACCGGATCCGCCTCTACGCCAAGGCGTCCTTCATCGGCACGATCCTCCAGGACGTCGGCCTGCCCCGGCCCGAGAACCAGCAGATCGACGACCTCGCCGCGGAGATCAGCCCCGAGAAGATCGACGAGGCCGACGCCGACTGGATCTTCACCGGCGTCTACGGCGACGTGAAGGCCACCAAGCGCGACACCACCCAGGCCAACCCGCTGTGGAAGAACCTCAAGGCGGTCAAGGAGGGCCGGGCCAAGGACGTCCCCGACGAGACCTGGTACCTCGGCCTGGGCGTCACGGCCGCGAACCTGGTCCTCGACGACCTCCGCGCCGACCTCGTCAAGTAACGCCCGTCCCATCACGCCTGCCCCGGCAAACGCCCGCCCCGGCGCGCGACGGCGGGGCGGGCGGGGACGGCGGGCGGCCGGGACGGCGGGCGGACGGCTCGTGAGGCGACGAGCCGAGCGGTGCGCCGGCCCACCGACCCCGTCGTCCTCGCTGTCCCGTCGTCCTCGTAGTCCTCGCCGTCCCGTCGTCTCCCCGCGTCCTCGTCGGCGCGGGGCCGGACGCCCCGCGGTCGCGGCCGTGGTCCCCGCCGCGGTCCCGGTCCGCCGGGGGTCCGGCCCCCGGTACGGAAGCCGCGGTCGACGGTGTGCGGCGGGCAGGTAGCCTTTTCCTTGTGCCCCGCCTGTCTGAAGTCCTCGCCGAGATCGACGCCCTCTGGCCGCCCGAGCGGGCCGAGAGCTGGGACGCGGTCGGCACCGTCTGCGGCGACCCCGAATCGCACGTGGACCGGGTGCTCTTCGCCGTCGACCCCGTCCAGGAGATCGTCGACGAGGCGCTCCGGCTCGGCGCCCAGCTGATCGTCACCCACCACCCGCTCTATCTGCGGGGTACGACGACGGTCGCCGCCTCCACCTTCAAGGGCCGGGTCGTGCACACCCTGATCAAGCACGACATCGCGCTGCACGTCGCCCACACCAACGCCGACACCGCCGACCCGGGCGTCTCGGACGCCCTCGCCGGAGCCCTCGACCTGCGCGTCGACCGGCCCCTGGTGCCGGACCCCACCGACCCCGCGGGCCGTCGCGGCCTCGGCCGGATCTGCGTGCTCGACCACCCCGAGAGCCTGGCCGACTTCGCGGCCCGCGCCGCCGCCCGGCTGCCCGCCACCGCGCAGGGCATCCGGCTCGCCGGGGACCCGGCGGCGACGGTGCGCACCGTCGCGGTCAGCGGCGGCTCCGGCGACAGCCTCTTCGACGCGGTGCGCGCCGCGGGCGTCGACGCGTTCCTCACCGCCGACCTGCGCCACCACCCCGCCTCCGAGGCCATCCAGCACTCCCCGCTCGGCCTGATCGACGCCGCGCACTGGGCCACCGAGTGGCCCTGGTGCGAGCAGGCCGCGGCGCAACTGGACGCGATCTCCGACCGCCACGGATGGGACCTGCGGGTCCACGTCTCGAAGCGGGTCACCGACCCCTGGACCACCACCACCCACCACTCTTCTGGAGCCCCCAACTGAACGCCGCGCCCGCCGACCAGATCCGACTCCTCGACGTCCAGGCCCTCGACGTCCGCCTGTCGCAGCTCGCGCACCGGCGCAAGTCGCTGCCCGAGCACGCCGAGATCGAGTCGCTCACCAGCGACCTCGCGCAGCTGCGCGACCTGCTGATCGCCTCGCAGACCGAGGAGAGCGACACCGCCCGCGAGCAGACCAAGGCGGAGCAGGACGTCGACCAGGTGCGCCAGCGGGCCGCCCGCGACCAGCAGCGCCTCGACTCGGGCGCGATCACCTCGCCGAAGGACCTGGAGAACCTCCAGCGCGAGATCACTTCGCTGGCCAAGCGCCAGGGCGACCTGGAGGACGTCGTCCTCGAAGTCATGGAGCGCCGCGAGGCCGCCCAGGAGCGCGTCACCGAGCTGACCGGCCGGGTCTCCGCCGTCCAGGCCAAGGCCGACGACGCCACCGCCCGCCGCGACGCCGCCCTCCGCGAGCTCGACCAGGAGGCCGCGACGGTCGCCAAGGAGCGCGAGGTCGTCGCCGCCTCCGTCCCCGCCGACCTGCTGAAGCTGTACGACAAGCTCCGCGAGCAGCAGGGCGGGATCGGCGCCGCCCGCCTCTACCAGCGCCGCTGCGAGGGCTGCCGCCTCGAACTGAACATCACCGAGATCAACGAGGTGAAGGCGGCCTCCTCGGACACCGTGCTGCGCTGCGAGAACTGCCGTCGCATCCTGGTCCGCACGGCCGAGTCGGGCCTGTAATGACCCGGCCGCGCCGGCTCGTCGTCGAGGCCGACGGAGGCTCCCGGGGCAACCCGGGGCCCGCCGGTTACGGGGCGGTCGTCATCGACCCGGCGACGGGGGAGACCCTCGCCGAGGCCGCCGAGTACCTCGGCGTCGCGACGAACAACGTCGCCGAGTACAAGGGCCTGATCGCGGGCCTGAGAGCGGCGAAGGCCCTGGCCCCGGACGCGTCGGCGGCCGACGTGCTCCAGGTGCGGGTCCGGATGGACTCCAAGCTGGTCGTGGAGCAGATGTCGGGCCGCTGGAAGATCAAGCACCCCGACATGAAGCCGCTCGCGGCCGAGGCGGCGCGCATCCTGCCGCCCTCCGCCGTCACCTACGAGTGGATCCCGCGCGAGAAGAACAAGCACGCGGACCGGCTCGCCAACGAGGCGATGGACGCGGGCAGGCGCGGCGAGCAGTGGCAGCCGTCCGCGTCCACGGCCGGCCTCGACACCGCCCGGCCCTCGGTGGACGACGCCCTGCCGCCGGTCTCCGGCCCGCCCGGCGACGCGGCGGTCGGCGCGGCCAAGGCACGCGCGGCGCTCGCCTCCCGGCCGACGGCGGGCACGGCCCCGGCAGCCCCGCCGACGGCCGCCCCCGCCGCGTCCGCCCTCCCCGCTGCCGCCACGGCGTCCGCCGCACCCCAGGTCGGCTGGGGCGCGGCCCCCGACCTCGGGGCGCCCGCCACCTTCGTACTGCTCCGGCACGGCGAGACCGCCCTGACCCCCGAGAAGCGGTTCTCGGGCAGCGGCGGCAGCGACCCCGCGCTCTCGGCGGCCGGCCGCAGGCAGGCCGAGGCCATCGCCGCGGCGCTCGCCGCCCGGGGCACGATCGAGGAGATCGTCAGCTCACCGCTGCGCCGCTGCCGCGAGACGGCCGGGGCGGTGGCGGAGCGGCTCGGTCTGGAGGTCCGGATCGAGGACGGCCTGCGCGAGACGGACTTCGGCGCCTGGGAGGGGCTGACCTTCGCCGAGGTGCGCGAACGTCACGGCGCCGACCTCGACGCCTGGCTCGCCTCCGCGAAGGCCGCCCCCACCGGCGGCGGCGAGAGCTTCGCCGAGGTCGCCCGCCGGGTGGCCGCCGCCCGGGACCGCCTCATCGCCCGTTACCGGGGCCGCACGGTCCTCCTGGTCACCCATGTGACGCCGATCAAGACCCTGGCCCGGCTGGCGCTCGGCGCCCCGCCGGAAGCCATGTTCCGCATGGAGCTCTCGGCGGCCTCGGTGTCGGTGGTGGCGTACTACGCGGACGGGAACGCCTCGCTCAGGCTGCTCAACGACACCTCGCATCTGCGGTAGAGCCCGGCGGCCTGTCCGGGCGGCCCGCCCCCACCGCGAGCGACCGGGGCGTGGAAGGACCCGAGAGGTCGCGCGCCGACGGCGGCCGACTCATGTGCGTGCCCCGGCCCGTTGCACGACCCGGCCCGTCGCGCGATACGGTCGCCGGTCGTGCCGTGCGACGGGGGCCGCCCGGGGTTCCCCCGGCGCCGGTCAGCCGCGCAGCGCCGCCGCCTCGCGCGCCAGCCGTTCCACCAGGGCCCAGTCCTTCGCCGCGACCGCGTCCGCCGGAACCATCCAACTTCCGCCCACGCAGCCGACGTTGGGAAGCGCCAGATAGGTCGGGGCGTTCGCCGCCGAGACGCCGCCCGTCGGGCAGAACCGGGCCTGCGGCAGCGGCGAGGACAGCGCCTTGAGATACGCGGCGCCGCCCGCCGCCTCGGCCGGGAAGAACTTCATCTCCGTGACGCCGCGCTCCAGCAGCGCCACCGCCTCGGACGCCGTCGAGATCCCCGGCAGGAACGGCGCCCCGGACGCCTTCATCGCGTTCAGCAGCGTGTCCGTCCAGCCCGGGCTGACCAGGAACCGGGCCCCCGCGGCGACCGCGTCGGCGACGTTCCGCACCGAGATCACCGTGCCCGCGCCGACCACCGCGTCCGGCACCCCGTCCGCGATCGCCCCGATCGCCTCCAGGGCGGCCGCCGTCCGCAACGTCACCTCCACGGCCGGCAGTCCGCCCGCGACCAGCGCCCGGGCGAGCGGCACCGCGTCGGCGACGTCCTCCAGGACGACGACGGGCAGGACGGGAGCGAGATCCAGCACGGAAGAGGTCGAGGTCATGCGGCCATCCTGCCGCCCGCACAGCGTATTGCGCAACGAGCGTTGCGCATGCTGCAACAAGACGATCGAGCAACGAGCAACGAGCAACGAGCAACGAGCAACGAGCAACGAGCAACGAGCAACGAGCCGCGAACCGCGAACCGCGAACCGCGAACCGTGAATCGCCCGCGCCCGGCCCGCGAGGCCCGCCCGGCTCAGTGGATCTCGGTCACCACCACGTCCAGCGACCAGGCCCGCCCGGGCCGTTCCGGAGCCTCGGCCTCCACCGCGTACCCGAGGTCCCGCAGCGTCTCCACCAGCTCCGCGGGCCCCTTCGGCCGCGCCCCCGCCACCAGCAGATCGCGCACCAGCCGCCCCTTCGTCGCCTTGTTGAAGTGGCTGACCACGGACCGCTTCTCGACCCCGTCCACCAACTGGGAGTGCAGCACCCGCACGCTCGCCGTGCGTTCCGCCGACGCCCCCTTCGGCTTCCAGGCGGCGGTGTACGCGGAGGACCGCAGATCCAGGACCAGCCCGTCCCCGGCCGCCTCCGGCATGACCTCGGCCATCGGGCCGCGCCAGTACGCCCCCAGGGCGCCCAGACCGGGCAGCTTCACGCCCATCGAGCAGCGGTACGACGGAATCCGGTCGCCCACCCGCACGGCTCCCCACAGCCCGGAGAAGACCAGCAGCGACTTCCCGGCCCGCCGCTTCGCCGCCGCGTCCAGCGAGGCCAGATCGAGGGCGTCGTACAGCACCCCGGTGTAGATCTCCCCGGCCGGACGCGTGCCCGCCGTCCGCAGCCCCGCGTTCTTCGCGATCTCGCCGCGCAGCCCTTCGCTCAGCCCGAGCACCTCGCGGGCCTTCTCCTCGTCCGCCGCGCACAGTTCGACCAGTTCGTCGAGGACCGCGGCCCGTGCCGCGGCCAGGCCCGGCAGCGACAACGACTCCGGCTTCAGTGGCGCGCCCCGCCCCGACGCGGCCTTGCCCTCCGACGGCGGCAACAGCACCAGCACGGCGTTTCCCTTCGTACGTACGCACAGGCAGACGGCCCGGCAAGGGCCTCGGACCAGCCTACGGGGACCTCCCCGGCGCGCCGGACGCCCCGCCTCCGCGGGCCCGGCCCGCTCGGGTCAGCTCCGCCCGGAGCGGTCCGGGGACGCCGACGTCCCGCCCGGCCGCCGCGTCAGCGCGGCCACGACGGCGCCCGGATCGTCCGCGTGGAACCGCACCGTCCGCGCCCGGCCGCGCTTGCCCCACGGCCGTACGAAATCCACCGGGTCCGCCAGTTCCACCGTCACCGTCGTCTGGCCGCCCACGGCGAGATCGAGCACCCCGTCCGCGCCTACCCGCAGTGGGCCGCCCTCCGGGCTGCGCCGGTCGACCCGCGCCGCCGCCACCGTCCCCGCCGGAACCCGCAGGTCGAACAGGGCGCCGTAGCGGATCCGCAGCCCCCCGCCCGGCTCCACCACATGCGGCCGGGTCACGCATGAGGCGTGGAACGCGAGGACGAACACCACCCCGTACCCGTCGAGCACCAGGACCACCGCGTGCACGACCGGCCACGGGATCACCAGCGCCAGCACGAGCGTCTCGACCAGGGCGACGAACAACAGGCCGTACACCAGCGCCGTCTGCGGGCCGGTATAGGCGGCGGCGAGGGTGCCTTCCGGCACGCCGTGGCGCTTTCTCAGCAGCCAGGGGCCGAGGCTGCCCAGCGAGCGCGCCTCGTGCGCGACCAGGCGGCGCACCGGCCCCGGCACCGCCTCGCGCACCACCGCGCCCAGCGCGGCCCGCCGCCCGGCTCCAGCGCGCCGGGCCGCCCACCACAGCCGCCCCAGCACCGCGCACTCGAAGCCGAACACGGCGACCAGCAGCACCGCCGCGCCCACCGCGACCGCCTCCGGCACCCGGACCCCGGCCGTCCGGCAGCCCGCCCACACCAGTTCGACGGCCACCCCGGCCGCCGCCGCGCACCGCGCCGCCCGCCGCCGGCTCATCCCGCGCCCCGCCCCGCCACGCGCTCCGCCATGGCCGCCATCACCCGGCGCACCACCTCGGCCTGCGCGGGCGCGTAGTCGTCGAGCAGCGCCTCGCCGAACCCCGGATGGGCCGGACCGGCGGCGGGGACCGCCGCCAGCAGCTCGTCCGGCACGGCGGCGACCAGATCGGCGGCCAGCGGGGCGATCCGGGGGTCGTCCGCCGGGGCCCCGGCCAGCGCGTCCAGCCGCTCGTACAGGGCGTGCACGGCCGGGTCGCCGGTCAGCGGGCGCAGCGCGCCGCGGAGCTCCTCGCTCCCGGCCACCGCGTCCAGCAGGACCAGATGCTCGCGGTCCTTGGCGGCCGCGGGGGAGCCGGTGTCCGGGCCCGTGCCCAACAGCTCGGCCAGCGCGGGCGGCACGGACTCCCCGGCGCCCGGCGGCCCGTCCAGCAGCCGGGCCAGCCGCAGCCGCCGCTCCCGGATCTCGCGCTCCTGCCGGGCCAGATCCGCGTCCAGCTCGACGAGTATGTCCACGAGTTCGCGCCCGTCGTCATCGGCGAGGGCGTCACGCACCTCGTCCAGCGTGAGGCCCAGCTCGGTCAGCCGCCGGATCCGGGCCAGGACCACGGCGTCGCGCATCCCGTACACCCGGTAGCCGTTGGCCCGCCGCCCGGGCTCCGGCAGCAGCCCGACGTGGTGGTAGTGCCGGACCGCCCGCGAGGTGACACCGACGAGCGCGGCGATCTCTCCTATCCGCATGGGGCCAGTAGAAACGTTGACGCTGCGGCAGGGTCAAGCGCGCCCGGCCCCGCCCCGTCAGCCCGGCCCCGCCCCGTCCGCCCGCCCCGCCCGACGGCCCCGTACGGCGGTCCCGTCCCCCGTCCCGGGCCCTCCGGCGGGCGGGTAGCATGGTCGGCACGGCAGACGAGCCGGGCGGACGGCCGCGTGGAGGTCCATCGGATCTCCCCGAGGAACGTCCGGGCTCCACAGGGCAGGGTGATGGCTAACGGCCACCCGGGGTGACCCGCGGGACAGTGCCACAGAGAACAGACCGCCGGAGACCTCGGTCCCCGGTAAGGGTGAAACGGTGGTGTAAGAGACCACCAGCGCCTGGGGCGACCCAGGCGGCTAGGTAAACCCCACCCGGAGCAAGGTCAAGAGGGGCCGTCGCGAGACGGCCCTGCGCGAACGATCGAGGGCGGCCCGCCCGAGTTCGCGGGTAGACCGCACGAGGCCGGCAGCAATGCCGGTCCTAGATGGATGGCCGTCTCCCCGGCCGCCGCGAGGCGACCGGGTGACAGAACCCGGCGTACAGCCCGACTCGTCTGCCGCCCTAGACCATTCCGCCCCCAGGAGGGGCCCCAGCGGCGTCCGCGACGACGACCGCCGGCACGGGCGATGGGCACGGGGGACGGCCCCGGGCCGCTCCGGAGCGGCCCCGAACACCCGTCGCGCCACCGGAACCGCCCGAGGGCGCCGCCGCCTATGATCGGAACATGGCACCCCGGGGCGGCGGAGGAACGGTCGTGGTCGACGACAAGCGGATCGTGCGCGGCGACACCCGTCGCACGGCGATCCTCGCGGCCGCGACCCGCGAGTTCGGGCGCAAGGGGTACGAGCGGGCGCGGATCGCCGACATCGCCCGTGCGGCCGGTGTGACGGACGCGGGGGTGCTGCACCACTTCCCGCGCAAACGGGACCTCTTCGTCGCCGTCGTGGAGCTGCGCGAGGACGCCTACCGCGCGCTCAGCACGCGGGAGTTCGAGACCGTCCGGGCGTTGTTCGACGCGCTGACCGTCTCCGTCCGCCGCGCCGCCGAGGACCCGGACCTGGTCCGGTTCCGCCGGATGCTGACCGGTGCGGCGAGCATCGAGGGACATCCCATCGAGGGGCGCTACCGGGAGAACCTGGAGCGGGCGTTGGCGGCCTTCGTCCCCGTCGTACGGCGCGGGGTCGAGTCGGGCGAGCTGCGTCCGGAGTGCGAGCCGGAGCAGATCGTCCTGGAGGTGCTGGCGCTGAACGAAGGCATCCGGGACCAGTGGATCACCCTGCCCGAACGCGTCGACTACGTCGGGACGTTCACGAAGGCGGTGGACTCCCTCTACGGGCGCGTCGCCGCGTCGGCCGACCGCTGAGGTCCGTGCCGGGAGGCCGAGCCGAGGCCGGCCGGGGCGCGGTTCCGGCGTACGCGCCCGGCGCGCCGCCCCACGTGCCGGTGGGGCCGTTCCGCCGCCCCCGTACGGCCGTTCGTCCCGCCGGTGGGCCGGCGGGACGGTTCCCGGGGCGTCTCAGGCGTGGTTCAGCAGGCGCTCGCGCAGCCGGTCGAGCGTGTCCTCGTCCAGGCCGTGGGCGGTCAGATAGGGGACCGCGCCGCCGTGTCCGGAGTCCAGCAGGGCGAGCGTCCGCGCCATGACGGGGGCGGGGCTGCGGGTGATCAGCGCCTCGATCCCGGGCGTGACCTCGACGCCCATGGCACGCACCGAGGCGGTCATCCGGTCGGACCAGGCGCCCGCGAGGCGGTCCTCGCTGAGCGCGTAGTCGGCGACGACCGCGTCCCGGTCCGCGCCCACCGCGTCCAGCAGCAGCGCCACGGCCAGCCCGGTGCGGTCCTTGCCCGCCGTGCAGTGCACCAGGACCGCGCCGTCCGTCTCCGCGACCAGGCGGGCGACGCGGACGAAGGTGCGGCCCGCCGTGTCGAGGAGGTTCGTGTAGACCTCGTCCAGCGTCGGGACGCGGGCCATGGCGAGGGCGTCGCCGTCCAGCAGGGGCAGCCGGACGGTGACGGGATGCGCCGTCGCCGGGGCGGCCTGGGCCTCGTGCTCCGAGCGCAGGTCGGCCACCAGCGCGACGCCGTCGCGGAGCGCCGCGATTCCGGCCCCGGTCAGCGAGGCGAGCCCGGCCGAACGGCAGAGCACCCCCGGACGGACCGTCGTGGCGCCGGCGCGCAGACCGCCCAGATCGCGGAAGTTGACCAGCCCCTCGGGCTCGCGTATCCGCCGCTCGGCGAGGGCGGTCGGCTCGTTCGTCTCGTTCGGCGCACTCAACTCGTTCAGCACACTCGACTCGCTCAACTCGTTCAACTCATTCGGTTCGTTGGGTTCGTTGGGTTCGTTGGGTTCGTTGGGTTCGTTGGGTTCGTTCACAGGGTCACGTCCTCGGGGGTCACGGGTGCGGCGCCGCGCGCCGCCGGGGCCACGGGCGCGCGGCGGAGGACCGGGCGGAGGCCCGGCAGCGCGGCGAGGGAGAGCACGACGGCGGCCGCGGCCGCCAGATAGAGCGACGCGTAGTTCTGCGCGTGCCCGGACACCGGGTCCGGGCCGCCCCACGCGAGGACGACCGGGGCCAGCGCGGGCGCGACCGACTGCGGGATCGTCTTGGCCAGGTTGAAGATGCCGAGGTACTTGCCCTCCTCGCCGGCCGGGAGCGTTCGCAGGACCAGCGCGAGGTCGATGGAGTAGTACACGCCCAGCGCGAAGCCGGCGATGACCGTGCTCGCCCAGAAGACCGCCAGGTCGCCCGTGAACGCCTTCATGAGCAGGGACAGGGTCATGCCCCCCACCGCGACGAGGACGAACGGGCCGTAGTTCCCCCGGCGCGACGCCAGATGCCCGCAGGCGAACGCGGCCACGACGTTGAACGCGGCCCCCGCGATCGTGGCGACCGAGGTGAGCGAGACCGCCTCGTCCTGCCCCATCCCGAGCCGCTCGATCAGGTAGAAGAGGCCGAAGGTCCCCACGATCGTGTACCCGAACTGCATCACGCACCGCTGGAGCCAGGCGAGCGAGTACGCGGGCACGCGGAACGGGTTGAACAGGAACGCCCGGAACACGTCCCCGAGCCGCCGCGCCGGCGCCGCGGCCGAGGCCACGGGCGGATCGGGGACGACCGCGCAGACGGCCCCCGCGATCACGACCGACAGCAGCGGCATCGACAGCATCACCACCGGCAGATCGCCGGCGAACAGCGCCGCGATCAGCATCGCCGGGACCATGCCGAGGAAGCCGAAGGCGCCGAACACGCCCGACGCCTTCGACCGCTGCTCCTCCGGAACCTGGTCGGCGAGCATCGCGTTGAGCGCCGCCGTCACGGCGTTGTAGCCGAGCTGGCCGAGCGCCCAGGCCGCCGCCAGCCAGCCGACGCCGGGCGCCAGCAGCATCAGCACGGCGCTCACCGCGCCCAGCAGCGTGCCGCCGACGATCCACGGGCGGCGCCGCCCGAAGCGGGACCGGGTGCGGTCCGAGAAGTGGCCCCAGACCGGGTTCGAGATCAGCGCGGCGACCGCGCCGACCGTGGTCACCAGCGCCAGCGAGGACTCCTTCGTCCCCGGCGCGATCTCCAGGACCTTCAGGGAGAGCGACGCGGCCAGCGCCGTGGCGATCGGCCCCAGCGCGGCGAGCTCGATCAACGCGAGCAGATAGACGCGCGACATGGGCACGCGCGGCGGCGGTTCGGGAAGGCGGGAGGCCGGCGGCTCGGGAGGGCGGGGGGTCACGGGGGATCCTTCGGTCGCTGTGCGTTCTGCGGGGAGGCTCGGACGAGCGCCCGTCGACGGGCGCTCGGGTGAGCTCCCGCCGTGAGCGTAGGAAGCCGTCATGGACCTGCGGCTGAACACTTAGCGACGACTAAGTAATACTTAGTGAAGACTAAGTCATTTGCCCGCGGCCGGGGTCCGGGCCGTCCTAGCGTGAGCGCATGCACACCACCGACACCACCTCACCGGCCGCTCCCTCGTCCCGTGTGGAGCGCCTCGTCAGCGCCATGACCGTGGAAGAGAAGGCGGGAGCGCTGCTCGCCGCGCGGGTGACGATCAACCCGGACGGCACCCCCTGGGAGGGCACCGAGGCCGAATCGCCGTTCGGCTTCACCCCCACCACCGAGCTGCTCCTCGAACGCCACGTCGGGCACCTGGGACTGATGAACGTCCCCGGCACGGAGGCGCTGGCACGCTGGGGCGAGGCGATACGGGCGATCACGGCCCGCTCGCGGCTCGGCATCCCCGTCACCGTCGGCTCGGACCCGACGCACGGCCGCGGGCGCAACGGCCAGGTCAGCCAGAGCGGCGGCGGGTTCAGCGCGATGACCGAGCCGATCGGCCTCGCCGCCACCTGGGACCCCGGGCTCGTCGAGGAGGTCGCCCGGATGATGGCCCGCGAACTGCGCGCGGCCGGCGTGCACATCGCGGTGCACCCCATGGCCGACCTCGCCACCGAACCGCGCTGGGCGCGCGTCGCGGGCACCTTCGGCGAGGACCCCGGCCACGCGGCCACGATGATCCGCGCCTTCGTCCGGGGCCTCCAGAGCGGCGGCGCCCACGAGCGCGTGCTGGCGACGGCCAAGCACTTCCCCGGCGGCGGACCGCAGCAGGGCGGCGAGGACTCCCACTTCGCACGCGGGGCGCACACGGTGTACCCCGGCGGACGCTTCGAGGACCACCTCCTGCCGTTCGCCGCCGCGATCGAGGAGGGCGTCGCGATGATGATGCCCGGCTACGCCGCCCCGCTCGGCCTCGACTACGACGAGGTGGGCTTCGCCTTCCAGCGCGACCTCATCACCGGCCTGCTGCGCGGCCGGCTCGGCTTCGACGGCGTGGTCGTCACCGACTTCAACATCGTGACCGGCATGAGGCTGCCCCGCCTGGGCGTCGAACTCCCGGTGCGCGCCTGGGGACTTCTCTCGCTCCCCCCGGTCGAACGCGTCGGGCGGCTCTTCGAGGCGGGCGTCGACCAGCTCGGCGGAGAGGACGATCCGACGCTCGTCCTGGAGGCGCTGGACCGCGGGCTCGTCACCGAGGAACGCCTCGACGCCTCCGTGCGGCGCGTGCTCCGGGACAAGGAGCGGCTCGGCCTGCTCGACGACCCGGCCGCGGGCGCCGCCGAACCGGCCGCCGTCGGCCGCCGCGTCGCGAACCCCGGGAACCTCGCGCTCGCCCGCCGGGCGCAGGCGGCGTCCGTCGTCGCCCTGACCGGCCGCCCCGCCCGGCTCGGCCCGGACACGCGGGTCTACGCCGAGGGGATCGACCCGGACGTCCTGGCCGGGTACGCCGTCCCGGTCGACGACGTCGCCGAGGCCGACCTGGCGATCCTGCGGCTGGCCGCGCCCTTCGACGCCCACCCCGAGGGCACGCTCGAAGCGGCGTTCCACTCCGGCGGCCTCGAATTCCCGGAGGAGACCGTCCGGCACGTCGAGCGCGTCGCGGCGGCCGTGCCCACGGTCGTCGACGTCTTCCTGGAACGCGCGGCCGTGCTGACCCCGCTCGACGCCATCCCGTCCGTCACCCTCGTCGGGACGTTCGGCGTCGACGACGACATCCTGCTGGACGCCGTGAGCGGCCGGGCGACGGTGAGCGGACGGCTCCCCTTCGACCTGCCCCGCTCGGGGGCGGCGGTCGCCGCCGCCCGCGAGGACGTCCCCTTCGACACGGCCGACCCGCTCTTCGGCTTCGGCCACGGCCTGCACTGGTCCGCCCGGACGCCCCCGGCCGGGTGACCGCGGGCCGTCGGCCGCTGCCGCCCACCCCGGGGGCCACGGCCTCCGGGGCCGGACCCGCCGGGCCGAGTCGCGGGAACCGCTGGGCGGAGCGCCGGTCGTGAGGCACGATCAGGGGAGTCACTTCTCGGGAAGGGTTCTCCAGTGTCCCCACGCGCCTCCGGAAACCGCGGCTCCCTCTTCGCGGTGAGCGACCTGCATGTCGGCATCGGGGAGAACCGCCCCGTCACCGAGTCCCTCCGGCCGGAGTCGGACGAGGACTGGCTGATCGTCGCCGGGGACGTGGCGGAGCGCGTCGAGGACGTGGAATGGGCGCTGCGGCTGCTCGCGGGGCGCTTCGCCCGGGTGCTCTGGACGCCCGGGAACCACGAACTGTGGACGCCCACGCGGGACTCGTCGCAGCTGCGCGGCAGGGAACGGTACGAGCACCTGGTCGAGGTCTGCCGCGGCCTCGGGGTGTCCACCCCGCAGGACCCGTACCCGGTGTGGTCCGGGCCCGGCGGGCCGGTGGCGGTGGCGCCCGTGTTCGTGCTGTACGACTACAGCTTCCGGGCGCCGGGCACCGCGACCAAGGAGGAGTCCCTGGCGTACGCGCACCGGACGGGAGTGGTGTGCACCGACGAGTACCTGCTCCACCCCGACCCGTACCCGGGCCGCGACGACTGGTGCCGGGCGCGGGCGGCCGAGACGGAGCGGCGGCTCGCCGTGCACGACCCGGCGGTTCCGCTGGTCCTCGCCGGTCACTGGCCCCTGGTGCGGCAGCCCACGGACGTGCTGAAGTACCCCGAGTTCGCCCAGTGGTGCGGCACCGAGCTCACCGCCGACTGGCACCGGCGCTTCAACGTGGCGGCCGTGGTCTACGGCCATCTGCACATCCCGCGCACCACCTGGTACGACGGGGTGCGCTTCGAGGAGGTCTCCATCGGCTACCCGAGGGAATGGCGCGAACGGGGCCATCCGCGGGGCCTGCTGCGGCGGATCCTCCCGTACGACGACGCCCTGGCGGCGTAGGGCCCGGCGCCGGACCGCGCACGGCGGGCACGGCGGCCGGGAGACGGGCGCGGCGGTCCCAAGGCGGGTCACGGGGCGTGCCGTCGAACCTGCTCCGCGCGGCGGACGGCGGTTCGACGACACGGCCCGCCCGGCCCGCCCGGCCCGCTCAGCGGTGGCTCAGCACGTTGACCACCCGGCCGTTGGGATCGCGGACGAAGAAGCGCCGTACGCCCCAGTCCTCGTCGTGCAGGGGGTACACGATCTCCGCGCCCTTCTCCCGCAGGGTCGCGTAGGCCGCGTCCACGTCGTCCACCTCCACGCTCAGGTCCGGGGTGACCGGCGCGGTCGCGTCGGCCGCCACGATGCTGAGCTGCGCCGACGGCTGCGAGGGGGAGGCGAGTGTCATGATCCAGCCGTGGTTCATGACCTCCCGGAAGCCCAACAGGCCGTAGAACTCCGTGTTCCGCTCCATCGCGGCCCTGGGGGAGGCGGCGGTCCGGATGGTGGGGACGACCCGGCGGATGGGCATCGGTGACTCCTGTCTCGGGACTGACTCCGTGCCGACGGGCCGCGCGGAAGCGGTGCGAAGCCGAGGAGCGGCGGGGGAGTGCGGCCGTCCGGCCGTCCCAGTCTGGTCACCGGGCGCCCCGGGTGCCACCGGACGGACCGGTATCCTCCGTGCGGAGTAGACGACTTCCGGCCACCGGCCGAGGGGCGCCGGCCGACGGGCGGTAGGCTTCAGCCGGTCGCGCCGGCCCGGCTCGGCGCCGAGTCGATGGTGTCGAAGAGCCGCTCACCGCGGTCCTCGGCCATGTCGAGCGTGGCCAGCATGGCCGGTGTCGCGATGCTCGGCAGCACATAGTGCAGAAGGACCGAAATACGATGTCCCAAGTCCTCCCGCTTGCACAGGGCTTGGGACATCACCTGGATGCCGGAGAACGAACCGGCCAGCATTTCCGCGGTCTCGCGGGGGTTCACGTGCGGGAGCAGCTCGCCCTGCTCCTTCGCGGCGTTCAGCAGGTGTTCGAGCCGGTCTATCCAGGCACGGAAGGGGGTGCCCCGGTCGAGCCCCTCCACCGCCTGGTCCATGGCCAGCCCGACGCTGGCGCGGACCAGCGGCTCGTGGCGGAGCCGGTAGGCGAGCAGCATTCCCTGGTCGACCAGCTCCTGAAGCTTCGTCAGCTGGGGCGGCAGCGGATCGCCGTCCAGCTGCACGTCCATCACGCCGAGGGCCAGATCCTCCTTCGACGTGAAGTGGAAGTAGAGCGCGCCCTTGGTGACCCCGGCACGCGCGAGGATCTCGCTGATGGTGGCGCTGCTGTAGCCGCGTTCATCGAAGACGGCGGCGGCCGCCACCAGGATCGACCGACGGGTCTGGATCGCGCGCGCCTGCTGTGCCATCAGCTACAAGTCTCTCTCAGCCGTGGCGTGGTCAGCACCAGGTGTGGCTGGATAGGAAAACCGGACTGTCAGTATCTTACTGCGGAGGCGGCCTGCCCTCCCGGTACGGATTCTCGGGAGGAACGTTCATGGTTCAGGTCACCTCGTACGGAACTCCACCCCGCGCCCAGGGCGTCGGAGTGCCCGCACCCGCCGGAGCCCCCGGCGCCGAAGGGCCGGCCCCCGGGCGGGGGCAGGTGGACGGGGATCTGCTGGGACGCCTGGTCCACCGGCCCGACCCGCGGGACGTCTTCCCCGTCGGCTGGACCCCGCAGACCGGCACCCAGTTCTCGGTGTCGGCCCGATGGCCGCGCGCGCACCGGTTCTTCACGCCCGTGGCGGGCCGCTACCAGGACCCGCTGCTGATCGCGGAGACCATGCGGCAGACGACGATGCTCCTGGGGCACGCGGAGTTCGGGGTGCCGGTCGGGGACCAGTTCGTCATGTGGGAGCTGGCCTACGTCTCCGAGCCGCACCGGCTGCTGCTGGGGGACGAGCCCTGGGACATCACCGTGGACGTCGCCTGTTCCCGGATCAGACGCCTCCGCCAGAGCATCGGCTCCATGCACGTGGAACTGCTCCTGCACCGCCTGGGCACCGTCCTCGCCCGGGGCGGCGGGCGCATCAGCTGCACCTCGGCCAAGGCGTACGACAAGCTGCGGGGCGGCCGCCGGCACGTCGTGGGCGCGCCGATACCCCTGCTGCCCGCCGTCGATCCGGCCGAGGTGGGCAGGGCGGACGAACGCGACGTCGTGCTCGCCCCCGCCGCCCACCGGAACGCCTGGCGGCTGCGGGTCGACACCGAGCACCCGACCCTGTTCGCCCGGCCCAACGACCACGTGCCGGGCATTCTGCTGCTGGAGGCGGCCCGCCAGGCGGCCGTCGCCGCCACCCCCGGCCACGACTTCCTCCCCGCGTCGCTGCGGACCGACTTCCTCCGGTACGTCGAACTCGACCGCCCCTGCTGGATCGAGGCGCGGCACGTCCCGGCCGACGACCCGGCGGTGTCCCGGGTGCGCGTCACGGCCACCCAGGACGACCGGCCGGCCTTCACCTGCACCCTCGACTCGCCCGTCCAGGGCTCCCGACGCCTGGTGGCGCCGCCCCGGGACGGACACGGGACGCGGCAGGGCCGCGGGCGGGGCGGGCAGTCGTGACGGCGGACGCCTCCGCCGCGCGGGGCGCGCCGGACGGGCCGCGGGTGCTCGTCACCGGCGCGAGCGGATTCGTCGGCGGCCATGTGGTGGCCGCGGCCCGCGCCGTGCCCGGCCTCCGGCTGCGGTTGATGACCCACCGGACCGCCCTCGCCCCGGCCGTCGTCGCGGCCAGCGGGAACGGGCCGGGCAACGGTTCCGGGGACGGGTCGGGGGGCGTGGCCGGGGTCGGGATCGAGACGGTGCACGGGGATCTCGCCGACCCGGAGACGCTGCGCGGCAGCTGCGAAGGGGTCGACGCGCTGATCCACTGCGCCTCCGAGATCGGACATAACGAACCGACCGCGCGGTCCGTAAATGATCAAGGAACTCGGGCTCTGGTCGAGGAGGCGGTCCGCCGGGGCGTGCCCCGGATCGTCCAGCTGAGCACGGCGTCCGTCTACGGGCGGGGCCCGTTCGTCCGGCTGCGGCCGGGGGACGCCGAGCCCGCCCCGGCCTCCGTGACCAGTCTGACCCGCGCCGCCGCCGAGCGGCACGTCCTCGCGGCCGGCGGTGTCGTCGTCCGCCCGCACATCGTGTACGGGGCCGGGGACCGGTGGGCCGTGCCCGGGCTGGTCGGGCTGCTGGGGCGGCTCGCGGCCGTGCCGGCCGGGTGCGGGGCGCGGCACTCGATGATCGAGGCGGGCGCGCTGGGCCGGGCGCTGCTGGGCGCGGCCCTGTCCCGGCACGATCCGGCCGGCGTCTACCACGTCAACCACCCCGAGCCGGTGAGCTGTTCCCAGCTGCTGGCCGCGGTCGTCGACGGGCTCGGACTGCCCTGGGGGGCCGAGCGGATCGGTCCGGCCGAGGCGCGCGAGCGGCTCGCGGACGTGCCGTACGCGCTGCACCACTTCGGCATGCTCACCGTGGACCACTGGTTCGCCGACGACCGGGCGGGCCGCGACCTCGACTGGGAGCCGGGCGAGGGCTTCACGACCGCGTTCGCCCGGCACGCCGCCTGGTACCGGGGGCACCTGGACTCCTTGCGACGGGCCGCGCCCGGCACCGCCCCCGCACTTGTCCCCACGCGCACGCCGGGGCAGTAGGGCGTGCCGGGAGTTGCGCCGGGCGTGCCGGGAGTCGCTCCGGGGAGTACCGGGAGTCGCTCCGGGGTGCGCCAGGGGTTGCGGCAAGGGCGTGCCGGGGCGTCAGTCAGGGATCCGGGCGCCGGTGCCGCTGACCCGCACCCGGGCGTCGCCGGCGCGCAGTTCGACGGTGAGCGTGCCGGGGCGGCCCATGTCCTCCCCCTGGTGGAGCGTGAGCACCGCGGTGTCCGGTACCAGCCCCAGCGCGCGGGCGTACGCCCCGAACGCGGCCGCCGCCGCACCCGTGGCGGGGTCCTCGACCACGCCGCCGACCGGGAACGGGTCGCGGACGTGGAAGACGGTCCCGGACGCCCGCCACACCAGTTGCAGGGTGGTCAGGTCGAGTCGCTGCATCAGCGCGTCGAGACGCGCGAAGTCGTAGTCGAGACGGGCGAGGCGCTCCCGGCTCCCGGCGGCCAGCACCAGATGGCGTGCGCCCGCGTAGGAGATTCGGGGCGGCAGGGCCGGGTCGAGGTCGGCGGCCGGCCAGCGCAGCGCGGCCAGCGCCTCCGCCACGTCGTCCGGCGCGATGTCGGTGACCTGCGGCTCGACGCTGGTGAGCGTGGCGCGGAGCTCGGCGCCCTCCTGGACTACGGTGACCGGGACCGGGCCCGCCGAGGTGTGGAACACCAGGTCGCCGGGTCCGTCGCGCTCGGCCAGCGCGAGCGCCGCGGCGACGGTGGCATGGCCGCAGAACGGGACCTCGGCCTTCGGGCTGAAGTAGCGGATCGCGTACTCCCGGACGGCCGACGGCTCTTCACCGGCCGCCGCTGCTCGGGCGTCCGCCGGTACCTCGCCGCCCGTCGGCTTCTCGCCGGTCGCAGGCTCTTCACCGGCCGCCGGTCCGCTCCGGCCGGTGAGAAAGGCGGATTCGCTGTAGCCCAGTCCGGCCGCGACCGCGAGCATCGCGGCGTCGTCGAGACCGGACGCGTCCAGGACCACGCCCGCCGGATTGCCGCCCTCCGGGTCGGCGGAGAAGGCGGTGTAACGCAGGACCCCGGAGACTGAATGCTGGCTCATGCCGCAGGTCAACCGGATCACGGCCCGGAGCATTCCCGGCCCTCGGCCGATGGGCCCCGGGCCACGGTCACCTGGGACGCCACTCGACCAGGTATCGGTTTTTCTTCTGATTGCGCCGGAAGGCGCTCCAGGCGGGCACCTGATCAGATGACTCCCCGGGCAGCCCGGCGTTCTGCCGCGGTCTCCCGCACTAGCGTCGTCGGCATCTCATCACTTCGCGGCGGATCCGCGCTGCGAGCCGATCCCTGGAGTGACGCCATGCGCCGTACCACCGCTGTCTTCGCGGGAGCCGCTGTTCTGTCGGCCGTCTTCGCATCCCAGGCCGTCGCGGCCCCCGCCGAGATCGTCGCCCCCAACGCCAGGGCCGCAGCCGAAGTGGACTTCCACGGTGAACTGCTGAGGCAGAAGAACGTGGTCGACAGTTTCCAGGTCGGCGAGGGCCTCTACTGCGTCATCGTCAACCCGAACGCCGGCATCAACCCGTCCAACGCCCTGATCCTGGCCAATGCCCATATCCACGCCGACAGCGTCTCGACGATTGGGCAGCCCACCACATCGTGTGACAACCGCAGGGACGCCATCACCGTGGTGACTCTCAAGAACGGCCACCCCACGTCCTCCAGCTTCACCCTCGCGGTCCTGTAGCAGCGACGATCACGGCGCGGGCAGAAGCGCGGCCGTGGGTGATTCTCCCCGCGTCGAGGAGTCTACGGACGGGACGCAGAGGTTCCGTCGACAACGCCAGGGCCGCGCCGTCGGCACCAAACCGCCCCCTCCCGCAGCGTGCGGGAGGGGGCGGGGTGACTTCCGGGCGGCCTGCCGCAGGGCCACGTCGAGTCTGAGCACGCCGACCGGCGCGGCGAGGGACGGCAGCGGCCAACGCGCACACTCCAGGGAACCGAGCCGGAACGGGGCTCGTGGTCGGCAAGCTGCCGGTCGGTCAGATCGCCCCGCTGTACGAGCGGCGCGAGCGGACCCGTCCACGCGGGCGAACCCGGCCTCCAGGCCGCCGCGCAGCCGTTCCGGTTCGAGCGCGGCCGCGGTGGAGGCGGGCGGGAGAGGGGCGTCAGGGTCAGTGGCAGTTCTTGACGCCCTTGCCCGACTTCGACCAGGAGCAGGAGACCAGGAGCTTGCCGTTCGGCTTGATCAGCCGGGCCTTGTCGCCGGTGTTGTTCCAGACGTACGAGCCGCGGTTCCAGTAGACGTGGCCGGTCTTGTTCTTCCCCTTGCCGGTGTGGACCTTGACGGTCTTGCCCGCGCCCAGGGCGTAGCTGCCGAAGGTGTACGTGTAACCGGTGTTGTCCTTCAGCTTGTAGCCCTTGAGCTGGACCTTCGACGTGCCGTTGTTGTGGATGTCCACCCACTCGGCGTTCAGCGAGGCGTTGCTGCGGTCGTCCTTGCCGGGGCTGTCGTACTGGATCTTCCCGAGGTGCAGCCCGCCCTTGTGCGGGGCGGCCGACGCCGGGACCGTCACGAGCAGCGAGCCGGCCAGGGCGGTGGCGGCGGCCAGGGCGAGCGGAGCCGCGGTGCGTATGCGCATTCCATGATCCTCGTGTGTGTTTCCGGTGAAGAACTGTGATCGTAGTACGGCACCGCGGTCGCTCGGGGAGGAACGCCGGAATCCGGCAGGGGAGCGGATGCCGCGTCAGCCGCGCCCCACGTACGGCATCGCCGTCGCCATGACCGTCGCGAACTGCACGTTCGCCTCCAGGGGCAGCTCCGCCATGTGAAGCACCGTCCGGGCCACGTCCGCGGCGTCCATCACCGGTTCCACCGCGAGCTCGCCGTTGGCCTGGAGGGCGCCGGTGCGCATCCGTTCCGTCATGTCCGTGGCCGCGTTGCCGATGTCGATCTGCCCGCACGCGATCCGGTACGGGCGGCCGTCCAGCGACAGCGACTTCGTCAGGCCCGTGATGGCGTGCTTGGTCGTGGTGTAGGCGACCGAGTGCGGGCGCGGCGCGTGGGCGGAGACCGAGCCGTTGTTGATGATCCGGCCGCCCTGCGGGTCCTGCTCCTTCATCTGCCGGTACGCCGCTCGCGCGCACAGGAACGCGCCCGTGACGTTCACGTCCACCACCGCGCGCCAGTCCTCCACCGAGAGGTCCTCGACCGGGACCGGCCCCGGGCCGAAGACGCCCGCGTTGTTGAAGAGCAGCCCGAGAGGGCCGAAGCACTCGCGTGCCGAGGCGAACAGCGCGTCCACGTCCTCGGGGCGCGACACGTCGGCGGGAACGGTGATCACCCGGGCGGTCTCCCCGGCCAGCGCCGCGGTCTCGGCGAGCGGGGCCGGGCGGCGGCCGGCGAGCGCCACCGACCAGCCGGCGCCGGCCAGGGCCAGCGCCACCGCGCGGCCGATCCCGGAGCCGGCGCCCGTCACCACGGCGGTCCTCGGCGCGGAGTTCGACGTTCTGTTGGTCATGGCGCCGCAGCGTACGCCCTCCCGTCCCCGGCGGGGCCGTGTCGCCGGGGACGGGAGCGGCGGGTGGGCCGGTGGACTCCGAGACCGGTCAAGAACGGGTATGGGGCGGGGGGTTGGCGGCATGGACGGGTTCCCGGGCGGAGATCATGCTCCTCGGCGCGTATGCGTGCTTTGCCCCTCGAATCCATTCCCGCCGCGTTCCTCATCCACCGGACGCCCGCGCGACGCGAGCACGACAACAACCGGTCGGGCGGGGCCGGTGCACTGTTCCGAGCACATCACCAGCGAGCACACCACCAGCATGGGGAGGGACTGATGACGCAGTCATCGCACTCGCAGGACATGCGCGACGCGGCCCGGCACTTCGGACGGCGCCGCTTCCTCACGGTCACCGGTGCCGCCGCCGCGCTCGCCTTCTCGGTCAACCTGCCGGCCGCGGGCACCGCGAGCGCCGCCGAACTGGACGCGCGGAAGATCAAGGAGGACCCGTTCACCCTGGGCGTCGCCTCCGGAGACCCGCTGCCCGGCTCGGTCCTGCTGTGGACCAGGCTCGCGCCCCGCCCGTACGAGACCGGCGGCGGACTGCCCCGGGCGCGGGTCCAGGTGAGCTGGGAACTCGCCCGCGACGCGCGCTTCTCACGGGTCGTCCGGCGCGGAACGGCCACCGCCCACCCGGAGTTCGACCACAGCGTCCACGTCGAGGCCAAGGGCCTCGAAGCCGACCGGGTCCTCTACTACCGCTTCCGCGCCGGGGGCTGGACCAGCCCCGTCGGCCGCACCCGCACCGCGCCCGCGCGCGGCGCCCGCAACGGCTCGCTGCGGCTCGCCGCCGTCTCCTGCCAGGCCTACCACGACGGCTACTTCACCGCGTACAAGCACCTCGCCGAGGAGGACGTCCACGCCGTCTTCCACCTCGGGGACTACCTCTACGAGTACGCCGTCGACGCGACCGGCGGCGCCCGCAAGTACACCGACCGCAGGCTGCCCGCGCACTTCAACCGCGAGACGATCACGCTGGAGGACTACCGGCTGCGGTACGGCCTCTACAAGTCCGACCCCGATCTGCGCGCCGCCCACGCGGCCTACCCCTTCGTCGTCACCTGGGACGACCACGAGACCGAGAACAACTACGCGGGCGACATCCCCGAGAACGACGTGCCGCCGGAGGAGTTCCTGCTGCGCCGCGCCGCCGCCTACCGGGCGTACTGGGAGAACCAGCCGCTGCGCCTGCCGCAGCGCCCCGCGGGACCGGACATGAGGCTCCACCGGCGACTGCACTTCGGCACCCTCGCCCAGTTCGACATCCTCGACACCCGCCAGTACCGCAGCGACCAGGCGTACGGCGACGGCTGGCAGAAGCCCGGACCGGAGTCCGAGGACCCCTCGCGCACCATGACCGGCGCCGCCCAGGAGCGCTGGCTGCTGGACGGCTGGCGCGCCTCGAAGGCCACCTGGAACGTCGTCCCGCAGCAGGTCGTCATGGCCCGGCGCAAGGACGTCCCCACCGACGCCTTCAAGCTGTCGATGGACGCCTGGGACGGCTACCCCGCCTCCCGGGCGCGGATCCTGCACGGCGCCGAGGCCACCGGGGCCGACAACCTGATGGTGCTCTCCGGCGACGTGCACGTGCACTACGGCTTCGACCTGAAGAAGGACTTCGACGACCCGTCGTCCCGCACCCTGGGCACGGAGATCGTCACCACGTCCATCACCAGCGGCAAGGACGGCTCGGAGCGGCCCGGCAGCTGGGACAACCAGATGCGCGCCAACCCGCACCTGAAGTTCTTCAACGGGCGGCGCGGATACGTCCTCGTCGACCTGGGCCGCGAGCGGGCGCGCGCCGACTACCGCACGGTGACGGCCGTCACCACGCCCGGGGCGCCGGTCACGACCGCCGCGTCCTTCGTCACGGAGGTGGGCAACCAGGGGCTCACGCCCGCGTAAGGGCTGTCCCGTCATCCCTGGCGGGCGTGCGACGACAGCTGCGGCGCCTCGCGGCGTTGTCGGAACGCCCGCATACGTCCAGTATGCGGGTGCCCCTTCGCCTTGCGATGCACCACATCCGACGCCGCACGCTGATCCACCACGGATGACGGGACAGCCCTTAGGCGCCGCGGACCGGCCGCGCGGCGTCATCGCCGTGCCGACCAGGGGCCCACGCCCGCGCAGGCGCCGCCCGGGGCGCGGCCGCGTCCGGCCCGGCGCCGCCCGCGCCCCGGCCGGGGAGCCCGTACGGCCCACTGCCGTAAGGGCCTTCGGCCCGGGGCGGTACCGTGCGCCGGAGCGCGCCGGAGCGCACCGGCGCGACGGGCCGCGCGTGCCGGGCCGCACGACGCGGACGCGCGTCGGCGGGCGACCGGGCCGGGGGTCAGCCGAGTTCGTCGGCCGGGTAGCGGACGCCGATCCGCTCGCGCACCGCGTCGAGCGTCCGCATCACCGCGAGCGAGCCGTCCAGCGGCACCAGCGGCGACTCCGTCTCGCCCGCCCGCAGCGCCCGTACCACCTCGGCCTGTTCGAACTGCATCCCGCGCAGTCCGCCGCCCGTCGCGCCCGCGGTGAACTCCTCCGGATCGCGCCCCTCCCGGTGCAGGACGAACCTCTCCGGGTAGAAGAAGCCACGTGGGAAGTCGATGCGCCCCTTCGTACCGGTGACCGAGGCGGTCAGCGGAGTGTCCGCGACGATCGAGCAGTTCAGCAGCGCCGAGGCGCCCGCCTCCGGCCAGCCCAGCAGCATCGCCGTGTTCAGGTCGACGCCCTCCGGGGACAGCAGCGCGTCGGCCCGCACCCGGCCCGGTTCGCCCAGCAGCAGATGAGCGAAGGACACCGGATACACCCCGAGGTCCAGCAGCGCGCCGCCGCCCAGCGCCGGGTCGCGCAGCCGGTGCCCGGGGCCGAAGGGGCCCGCGAGCCCGAAGTCGGCCTGCACCAGCCGGATCTCACCGACGGCGCCGTCCCGCACCAGCTCCGTCATGCGCCGGACGACCGGGTTGCAGTACGTCCACATCGCCTCCATCAGGAACAGACCGCGGTCCCGGGCCAGCTTCACCAGCTCGCCCGCCTCCCGCGCGTTCAGCGTGAACGCCTTCTCGCACAGCACGTGCTTCCCGGCCTCCAGGCAGAGCGCCGCCGCCTCCCGGTGCGCCGAGTGCGGCGTCGCGACGTACACCACGTCGACGTCCTCGTCGGCGGCCAGCCCGGCCCAGTCGCCGTAGGCCCGGGGTATCCCGAACCGCCGCGCGAACGCCTCGGCCGAGGCGTCCGTACGGGAGGCCACGGCCACCACCTCCGTGCCCGGCAGCGCCCGCAGATCCTCGGTGAACGTCGCCGCGATGCCGCCCGTCGCCAGCACGCCCCAGCGCACCGTCCCACCCATGCCCGCCATGCCCGCTCTCCCCCCTGAAAGGTCTCGACCAGTGCGGCCGAGCTGAGAGCATAGATGCAGATTCAACGACATGGAGATGAGAATGGCGGAGAGCGGAGTGAGCCGGGCCCAGCAGGACGACGCGCACATACCATCCGCCGGGAGCCGGGCCGACGAGGCCGCGACTCCCGGCGCGAGCCCCGGCACGCGTTCCGGAGGACCGGCCGCGACCGAGGCGGCCCGCCGCACCGGGCTGCTGACCACCCTGGTGCTCGGCGGGCTCACCGCGCTGCCGCCGCTCTCCATGGACATGTACCTCCCGGCACTGCCCGCGGTCACCCAGTCCCTGCACGCCCCCGCCGCGACCGTCCAGCTCACCCTCACCGCCTGCCTCACCGGCATGGCGCTGGGACAGGTCGTCGTCGGACCGCTGAGCGACCGCTGGGGGCGGCGCAGGCCGCTGCTCATCGGCATGGCCGTCTATGTCCTCGCCACCCTGATCTGCGTCTTCGCCCCCACCGCGGAACTCCTCATCGGCTTCCGCCTCCTCCAGGGGCTGGCCGGCGCGGCGGGCATCGTCATCGCCCGCGCCGTGGTCCGCGACCTGTACGACGGCATGGAGATGGCCCGGTTCTTCTCCACCCTGATGCTGATCTCCGGCGTCGCCCCCGTCGTCGCCCCGCTGATCGGCGGGCAGGTGCTGCGGTTCACCGACTGGCGCGGCATCTTCGCCGTCCTCGCCGTCGTCGGGCTCCTCCTCACCCTGGTCGTCTGGAAGTGGCTGCACGAGACGCTGCCGCCGGCCGACCGGCACACCGGCGGCTTCGGCGACGCGCTGCGCACCATGCGCGGGCTGCTCGCCGACCGGGTCTTCGCCGGCTACATGATCGCGGGCAGTCTGGCCTTCGCCACCCTCTTCTCGTACGTGAGCGCCTCGCCGTTCGTCGTGCAGGAGATCTACGGGGCGTCGCCGCAGACGTTCAGCCTGCTCTTCGGGATCAACTCGGTGGGGCTGGTGGTGGTCGGCCAGATCAACGGCAAGGTGCTGGTCGGCCGGGTCAGCCTGGACAAGGCGCTCGCCTTCGGCCTCTCGGTCGTCGTGCTGGCCGCGGCCGCGCTGCTGGTCATGACGTCCGGGATCGTCGGCGAGGTGGGTCTGGCCCCGATCGCCGCCGCGCTCTTCGTGCTGATGTCCTCGATGGGTCTGGCGATGCCGAACACCAACGCGCAGGCGCTGATGCGGACCAAGCACGCGGCCGGGTCCGCCTCCGCGCTGCTCGGCACCTCGTCGTTCCTGGTCGGCGCCGTCGCCTCGCCGCTCGTCGGCATCGCGGGCGAGGACACGGCCGTTCCGATGGCGGTGGTGCAGCTGGTGTGCGGGCTGGGCGCGATGGCCTGCTTCCTGGGCATGTGCCGGCCCTGGCGACGGGCGGAGTAAGGGCCCGGCCCGCGCGGCGGCGGACGGCGCCGTCCGCCGCGCCTTCGCCCGCCCGGCCCGGCCTGGCCTCTAGGTCCCGTCGCGCCCCGTCCGGGTCGGTGCGCCCCGCCGGGCCCGTACGGCCTCGCGCGGGGCGGGCGACGGGGAGATCGGCGATCTCGAACCGGGGGACGGCCCGTACGGCCTCGCGCGGGGCGGGCGACCCCGCGGGCGCGGCTCAGCGGGCGCCCGGGTACCCGATCAGGTGCGGGCGGTCCTTCTCGTCGGTCCAGCGGAACAGGCCCACGCCGTCCGACGTCACCGCGCCGGGAACCCGCACGTTCGACGGCAGGGCCCCCGTGGACCCGCTCCGCACGGCGACCGCGACGGGCGTGCCGCCGCCCGCCAGCACGTCCCCCGCGTTACGGGCGTTGGCCGCGCCGTACGCGATGCCCTCGTCGTCCACCGAGACCAGGGTCAGCGGCTTCGAGCCGTCCGAGCCCTCGAAGCAGAAGCCCCGCTTCGTCACCAGGTCGAAGGCGAGCGGCCCGGCGACCAGGAAGCCGCCGGAGGGGGCGGACACGAGCTGCGGGTACTGGCCCGGCTTGATCGCGGGCTTGCTGCACTCCACCGAGGCCAGCTCCCTGCCCGTCTCCAGGTCGTGCACCGTCCACAGATCGTGGGTGGCGGCGCGCTTCGCGCCCTTCGCGAGCTGCCACTTCGCCAGCACCAGGCCCCGGATCACCGACGTGGGGACACCGCTTTGCCGGTCGGCGCCCTTGGGGGCGACATCACGGCTGAACCAGCCGTCCTGCACCCAGAACTCCTTGGCGCCGCTGACCAGCAGACCCTTCTGCGCCTGCCCCTGCACCTCCGTGAGCTGCTTGCAGGAGGCGCAGCCCTTCGGATACTTCAGCTGGGCGGCGGTCAGCTGCGACACCCGGCCGGTCGCCGGGTCCACCACGACGCTGTTGGTCCGGCCGTCGCCTATGAGGATGCCGGGGCCGGTGGCGGAGACCGTCGGCGCGGAGCCCCACGGCACCTCGACGCGCCGCCGGTTGCCGTCCTTCGCGTCGTAGACGTCCATCGAGACGATCGAGTCGGCCGGGGCCAGCGCGTTCTCGCCGACCTTCCCGTACGACCAGGTCACGAAGTACTCCCGGTCGTCCACGGTGGCCGTCAGGAGCCTCGGGAAGCGCTGCGGGGCCGCGGGCCGCCAGCTCTCCCCGTGCCAGCCGGACCGGCCGGTCTCCGAATCGATGGTCCGCAGCTGGTACTTGGAGTCCGAGACCCGTACGAGATAGGCGAGGAGACCCGTCTCCCGGGAGAGCCCGTAGTCGGGCGAGGTACCGACCAGCTCCCAGCCGTGCTTCGTCTCGAAAGCGGCCGGAACGGTGAGCCGGGTCACCGGCGTCGCGCTCGTCGTGACCTGTTTCTCCGACGCGTCGGCCTTCTTCTTCCCGCCGCTGCCGCACGTGGCCAGCAGAAGGATCATGGCGAGCACGAGCACCCCGCCGACCAGTACCAGGCGCACGATCTTCTGTCTCATGGTGTCCCTCGATGGGCGGTCCCGACCTCGCGGCCGTCAGATTATCAACACGCGTAGCGCTCGTGGCAGTTCATGAATGCCGTTGTTCCCCGCCGTTTCCGGGCCGTAGGCCCGCTCTTCGGACCGCCGCCCGCCGTGCGACGCCTGGCACGCACGGCCGGTTCGTCACCTCCGCCTACAATTCGCCGGTGAACGCCACCCTCCCCACCGCGGAAGACCTGCGCGCGGCACTCGCCGGACTGCTCGACGGGCTGCCGCCCCGACAGGCCGCCGAGGCCGTCGACCGGCTCATCGCCAACTACCGCGGGACCACCCCCACGGACGCCCCGGTGCTGCGCGACCGCTCCGACGTGGCCGCCTACGCCGCCTACCGGATGCCCGCGACCTTCGAGGCGGTGCGGTCCGCCCTCGCCGCGCTCCGGGCCGCCGCCCCGGACTGGGCGCCCGCCACGCACACCGACGTCGGCGGCGGCACCGGCGCGGCGACCTGGGCCGTCGCCGGCACCTGGGAGGACGCGCGGACGACCGTGCTGGACTGGGCCGAGCCCGCCCTCGCCCTCGGCCGCGAACTGGCCGGCTCCTCCGGCGTCCCCGCCCTGCGCGCGGCCGAATGGCGCCGGGCCCGGATCGGCGCGGACCTCGGCCTCGCCCCCGCCGACCTGGTCACCGTCTCCTATGTGCTCAACGAACTGACGGCGGAGGTCCGGGCCGGGCTCGTCGACTCCGTCGCGGCCGCGGCCCGGGCGGTGGTGATCGTCGAGCCGGGCACCCCCGACGGATACGCCAGGATCATCGAGGCCCGCGACCGGCTGATCGCCGCCGGGCTGACGGTCGCCGCGCCCTGCCCGCACAGCGACGCCTGCCCCATAGAGCCGGGCGCCGACTGGTGCCACTTCTCGGCCCGGGTCAGCCGCTCCTCGCTGCACCGGCAGGTCAAGGGCGGCTCACTGCCGTACGAGGACGAGAAGTTCAGCTATGTCGCGGCGACCCGGTTCGCGGCGACGCCCGTCCCGGCGCGCGTCGTCCGCAGACCGCAGATCCGCAAGGGGCAGGTGCTGCTGGACCTGTGCACCCGCGACGAGGCGCTGCGGCGCGACACGGTCACCAAGCGGCACGGCGGGCTGTACCGGGCCGCCCGGGACGCGGCGTGGGGCGACGCCTGGCCGCCGGACGACTCGGACGGCCCGGGCGCCTGACCGGGGGAGCACGGAGGCGAGGCGGGGACGCGGCGGGAGCGGGGCGGGCCGCCTCCGCGACCCCGCCCCGTCTTCGGGCCGCCTCCGCGACCCCGCCCCGTCTTCGTCCGGTCGGCCTCCGTCTCCGTCCGGCCCGCCCCCCGGCGGCTCCGGTCCGCCCGACCCGGGGCCGGGCGGACCGGGGCCGCGCGGCTAGCCGCGCAGCTCCTGGGTGCAGCACTTCACGCTGCCGCCGCCCTTCAGCAGCTCGCTCAGATCCATCGGCACCGGCTCGAAGCCGCGCGCCCGCAGCGGCCCGAAGAGCCCGGCGGCGGCCTGCGGCAGCAGCACATGGAGCCCGTCGCCCACCGCGTTCAGACCGAGCGCCGCCGCGTCCGCCTCCTCGGCGATCAGCGCGTCGGGGAAGAGCCGCGCCAGCACCGCCCGGCTGCCCGGCGAGAAGGCGCCCGGGTAGTACATGATCTCGTCGCCCGCCTCGTCGAGCACGCACAGCGCGGTGTCCAGGTGGTAGTAGCGCGGGTCCACCAGATCGAGGCCGATCACCGGGCGGCCGAAGAACTCCTGCGCCTCGCCGTGCGACAGCGGACTGGACCGGAAGCCCCGTCCGGCCAGCAGATACGACGCGGTCACCGCGAAGTCGCCCTCGCCCTCGTTGACGTGGGCCGGCTCGTGGATCTCGGCGAAGCCCGCGGCCCGGAACCACTCCCGGTGGGCGGCGGCCTCCTCGTACCGCTCCCGGTACGCGAACCGCGCGCCCAGCACCCGGCCGTCGACGACGGTTGCGCCGTTGGCGGCGAACACCATGTCCGGCAGCCCGGGGCGGGGGGCGAGCAGCTCCACCGTGTGCCCGAGGGCGCGGTAGCGGTCCCGCAGGTCCTCCCACTGGGCGTGCGCCAGCGGCAGGTCGACGGGCTTTCCGGGGTCCATCCAGGGGTTGATGGAGTACGTCACCCGGAAGTGGTCCGGGGGACACATCAGATAGCGGCGGGGCGTGGCCCGGCGGCCGGGGACATGGCGCGGAGCGTCCGGACGCGGGGTGGTGGCGGGGTGGTCCGTGGGCAATGAGGGCTCCTCACGAAACGCAGGGGTCGCCTGCCGGGAACGTGGCACGGGTGTGTGCGTGAGCCCATGGTCCGCCTTCCGGGGGGCGGCGCGCAGTGATCCGATCGGGTGGTTCCGGGCGCGGTGATGAGACGATACGCGGTGACCCGTATCCGTCGTCAGAACGGCCGGCATGGCAGAGAAGCGTCCCCCCGACTCCAGCCGTCGCAGCGAGCGCTCGCGCCGCGCGATCCACGACGCGGCGCTCGCCCTGGTCGGCGAGGCCGGCTACCGCGCGACCACCATCGAGGCCATCGCCGCACGGGCGGGCGTCGGCAAGCAGACGATCTACCGGTGGTGGCCGTCGAAGGCGGCCGTCCTGCTGGAGGCGTTCGTCGCGCTCAGCGACCGAACCGCCCGGCGGAGCGCCGAGGCGGCCGGGGGAGCGGGGGACGCCGGGGGCTTCCGAGGCGGGCCGGACGCCGGAGAGCCGGGAGACGGCGCCGGGGGCGGCCCGGCCGACGCGCCGGGGATTCCGGACACCGGTGACCTGGCGGCCGATCTCAAGACCGTCCTGCGGGCCACCGTCGACGAGCTGACCGATCCCGTCTTCGAGGCGCCGGCCCGGGCCTTGGCCGCCGAGGGGATCATCGACCCCGCGCTCGGCGCCGCCTTCGTCCGGCAACTGCTCGAACCGGGCCTCCAGCTGTACGCGGACCGGCTGCGCGCCGCCCAGCGGGCCGGGTGGGTGCGCGCCGACGCCGACCCCCGGATCGCCCTGGAACTCCTCGTCGGGCCGGTCACCCACCGCTGGCTGCTGCGCACCCTCCCGCTGACCCACGCCTACGCGGACGCGGTCGTCGACCACGTCCTGCGCGGACTGGAAGCCCCCCGGGGCGGCCCGGCAGAACCCTGAGGCGGCCCGGCAGAACCCCGGGACAGAACCGTCATCTCATGAAAAAACGTGGCATAGTGCCCGGTTCGTCGTGGTGTCTCCCGTACCCCGCTTCGGGACTCCGGCCACCCCGGGCGCAGGATGGTGGGACGATGGGCAGAGGCAATACCGAGGTGAGGGGATAGATGGGCGCCGATATCGGCCGTGGTCGCGGCTCAGCGAACAGGATTTCCCAGTGGCTCCGCCGCCGCCCCAAACCACACCGGAGCGGGGTCGACGACACGGCCCGGGAGGCGCTGCTCCTGGCCGTCGCCGAGGCCGGAATGCCGATCGCGCCCGCGGCCCACCCGATCGGCTACCGGTGTTCCTGCGAACGCATCGGCTGTCCCACCCCCGCCCGGCATCCCGTCTCCTTCGCCTGGCAGACCCAGGCCACCACGGACCGCGCCCAGATCGAGCGCTGGGCCCGCAACCAGCCGCAGGCCAACTTCATCACCGCGACCGGCATGATCCACGACGTCCTCGACGTGCCGCTGCCCGCGGGGGAGCAGGCCCTGGAGCGGCTGCTCGGCGCGGGCGTTGAGGTCGGCCCGGTCGCCCGCTCCGGCGACGACCGGATGCTCTTCTTCACCGCCACCCGGGGCACCCCCGAGGATGAGGACGAGTGGTGGCCGTGCGAGCTGGACTGCCACCCCGAGACCATGGACGAGCACCCCGGCCTGCGGTGGCACTGCCGGGGCAGTTACGTCCTCCTGCCGCCGGCCCGGCTGCCGGCCGAGCTGGACGTGGAGTGGGTGCGGGGGCCGGAACACCCGCTGCCCGACCCGCTGACCCTGCTGGAG
Source organism: Streptomyces tyrfis (assembly GCF_037034285.1). Classification (NCBI taxonomy): domain Bacteria; kingdom Bacillati; phylum Actinomycetota; class Actinomycetes; order Kitasatosporales; family Streptomycetaceae; genus Streptomyces; species Streptomyces tyrfis. Next base: position 254,326 of record NZ_JBAGJZ010000001.1, on the reverse strand, counting down.
ACGCTCACCGACGCCTGCGCCCAGTACGCGGACACGGCGGACCAGAGCGATTTCGACCACGGCTCGGTGGCCTGGCCGCTGAGCCGCTAAGGGCTGCCCCGTCATCCCTGGCGGGCGCGCGACGGCAGCTGCGGCACCTCGCCGCGTTGTCGGAACGCCCGCATACGTCCAGTATGCGGGCGCCCCTCCGCCTTGCGATGCACCACATCTGACGCCGCGCGCTGATCCACCACGGATGACGGGGCAGCCCTTGGTCTTCGAACCGCCGCCCCGCACGCCGTCCGCCGTTCGGTACGTGACGCCCGCCGCCGGGCCGATGGGCCGCCGGGGCCGCGGCCGGGACGCGCGCCCGCGCCGACCCGGCACGCGCGGCCGGGAGCGTCAGGAGCCCTGCGCCGAGGTCAGGCCCGGCAGCCGGTTCAGCACGACCACCTTGCCGTCGCCCGCGCCCTTCTTCGGCACGTACACCAGCTGACCGGAGACCCGCTCCTTGGTGAGGGTCGACTTCACCTCGCCCGTCAGCAGCGCCTCCACATCCGCGTTGACCGGCGGGCGCAGCCCCTTCGCGGCGGTCTGCCGTTCGAAGTGCTTGCTGCTGAAGAAGACCAGCGCTCCGCCGTCCTCCGTCTCCAGGCCCAGTGGGGCGAACGAGCCGGTGTCCAGCGGCTGGTCGACGTACTGGTACGAGAAGCCCGGCCGCCGGGTGGTGCGGCGCGCCTCGCGCCAGACCGTGGTGGCGTCGCCGGGGGCGAAGACGTCCGGGGCGCCCTTCCCCAGGTACTCCGTGTACCGGGTGCTCAAGTCCTCGGGGGCCACGGCGAGTTCGGCGCTGTCGGCGGGCACCGGCCTGGCCCGGCCCTCGCCGTCCCTGGCGAGGCCGGGGAGCCGGGACGACGCGACCACCGACAGATAGGCGGCCCGCCACTCCGCGTCGGGGCCGGACTTGACGAAGGCGAGCAGCCAGCGGGCGGCGCTCTTCGCGTCGCCCTGGTCGCGGTTGGAGTCCGTGTCCGCGACGAACCAGCGCGGCCAGCCGGCCTTCTTCGGGATGAGATAGCGCGCGTCGGTCAGCTTCAGCGGCATATGATCGGGATTGCCGTCCGGATGGGCCTTGCGCCGCGCCTTCAGCCCGGCCTGGTTGATCGCGCCGAGCGGGCCGGTGACCCGGTCCGCGTCCAGGGCCGGGTCGTAGACCTTGTCCGCCGCGTTGTACGCGTCGGTGAAGTCCTTCAGGGCCCGTGCGGCCTCAGCCCTGGTCGCCGACGGCACCACTTCCAGCTCGCCGTGCACCGTCACGCACCCGCTCGCCGTCAAGCACAGCACCGTCGCCGCCGCGAGCCACGTCACCGGCCGAACCGGCCTCAGACTTCTCATCCGCTGCTTTCCGCGCCTTCTGATCCGTCGCCCCCACTGACCGTCCGAACCCTACCGGGGCGAGGAACAGCGCGAGTGTGGGGACCAGATACACCGCCCACACGATGAGCTGGAGGACGGTCGGGTCCGGCTGGAAGTTGAACGTGCCCTTCAGCAGCGTGCCGTACCAGCTGTCCGGCGGGATCGCGCCGCTGATGTCGAACGCCTGGTGGTGCAGTCCGCCGATGAACTCGGCCTCCTGGAGGTCGTGGACGCCGTACGCGAGGACGCCCGCGGCGACCACCACCAGCATGCCGCCGGTCCAGGTGAAGAACTTCGACAGGTTGATCCGCAGCGCGCCCCGATAGAACAGCCAGCCCAGCACGACCGCGGCGGCGATGCCGAGGAACGCCCCGATCATCGGGTGCCAGCCGTCGTCCGCCGCGTGCACCGCGCGCCATACGAACAGCGAGGTCTCCAGGCCCTCCCGGCCCACCGCGAGGAGCGCCGTGGCGACCAGCGCGCCGGTCCCCATCGCGAGCGCCGCGTCCAGCTTTCCGTGCAGCTCGGTCTTCAGATGCCGCGCGGTGCGCCGCATCCAGAACACCATCCAGGTGACCAGACCCACCGAGATGATCGACAGCGAACCGCCGAGCGCCTCCTGGGCCTTGAACGTCATCTCCTGCGAACCGAATTCGAGACCGGCGCCGAACGCCAGGCTGACGAAGACCGCGATGCCGACGCCGATCCAGATCGGCGTCAGCCTGTCCCTGTTGCCGGTCTTCACCAGGTAGGCGATGAGGATGCAGACGACCAGGCTGGCCTCAAGACCCTCGCGCAGGCCGATCAGAAAGTTGCTGAACACGTCTCGGTTCTCCTGTTCCGCTGTTCCGCTTCGAGTGCCGTCACGAGAACAGCGCCCGGCCCCACCAGTCGTCCTTGTCGCGGACGCCCGGCGGGACGGCGAAGTGCGCCGAACCCACGTGCTGGATGTACTCGTTGAGCGCGTCATGCGCCGCCAGACGGCGCTGCAGCTGGATGAATCCCTTGCGGGAGTCGCGCTGGTAGGCGATGAAGAACAGCCCGGCGTCGAGCCGGCCGAGGCCGTCCGTGCCGTCGGTGAAGGAGTAGCCCCGGCGCAGGATCGTCGCGCCGTTGTTGCTGTCCGGGTGGGCGAGGCGCACATGGGCGGTCGGCAGCATCGCCTTCAGGAACGGCTCGTCGCGCTCCTTGGCCTTGCCGACCGGGGCGCCCTCGCCCTTGTCGCGGCCGAAGATGTCCTCCTGCTCCTGGAGCGGGGCGCGGTCCCAGGTCTCGATGTGCATCCGGATGCGCCGGGCCACCAGGTACGAGCCCCCGGTCATCCAGTCGGCGCCGTCCTTCCCGCCCACCCAGACGTGTTCGTCCAGGGCGGCGGCGTCGGTGCCGGAGATGTTCCGGGTGCCGTCCTTGAAGCCCATCATGTTGCGCGGGGTCTGGGCGTCGGGGGTGGTCGAGGACGTCTTGCCGAAGCCCAGCTGGGACCAGCGGATCGCGGTGCGTCCCATGCCGATCCTGGCCAGGTTGCGGATGGCGTGCACCGCCACCTGCGGGTCGTCAGCGCACGCCTGGACGCAGAGGTCGCCGCCGCTGCGGGCCGGGTCCAGGTTGTCGCCGGGGAACTTCGGCAGGTCGACGAGCGCCTCGGGGCGCCGGTCCTCCAGGCCGAACCGGCCCTTGGCGAAGAGCGAGGGGCCGAAGCCGACGGTGAGCGTGAGCCGGGACGGCTTGAGCCCCAGGGCCTCGCCGGTGTCGTCCGGCGGGGCCTCGCCCGGTCCGCCGTACGCGCCGTCGCCGACCGCGTGACCGGCGGTCATCCGCTCGGCCGCCCGCGTCCACTCCTTGAGCAGCGCGACCAGGTCGGCGCGGTCCTTCGTCGTCACGTCGAACGCGGCGAAGTGCAGCCGGTCCTGGACGGCGGTGGCGATGCCCGCCTGGTGCTCCCCGTGGAACGGCACGGCCGCGCCGCTGTCGGCGGCCGGCACCGGGTCGCCCTCCGGCCGGATCACGGCCATCGCCCCGCCCGCCGCGGCCGCGCCCAGCGCCAGCCCCGCGCCGCCCCAGCCGAGCAGGGCCCGGCGGGACGGGGCGGCCGCGCCGGTGTCGTCGCCGTTCTGCTTCCGATCGGACATCCCGGTCACTCCCGTCCGCTCCCGACCCGTCGTTACTTCGTCACCGCGGCGGCCAGCCGGGACAGCGGCTCGGCCAGCGCGTTCACGGCGTCCGACAGCTCCTTGCGGTCCGCCTTGCCGACCTTCTCGTACGAGACGAAGTCGTAGGAGGCCTTGTTCTCGCGGTACTTGTCCAGCAGGGCGTTCAGCGCCGCGAACTGCTTGTCCAGGGAGGCCGTCAGCGCCGGGTCGTTCTTCGCGGCGATCGGCTTCAGCAGCTCGTAGGACTTCTCCGCGCCCTCGACGTTGCCCTTGAAGTCGACCAGGTCGGTGTGGCTGTAACGCTCCTCCTCACCGGTGACCTTGCCGGTGGCGACCTCGTCGAGGAGTTCCTTGGCGCCGTTGGCCATGGAGGTCGGGGTGATGTCCGCGGTGCCGACCCGCTTCTGCCAGTCGACCAGGTCCTTGTAGAGGACCGGGGCCAGCGCCTTCTCCTCGGCGCCGAGCTTCTTCTCCTGCCACAGCGCCTTCTCCAGGCGGTGCCAGCCGGTCCACTTCTGCCCGTCCTCCAGGCCGTCCTCGCGGACGTCGACCTTCGGGTCGATGTCGCCGAAGGACTCGGCGACCGGCTCGGTGCGCTCCCAGCCCAGCCGCGAGTCGGCGTAGAGCTTCTTGGCGGTCTCGATGTCGCCGGCGGCGACGGCGTCCGTGAACTTCTTGGCCTTCGGCAGCGTCTCGTCGGCCTGGGCCTGGACGTAGGTGCGGTACCCGGCGACGGCCTTGTCCATCTCGGGGCTGCGCTTGGCCGCGTTGGCCCCGGTGACCTCGATCTTCTGCCGGATGCCGTGGCCCTTCATGCCGGGCTTGCAGGCGATCTCGTACGAACCGGCCTTGATCTCGGCCGTGATGGTGGCCCTGGTGCCGGGGCCGATGTTCTCGCGCTCGGCGACGATCCGGTCGTCCGGGAAGAGGACGTAGACCTCGGTGACCTTGGAGCCCTTGTTCTGCACGGCCAGCTCGACGTGGCCGGCCGGCAGCTTCGTCTTCGACACCTCGCAGGCGTCGTCCTTCGCGACGATCTCCACGGCGCCCTCGCCCTTGCCGTCGCTCTTCTGCGCGCACCCCGTGACGGCGGTCAGGGCTGCCACGCCGGCGGCAGCGGTGACGACGGAGAGACGGACGGCTCGCATACGGGGCTCCACGGGGGACGAAGAGAAGCAGGAGAAGATCGGACAAAGACAGGTGAGGCGGACCTAACTTAACCGAGGCTTACCTGACCGGCACCCACTCATGCCGTGATTCACCTCTCACCCGGGCCGTGTGGAAACGATCCGATCACGGATGCCCCATGGAGGGTTCATCTCACGGTCAAGCGATGGTCAAGTCGCGCGGGTCGCGGGTCGCGGGTCGCGGGTCGCGGGTCGCGGGTCGCGGGTCGCGGGTCGCTCACGCCGAACGGGTCGGTACCACGAGCGGCACCCCGGTCCGGGGATGCGGGAACACCTCGACCGGCTGCCGGTAGACCTCGCCGAGCAGTTCGTCGGTGAACACCTCGGCGGGCGGTCCGGCCACGGCGATCCGCCCGCCGTGCAGCACGGCCGCCCGGTCCGCGTACGCCGCCGCCAGCCCCAGGTCGTGCAGCACCACCACGACCGCGTCCCCGGCCGCGGCCCGCTCCCGGCAGATCCGCAGCACCAGCTCCTGGTGGCGCAGGTCGAGGGCGGCGGTCGGCTCGTCCAGCAGCAGCAGCGGGGCGCGCTGCGCCAGCACCCGGGCCAGCGCGACCCGGGCCCGCTCGCCGCCGGACAGCGCCGAGAACGGGCGCGCGGCGAACCCGGTGACCTCGGTCGCCGCCATCGCCTCGGCGACCGCCGGATCGTCCTCGTCCTCCCGCCCGGTTCCGGCCCACGGCGCCCGCCCCATGCGGACCACGTCCGCCACCGGGAACGGGAAGGACAGCGCCGCGGTCTGCGGCAACACCGCCCGGCGCAGGGCCAGTTCGGGAGCCGACCAGTCGGTCACCGGGCGGCCGTCGACGCGCACCTCGCCGCTCTCGGCGGGCAGATCGGCGGCCAGCGCCGCCAACAGCGTCGACTTCCCCGCCCCGTTGGGGCCGACCAGTGCCAGCACCTCGCCCGCGTGCGCGGTCAGCTCGATGGAGTCGAGCACCGGACGCTGCCCCAGCCGCACCCGCAGGTTGCGCGCCTCGGCGACCGGCGCGCCGGGGGAGGGGGGAGCGGGCAGCCGGCGGCCCCGCGCCCGGAACGGATTGCGTAGCGACGTCATGCCCAACCACCTTGCCTGCGACGGGTCCTGCGCAGCAGCCAGAAGAAGAACGGGCTGCCGAAGAGCGCGGTCAGCACACCGAGCGGCAGCTCGGCGGGAGCGGCCACGGTACGGGCCGCGAGATCGCCCGCCACCAGCACCAGGGCGCCGCCCAGCGCGCTGGCGGGAACGAGGAAGCGGTGCCCGGGGCCGTTCGCCATCCGCAGCAGATGCGGCACCAGCAGCCCCACGAACGAGATGATCCCGGCGACCGCCACCGCGGCGGCCGTCAGCAGCGCCACCACCAGGACGAGCACCACCCGCAGCCGCTCGACGTCGACCCCCAGGTGCCGGGCGGGCCGCTCGCCCAGCGCGAGGAGGTCCAGCCGCCGGGCGTAGCACGGCGCGACGAGCAGGCCGATCGCCGCGCACGGCAGCACGGCGAGCACCTTCGGCCAGGTCGCCTGCGCCAGCGAGCCCAGCTGCCAGAAGGTGATCTGGGAGACCTGCGCGTTGTCGGCGAAGAAGACGAACAGCCCGATCAGCGCACCCGCGAAGGCGTTGACCGCGATCCCGGTGAGGATCAGCGTCACCACCTCGGTGCGCCCGCCCGACCGCGACAGCGCGTACACCAGCAGCACCGTGCCGAGCCCGGCGGCGAACGCGAAGGCGGTGACGGTCCAGTTGCCCAGGAAGTTCAGCCCGAACGCGAGCGAGGCGACCGCGCCGACCGCCGCGCCGGAGGAGATCCCGATCACCCCGGGCTCCGCGAGCGGGTTGCCGAACACCCCCTGCATCAGCGCGCCCGCGCAGCCCAGCGACGCCCCGACGAGCAGGGCGAGGGCGACCCGGGGCAGCCGCACGTTCCACAGCACGCTCTCCCCGACCCGGTCCAGCGCCGCGCCGCCGAGCCCGATCCGGTGCTGGACGGAGCCGAGGACGTCCCCGAGCGGGATGTGGTATGCGCCGAGACCGGCGGAGAGCAGGGAGCACACCAGCAGGGCCGCGACCAGGCCGGCGGTGAGGAGGAAGGCGGTGGAACGGCGGGACTCGGGGGCCCCGGGCCCCGGGGCCGTCGCGGCCGGGCCCCCGGGGGCCACGGCCGGACGGGGGTCTTCTCCGGGGGAGGCGGCGGCCGGGGAGGCCGCGGCCCGGGCGCCGGCCGTCGGCGGCGCGGCGGCGGGGGAGCCGGCGGCGGTCCGGGGCGTGGGGGTCCGCGGTGCGGGAGTTCGGGGCGTGGGAGTTCGGGGCGTGGTCACTCGGCCGCCCCGTCCTTCGGGTGGAGCTGCGTGATCAGGTCCTTGAGTACCCGGTCGGTGCGCGGACCGTAGTTCAGCAGCACCCCGTCGTCGATGGAGACGATCCGCCGGTCCAGCCCGGCCGGGGTCTCCGCGACTCCCGGGATCTTCACCAGGCCGTCCACGCCGCCGACCGACTGCAGGCCCTTGCTCATCACCAGGATGGCGTCGGGGGCCGCCTTGGCCAGTGCCTCGCTGGTGATGGCGGTGAAGTCCTTCTTCAGGCCGGACGCCTTGCCCGCGTCGACGCCCCCGGCCGCCTCGATGAGGGAACTCGCGCCGGAGTCCCGGCCGCCCAGCAGATAGACGGAGGCGGAACCGCGCAGATAGAGGAAGGCCACCCGGGGCTTCTTCCCGCCGTCGGCGGGCACGGACTTCTGCACGGCCTCGATCCGGGAACGGGTGCGCGCGTCGAGCGCGGCGCCCGCGTCCGGCACGCCGAGGGCCGCCGCCACGGTCCCGATCCGTCGGCCGACGTCCGTGAGCTCCTTGGCCGGGTCGACCACCACGAGCGGGACACCGGCGTCGCGGATCTGGTCGATGGCCTCGGCCGGGCCCGTGGTGGTCTCGGCGAGGACCACGGTCGGCCTCAGCGAGAGCACGCTCTCCGCCGAGACGTCGTGGGCGCGGGTCACCACCGGGAGTTTCGCGGCCTGTTCGAAGGTGGCGGTGATGTCCCGGGCCACCACCCGCCCGCCGAGACCGAGGGTGAAGACGATCTCGCTCAGTCCGCCGGTCAGCGGCACGACGCGGTCGGCCGAGGTGATGGTGACCTCGGTCCCGTCGGCCGATTTCACCGTGACGGGCAGTCGGGGCTTCGGCGTCCCGGGCAGCGGTTCGAGCCGGTCGGCCGCGGTCTTCGCGGAACCCGGGGACTTCGCCGCGGGCTTCCCGGCGTCCGTGCCGCCGCAGCCGGTCAGAAGCAGGGCCAGGGCGAGCACCGCCGTCAGGGCGGCGAGCGGGCCGCGCGGCCGGGCGGGGCCGGAAGGCCCGCCGGGGCCGGGGCGTCCGGGCCGCCGGGTGCGCCGTCCCGGTGGGGCGAAGTCCTGCGAGAAGCGCATTGGGGCACCGTCCTGTCGTTCCGCCATGAGCAGTTGGCCATGGTTCGCATCTGATTGCGAGGCATGTGGTGAAGGGGGTACCACCACACGATCTTCATAGCTTAGGTTAGCCTTACCTTGCTCGCTAGATCTCGGAGGGGTCCTCATGCTGTCGTCCCGACCTGCCCGCGTGCCCGGACGGGCGCTCGCGGTCGCGCTGTTCGCGGCGCTGCTCGGAGCCCTGCTCCCGGCCACCGCCGCCCAGGCGGCAGGCCGCACGGTGCAGGGCGGCCGGCTGGACTGGGGCATCAAGTCGTCGTTCCAGAGCTATGTCACCGGCCCCATCGCGAACGGGAGCTGGGGCCTGACCGGCGGCGCCGCCACGGTCGGCGGAAGCCAGTTCCGCTTCCACTCCGCCGCCGGTTCCTACGACCCGGCGACCGGCGCCCTCACCGCGGGCTTCTCCGGCGGGGTCCGCTTCGTCGGACACCGCAAGGCCGACGGCGGCAACGAACTGGACCTCTCCATCAGCCGCCCCACCATCCGGATCACGGGCGGCCGGGGCGCCGTCCTCGCCGACATGGTCAGCAAGGAGCGCGGCAGCGGACGCGTCGGCTCCGCCGCGCAGGTGCCGCTGGCCACCCTCAACCTGTCCGGGATCGACATGCGGGGCGGCACCACCCCCATCGCCCTCACCAACATCCCGGCGACCCTGACGGCGCAGGGCGCGAAGGCGTTCGCCGGCTACTACACGGCCGGCACCCCGCTCGACCCGATCAGCCTCTCCGTGGACACCACCGCCCCGGCGGGGAAGCCGGACGCGGCCGCCTCCCCGGAGAAGTCCGCCGGGAAGAGCGCCGATCCGAAGAAGACCGCGAAGAACGGGGAGACCGCCGGACGCGTCGAGAACGCCGCCGTCGACTGGGGCGTGCGCCGCACCTTCCGCGAGTACGTCACCGGCCCCGTCGGCAAGGGGAAGTGGACCCTGGCCGACGGCGCGCAGGACGGCGGCGCGCTGTTCCGCTTCCCGGCCGGCAAGGGAACGTACGACCCGAAGCGGCAGACCCTGGACGCCGGCTTCGCGGGCAGCGTCCGCTTCACCGGCGCCGAGGGGCTGGACCTGGAACTCTCCGCGGTCGCGGTCCGGGTGAAGGACGGCCGGGGCACCCTCTCGGCCGACGTGCTGAGCGGCGGCGAACGGAGCAGGGCCGTCCCGCTGGTCACCTTCGCCGCGAAGGACTTCGCGCCGAAGAACGGCCTCGCCGTCCTCACCGAGGCCCCCGCGACCCTCACCGCCGACGGCGCCAAGGCGTTCGGCTCGCTCTACAAGGCGGGCACCGCGATGGACCCGGTCTCCCTGGCCGTCGCCGTCGACCGGGACGCCGCCCTGCCCGCCCTGCCCGACCTGGGCAGCGACCCCACCCCGTCGCCGACGGCCGAGACGAAGACCGTCACCACGGCCGCGTCGCCCGGCACCGGCTCCGACTCCGGCTCCCGGACGCCGCTCTACCTCGGCCTCGGCGGCGCCGGCGTCCTGGCCGCCGCGGGCGCGCTGTACCTCGCCCGCCGCCGCGGCGCCCCCGGCAAGAACGACTGACTCCCCTTCACCCCCCGTACCACCCGGCTCATCCGGTACCCCCGTACCGCTTGCCTCACCCGGTACCCCCATACCGCATCCCCCGAGGAGACCACCGACCATGGCAGCCACCCGCCGCCCCATAGCCCTCGCCGCCGCCGTCGCCACGGCGACAGCCCTCGGCGCGACCGCGTTCGCCCTCCCGGCGCTCGCCGCCGACGGCGCCGCCTCCGGCAGGGCGGCCGCCGCCCCGAAGCTGGACCTGAAGGACGGCACCCTGGAGTGGGGCGTCAAGGAGTCCTTCCGCAAGTACCTGGCGTCGTCGTTCTCCGGCGGGAAGATCACCGTCAAGGACGGCGCCGTCCAGGCCCCCGACAACGGCGTGTTCACCTTCGTCAACGGCAAGGGCAGCTACGACACCGCCACGCACGGCACGGACACCGCCTTCGAGGGCGGCGTCAACTTCTACGCCCACGGCGGCGTCCTCGACATCACGCTCTCGGACGTGAAGCTCTCCACCGCCGGCACCGGCGGCGCGATCACCGCCGACGTCACGACCCCGGAAGGCACCCATGACGACGTGGTGTTCGCCTCCCTGGACCTGTCGGCGGTGAAGCCCGGTCAGGGCGCGGGCGGCGCGATGGTCTTCAAGGACATCCCGGCGACGCTGACCAAGGCCGGCTCCGAGGCGTTCAACGGCCAGTACAAGGAGGGCGACGCGCTCGACCCGGCCACCCTCTCGGTGAAGGCGGGCGGGGCCCCGACCACGGAGCCCACCAGGGAGCCGTCGACCGGGCCGACCACCGAGCCCACCACGGAACCCACCGGGAAGCCGACGACCGGGCCCACCGGGAAGCCCACCACCGAACCGACCGGCAGGCCCACCTCGTCCGCCTCCCCGTCGGCCACCGCCACGGACAAGCCGGCCGCCGAGACCGGCGAGATCGTCGACGGCACCCTGGACTGGGGCGTCAAGAAGTCGTTCCGCACCTACGTCACCGGGCCCATCGCGCACGGCAAGGTCGAGACGACGGGCGGCGCCCGGGCGTCCGCCGACGGCTACCGGTTCCCCGACGCCACCGGGCACGTCGACACCGAGAAGCAGACCCTGAACGCCGGGTTCGACGGCAAGGTCCGCTTCCTGGGCCACCAGGAGGACGGCTCCTACACCCTCGACCTCTCCCTCACCAAGCTGAGGATCCAGGCGAACGGCACGAAGGGCACGCTGATCGCGGACGTCTCCAGCAAGGACCGCGAGACCAAGAAGGTCTCCGAGTACTCCGGCCTGGCCGTCGCGGACCTGAAGCTGCCCAAGGGCGGATTCGCGGCCAAGGACGGGGTGGTGAACCTCTCCGCCGTCCCGGCGACCCTCACCGCCGACGGCACCAAGGCGTTCGGCGGCATGTACCGGGCGGGCGAGGAGCTCGACCCGCTGACCGTCGCGGTCGCCCTGGACGAGGACGCCGAACTCCCCGGCGCGGCGGGCGGTTCCGGCTCCACCGGCTCCGGTGACTCGACCGGTTCCACGGGTCTGGCCGGAGGCTCCGCGTCCCTCGGCGGCGACAGCGTGGGCGGCGGCTCGGTCGGCGGCTCGGTCGGCGGCTCCGGATCCCTCGCCTCCACCGGCTCCGACCTCCCGACCGGCGCCCTGATCGGCGGTGCGGGCCTCGTCGTGGCGACCGGTGCGGGAGTCGTCCTCGCCGCCCGCCGCCGCACCGCCTGACCGTAGGCACGCGGCGTCCCGACCGCACCGCCCGGGTGGCGGCCCGTTCCACGGCCGTCACCCGGGCGGTTCCGCTGTGCCGGAAGCGGAAGCGGAAGCGGAAGCGGGAGCGGGAACGGAAGCGGGAACGGGAACGGCGCGGCCGACGGCGGCCGACCGGTGTTTCGGTCCGCCGTCGTCGGCCGCGCCGAGAGGGCTCCGCGCGAAGACCCCGCGCGGGGAAGGCGCTACGCGCCGAGCGGGAACGCCTCGCCCAGCTCGCGGAAGACCGCGGTGTTCAGCGCGAACGCCCGCTTGCACTCGTCGACGACCCGCTGCTTCTCCAGGTCGTCCGCGTTCAGCGCGTCCAGCAGCTCGCGGTAACCCCGCTTGAACGCGGCGGGGTTGGGGATCTGGTCGAAGACGTAGAACCGGACCCCGTCGCCCTTGCGCGCGAAGCCCCAGGTCTTCTCCGCCTTGTCCCGGATGATCTGGCCGCCGGAGAGGTCGCCGAGGTAGCGGGTGTAGTGGTGGGCGACATAACCGGCGGGCCAGGTGCGGGCGCACTCCTCGACCCGGGCGGCGTACGCGGCGGTGGCGGGCAGCGGCTCCAGGCCGTCGCGCCAGCCGTCGCCCCGCAGATGCGCCAGATCGCGCTCCAGCTCGGCGGTGCGCATCAGCTCGGACTGTATGAACGGGCCGGCGACCGGGTCGTTCCGCAGCGCCTGCGCCCCCTCCTCCAGTGCCCGGTACACGAACCACAGCTGCTCGGTGTAGCGCGTATACGCGTCCACCCCGAGACGCCCGCCGAGCAGGTCGCTCATGAAGGTCGAGGTCTCCGCCTCGGTGTGCTGTTCGTGTGACGCCGTGCGGATGAGCGTCGAGAAGGGCGTGACGGCGGCGGTTGCGTCCAAGGCGGGCCTCCGGGGGCCAAGAGGGACGGGAAGTCCGGAAAGAAACGGATAAAGAACGGCAGTGACCGAGCGATGCGGCCGCTGTCGACACCCCTGATCCTCCTACTTAGGCTTACCTAAGTCAACAGCTTCCCGACAGTCTGTCGGTAAAAACGATACGCCGGGTTCCGCGCCCTCCGCATGGCAGGGCGGCGAGGCCCGTACGGGCGTGGGCACACGAAAGCGGCCGCCCGGCGGGGCGGCCGCTTCTCGTGGTGAGCGTTGCTTCGGCGGTGGCGGGTTCCGGCGGCGGTTCCGGTGGCGGGCCGCCCGCACGGTCGAGTACGGCTCCGCGCACACGCCGTCACGGGCCGCCGGAAACGCGCCGCGCGCGCCCGCGTGGGCCTGCCGCGCGCGGGCCTCCGCACGGCCGCCCGGCTACGGCAGGGTCAGGATCTCGGCGCCCGTGTCCGTCACCACCAGCGTGTGCTCGAACTGGGCGGTGCGCCTGCGGTCCTTCGTCACCACCGTCCAGCCGTCGTCCCACATGTCGTAGTCGTGGCTGCCCAGCGTCAGCATGGGCTCGATGGTGAACGTCATCCCGGGCTTCAGCACGGTGGTCGCGTGCGGGCTGTCGTAGTGCGGGATGATCAGGCCGGAGTGGAACGAGGAGTTGATCCCGTGCCCGGTGAAGTCCCGCACCACGCCGTACCCGAAGCGCTTGGCGTACGACTCGATGACCCGCCCGATCACATTGATCTGCCGCCCGGGCCGGACCGCCTTGATGGCCCGCTTCAGCGCCTCCTCGGTGCGTTCCACGAGCAGGCGGGACTCCTCGTCCACCTCGCCGCAGAGGTAGGTGGCGTTGTTGTCGCCGTGCACGCCGCCGATGTACGCCGTGACGTCGAGGTTCACGATGTCGCCGTCGCGCAGCACCGTGGAGTCGGGGATGCCGTGGCAGATCACCTCGTTGATCGAGGTGCACAGCGACTTGGGGAAGCCGCGGTACCCCAGCGTCGACGGGTAGGCGCCGTGGTCGCACATGAACTCATGGGCCACCCGGTCGAGTTCGTCCGTCGTCACGCCGGGGGCGATGTGCTTGGCGGCCTCCGCCATCGCCTGCGCGGCGATGCGGCCCGCGACGCGCATGCGCTCGACGGTGTCGGCGTCCTGGACCTCGGGCCCGGTGTACGGAGTCGGGGCCGGCTTGCCCACGTACTCGGGGCGCCGGATCTTTCCGGGTACGGAACGGATGGGAGTGATCTCCCCGGGTACGAGGAGCGACTGGCCAGACATGTCAGCGAGTCTAACCAGCGCGCTTGGGGCAGCATGGCCCCGAGGGAAGGAGCCGGTGATGGCCCTGTTCAAGAAGCGCACGGTCGGCAGGCCGGGCGAGTGGTACTACTGCCTGCGGCACCAGAAGGTCGAGGAGGGCCCCGACTGCCCGGCCAAGGACCGCTTCGGGCCGTACGCCTCGCCGGAGGAGGCGCGGCACGCGATGGACATCGCGCGGGAGCGGAACACGGAGTGGGAGACGGACCCCAAGTGGCACGACGACGAAACCCCCGGGACCCCGGGGGACGACGGTCCGGCCGGGAAGCCGGACGCGTGACCGGACACCGGGCGGGCCCGTCCGGCGACTGAACCCGCCCGCCCGGGCCGGGCCGTCGCGTCCGCCCACCCGGGCCGCCGCGCTTCGTTCTCAGCCGCCCGACGGAGCGGTTTCCGCCCCGGATCCCGCCCCGGTCTCCGCCCCGGGCGGGACGGGGGCCGCCGCCGGGGCGGAGCCCGCCTCGCGCTGCGCGCGCCGGCGTACCGCGTCCTCGTCCGTCTCGGAGTCGTAGGTGAGCAGCTTCGGCAGCGCCGCGGTGAGCAGCGCGACCGACGCCACGCAGGCCAGGCCACCGCTCCAGATGGCGGGCCGGGTCCCCGTCCAGCCCGCCATCGCGCCGGCCCGCACCTGGCCCAGCTGGGGGCCGACGCTGTACGAGAGCACCTCGATGCCCGCCAGCCGGCCCCGCAGCTCCTCCGGGATGGTCTGGTTCCAGATCGTGGAACGGCCCAGCCCGCTGAGCATGTCGCCCGCGCCCGCCACCGCCAGGCAGATCAGCACCGGCCACACACTGCTGAACCATCCGGCCGCCGCGATCGCCAGCCCCCACACCGCCGCCCCGCCCACCACGAACAGGCCGTGCCGCCGCACCCGCGACGTCCAGCCGCTGGTCAGGCCCAGTACCAGGGAGCCGACCGAGCCCGCCGCGTACATCAGGCCCAGCGACCAGTCGGCGTCCAGCTCGTCCGCCAGGAACGGGAAGATCGTGTTCGGGAAGGCGAAGAACATCGCGGCCAGGTCGACGGCGTACGTCCCCAGCAGCACCGGCCGGCTCCAGGCGTACCGCGCCCCCTCGGCGATCCCGCGCAGCGACGGCTTCGCGTTGTCCCGGGCGGGCGGGGCCGGCGACAGACGCAGACAGAGCAGCACGGAGACGGCGAACGTCACCACCGTTACCGTGTACGCGGTGGCGTGCCCGGCGTAGGCCACCACGAGCCCCGCCACCGCCGGGCCGGTGATCGCGCCGAACTGCCAGCGCAGCGAGTTCAGCGCGGCGGCCGCGGTCAGCTGGTCGTGCGGCACGATCCGGGCCATCAGCGAGTCCAGCGCGGGGCGCTGGAGCCCGGCGAGCGCGGAGACCCCGCCCGCGACCAGGTAGAGCGGCCACAGCAGCGGATGGGGCAGCGCGGCGTTCAGCAGCAGGACGAGGGCCAGCAGCCCCAGCCCCGCCTCGGTGCCCAGGATCACCTTGCGGCGGTCCACGGCGTCCGCGAGCGCCCCGCCGTACAGGCCGAAGACGACCAGCGGGACCAGTTCGACCGCGCCCATCACGCCGACCGCCAGCGGCGACCCCGTCAACTCCTTGATCTGGAGCGGCAGCGCGATCAGCGCCATGAAGCTGCCGAAGTAGGTGACCACGCCCTGGATCCACAGCAGGCGGAAATCGGCCGAGGCACGCAGGGGAGTGAGATCGGGCAGCAGCGCGGAGAACCGCCCGGCCCGGGAAGGAGCTGAGGTCACGAGGGGTCATGGTCCGGAGCCGCGCCCCTGGGCGCAACATCTTTTCGCCGCCCGGGCCTCCTCCGCAGCCCGAGCCCCCTCCGCCGCACGAGCTCCCTCCGCGTCCGGCTCCGGCCCGCCCTCCACGTCCGGTTCCGCGTCCGGCTCCGGCCCTCCGTGTGTGTACGGGGGCCTCCCGCGTGGCGGCACGGTGTTCGTCGCGCGCGGTCGGCCGCCCGGCGTCCGCGGGCCGCCCCCGTTCTTCCGTGCTCTTCGCTCTTCCGTGTTCTTCCGCGCGGAGACACGGTGTTCTCCTGCGTGGCGGACGGTGACACGCCGGGCAGTAGTGTCGAAGCCATGACTACGAATGAGACGGGCGGGGAGCCCAAGCCTCCCGCCAAGGACCCCTGGGACCTCCCCGATGTGTCCGGGCTGACCGTCGGCGTGCTCGGCGGCACCGGCCCGCAGGGGCGCGGGCTCGCCTACCGGTTCGCCCGCGCCGGACAGAAGGTGATCGTGGGGTCGCGGGTCGCCGACCGTGCCCGGGACGCCGCCGGGGAGCTCGGCCACGGCATCGAGGGCGCGGACAACGCCGAGTGCGCCCGGCGCAGCGACGTGGTGATCGTGGCCGTGCCGTGGGACGGCCACGCCAAGACCCTGGAGTCGCTGCGCGGTGAACTCGCCGGCAAGCTCGTCGTCGACTGCGTCAACCCGCTCGGCTTCGACAAGAAGGGCGCCTACGCCCTGAAGCCCGAGGAGGGCAGCGCCGCCGAGCAGGCCGCCGCGCTGCTCCCGGAGTCCCGGGTCACCGCCGCCTTCCACCACCTCTCCGCGGTGCTGCTCCAGGACACGGCCATCGAGGAGATCGACACCGATGTGCTGGTGCTGGGCGAGTCCCGTGCCGACACCGACCTGGTGCAGGCGCTGGCGGGCCGGATCCCCGGGATGCGCGGCGTCTTCGCCGGGCGGCTGCGCAACGCCCACCAGGTCGAGTCGCTCGTCGCCAACCTGATCTCGGTCAACCGCCGCTACAAGGCGCACGCGGGGCTCCGCGTCACCGACGTCTGAGCGGCCCGGGCCCGCGGGGTCGCGGACGCGGGCCCGTCCCGGGCCTCTTCCGGACCACCCCGCGACGGGCGGAAAGGGGCATGGGGGACACTGGACGGGACCGCGCACCGCACTCCGGACAGGAGCCGACTCCCATGCCCCGACTCGCTCTCTACGCCCTCGTCGTCTGCGCCCTGGCCGTCGTCGCGGCCGTGTTCTCGTTCGTCCAGGGCAGCTGGCTCGGGATCGTCTGGGTGCTGCTGGCGGGGCTCTCGTCCAACATGGCGTGGTTCTACCTGCGCCGGCACCGCGCCGAAGCCGCCGCGAGCCGGTGAGACCGAGCGGGGAGGCCGGTCACCGGCGCCCCGCCCGCGGACCGTCGCAGCCCGCCCGCGGACCGTCGCAGGCCGGCCGCGGACCGTCGCAGGCCGGCCGCGGAGACCCGCGGACCGGTCAGCCCTGGAACGCGCAGACCGGGTTGGCCGGCCGCCAGAACCGGTAGGCGTCCCAGCCGCAGTACGACGTGAAGTCGTCGACGCCCAGCGCCCGCAGCAGGGCGTGGATCGCGTCGAAGAACGCCATGTTGATCCCGGGGATCCACAGCACGGCGAAGACCGCGATCAGCCCGAACGGGGCGAACGGCTCGACCTGCCTGCGGACGCGGTGCGAGAGCCACGGCTCGATCACCCCGTACCCGTCCAGCCCGGGCACCGGAACGAAGTTGAGGATCGCCGCCGTCACCTGGAGCAGCGCCAGGAAGCCCAGCGCATGGCGGAACGGGCCCGGGACGCCGTCCAGCGCGTGCAGCCAGAACGGCGCCGTGCACACGATCGCGAACAGCACGTTCGTCAGCGGGCCCGCCGCCGAGATCAGGCTGTGCCGCCACCGCCCCCGGATCCGGCTCCGCTCGATGAACACCGCGCCGCCCGGCAGACCGATGCCGCCCATGATCACGAAGACCACCGGCAGCACGATGCTCAGCAGCGCGTGGGTGTACTTGAGCGGGTTGAGCGTGAGGTAGCCCTTCGCGGCGACCGAGATGTCCCCGCTGTGCAGCGCGGTGCGGGCGTGCGCGTACTCGTGCAGGCACAGCGACACCACCCACGCGGCCGTGACGAAGAGGAAGACCGCGATGCCGGGCCGCTCGGCGAACCCCGCCCACACCGCCCAGCCCGACACCGCCATCACGGCGACGATGCCGAGGAACACCGGGCTGATCCCTTGGCGCGATGCACTGACCATGGGACCGAGCCTACGGGCTGTCCGCCGCCCGTCCCCCGTCCGTCGCGGCCCGCACCCCCGTCCGTCGCGGCCCGCACCCCCGTCCGTCGCGCGCCGACGCGGGGCGGGCGCGTTTCGCACGGGTGTCCTCGCACCGATTCCGGTCACGGAGAATGGGCACGTGCGTTACGGCATCCTCGGGACCACTCAGGCGCTCCGCGACGACGGCACCGCCGTCGCCCTCGGCGGGGCGCGGCTGCGTGCCCTGCTCACCGTCCTCGCCCTGCGCCCGGGGCGCGCCGTCCCCGCCGCCGTGCTCGTCGACGAGGTGTGGGACGACGCCCCGCCGGCCGACGCGGTGGGCGCGCTCCAGGCCCTCGTCGGGCGGCTGCGCCGGGTCCTCGGCCATGCGGCGGTCACCTCCGAGGAGAGCGGCTACCGGCTGGCCGCCCGGCCGGAGGACGTCGACCTGTTCCGCTTCGAACGGCTGGCCGGGGAGGGGACGCGGGCCCTGGCGGAGGGCGACCCGGCGAAGGCCCGGGCCCTGCTCGACGAGGCGCTCGCCCTGTGGCGCGGCCCGGCCCTGGCCGACCTCCCCGACCGCGACGCCGTCGCCGCCCGCTGGACGGCCCGGCGGCTGGACGCCCGCCGCGCCGGGTTCGCCGCGGCGCTCGCGCTCGGGCACGCGGACGGCGTCCTGCCCGAGCTGCTGGCCCTGTGCGCCGAGCACCCGATCGACGAACCGCTCCAGGCGCTGCGGCTGCGGGCCCTGCGCGACGCCGGGCGCACGGCCGAGGCGCTGGCCGCGTACGACGAGGTGCGCACCGTGCTCGCCGAGCGGCTCGGCGCCGGCCCCGGCCCCGAACTGCGCGCCCTCCACGCCGGGCTGCTGGCCCAGGACGCGGCGGGCGGCCCGCGCCCGGTCCGCCGGGACGCGCCGTCCCCGGCCCCCCGGCCCGCCCCCGCCCGGCGCGGGAACCTCCGGGCCCGGCTCACCAGCTTCGTCGGGCGCGAGAACGACATCGAGGCGCTGCGCGCGGACCTGGCGCGCGTCCGGCTGGTCACCCTCCTCGGCCCGGGCGGCGCCGGCAAGACCCGGCTCTCCCAGGAGGCGGCCGAGGCCGTCGGCGACGCCTGGCCGGACGGCGTATGGCTGGCCGAACTCGCCCCCGTCGACGACCCGGACGCCGTCCCGGAGGCCGTGCTGACCGCGCTCGGCGCCCGCGAGACGGTGCTGCGCGGGGCCGGCGCCGAGGAGCTGCGCGCCGTCGAGGGCAACGCGGGCGACCCCCTCGTGCGCCTCACCGAGCACTGCTCGCGGCGCCGGATGCTCCTCCTCCTGGACAACTGCGAGCACCTGGTCGGGGCCGCAGCCGCCCTCGTCGACCATCTGCTCGCCCGCTGCCCGGACCTCACCGTGCTGGCCACCAGCCGGGAACCGCTCGGGGTGCCCGGCGAGTTCGTCCGGCCCGTGGACCCGCTGCCCGATCCGGTGGCGCTGCGGCTGTTCACCGACCGCGGCGCCGCCGCCCGGCCCGGCTTCCGGGCCGACGCGGACGAGGAGACCGCCGCGGCCGCCGCCGAGATCTGCCATCGCCTCGACGGGCTGCCGCTGGCCATCGAACTGGCCGCCGCCCGGCTGCGGATGCTCACTCCGCGCCAGATCGCGGACCGGCTCGACGACCGGTTCCGCCTGCTGACCAGCGGGGCCCGTACGGTGCTGCCCCGGCAGCAGACGCTGCGCGCCGTCGTCGACTGGTCCTGGGACCTGCTCGACGGGGACGAACGCGCCGCCCTGCGCCGCCTGTCGGTCTTCGCGGGCGGCTGCTCCCTGGCCGCCGCCGAGGCCGTCTGCGCGGACGGCCCCCGGGACGCGCGCGACGTCCCCGGGGTGCTGGGCTCGCTCGTCGACAAGTCCCTCGTGGTCGCCGCGCCCGCCGACGACGGCGAGATGCGCTACCGGCTGCTGGAGACCGTGGGCGAGTACGCCGCCGAACGGCTCGACGAGGCGGCGGAACGGGACGCCGTGGAGCGACGCCACCTCGTGTACTTCCGGGAACTGGCCCGCACCGCCGACCCCGAGCTCCGCGGCCCCCGGCAGCGGGCCGCCATCGCCCTGCTCCAGCGCGAGTACGAGAACATCCGCACCGCCCTGCGCCGGGCCGTCGCCGCCCGCGACGAGCAGGAGGCGCTCTGCGTCGTGCTGTCGCTGTGCTGGTACTGGCAGATGCGCGATCTGCGCGCCGAGGGCCTGCTGTGGGCCGACGCGGTGGCCGCGCTGGGCCCCGACCCCTTCGCCGGGCCCGCCCGGCCCGTGCCGTCCATCCGGGAGCGCTGCACCGACGCCCCGCCGCCGATGCCGCCCGAACTGCTCCAGGAGGCGCGGCGCCAGGTGACCCTGATCCAGCTCGTCAGCATGGACCACGCCCAGGACGTGTGGGCCGACGAGAAGGGCATGGCCCGGCTGCGGACCATCGCGGACACCTACCGGGCCGGGCAGCCGCAGACCTGCCGGGCCCCGGGCTCGCTCTGGTTCTTCGCGGTCATGATGACCGGCGGGGTCGACGACCTGCGCGCCCTGCTCGACGAGACGGTCCGCGCCAGCCGGGAGCTCGGTTACGCCTGGGAGCTGGCCGGCGCGCTCCAGATGCGGGCCAACGTGCTGGCCAACCGCCCCGAATGGGCGGGCACGGCCCGCGCCGACGCCGACGAGAGCCTGGAGATCTTCCGGCGGCTCGGCGACGACTGGGGCACCGCCGAAGCGCTCTCCTCCCGGGGCGAGGCCAACGAGAAGCGCGGCGACTTCGCGCGCGCCTCCGAGGACTTCCAGGCCGCCATCGGCCACGCGGAGCGGATCGGCGCCCAGTCCCAGGTGGCGATCCTGCGCACCCGGTACGCCTCCACCCTCACCGAGCTCGGCCGCGGCGACGAGGGCGAGGCGATTCTGCGCGCCGTGCTGGCGGAGGGGCGCCACGAGGGGCACGAGGCGATCCCCGCCGCCCGGATCTACCTCGCCCTGTGGCTGGGCCGGACCGGACGCACCGGCGAGGCGCGCGAGCAACTCGTCGCGCTGCAGGAGGAGTTCCGCTCCCGGACCCTGGCGATCTTCGAGGGGTTCCTGGTGGGCACCCTGGCCTGGCTGGACAACCAGGACGGGCGGTACGCCGAGGCGCTGCCCCGGTCCCTGGCGGCGCTGCGCCAGTCCCGGGACCGGCTGTCGCAGATGGTGGCGCCGCAGATGTCCGTCATCCATCTCGTCTCCGTGGCCCGGTCGTTGGCGGGGCTCGGCGGCGAGCGCCGGGCCGCGCTCGCGGCCCGGCTGCTGGCGGCCGGACGGGGGCTGCTGCCCCCGGGGCACGTGCCGACGTCGATGGAGCGCGACGACCGCGCGCACGCGGAGGAACTGGCCGTCGCGGTCCTCGGCCGGGACGCCTACGACCGGGCGTACACCGAGGGCGGCGGCCTCTCCCTGGACGAGGCCACCGCCCTCGCCGAGGCGCACCGGGACTGAGACCGCCGACCGGCCGGGGCCCGCCGCGCCCCGGCCCCGGGTCGCCGCCCGGCTCAGCTCTTCTTGCGGAACTTGGCGACCGCCAGCGGAGCCGTCACCGCGGTGATCCCCACCGCCCAGCCGAGCGTCAGCCACGCGGAATGGGCGACCGGACCGCCGATCATCAGCCCGCGCGCCGCGTCCGCCAGGTTGGACAGCGGGTTGTAGTCGGTGAACGCCTGGAGCCAGCCCGGCATCGTGGCGGTCGGGGCGAAGATCGAGGAACCGAACTGCAGAGGCATCAGCACCAGGAACCCCATTCCCTGAACCGCCTGGGCGGACTTCAGCGACAGACCCAGCAGGATGAAGACCCACATGATCGCGGCGCCGAACACCGCCGACAGACCGACCGCCCCGAGCAGACCCAGCGCCGAGGTCTTCAGCTCCATGCCGAGCAGGAAGCCCATGCCCAGCAGGATCGCGGTAGCGACCATCATCCGGCCCAGCTCCACCATGATCTTCGCGATGAGGACCGAGGAACGGGCGATCGGCATCGTCCGGAACCGGTCCATGACCCCCTTGCGGAAGTCCTCGTTGACCCCGGTGCCGACCGCGGTGGCGATGTTCATGCCCAGCATCGCCATCATGCCGGGAACCACGTAGTTGATGTACGTCTGCCGGTCGCCGCCCAGGCTCGCGCCGATGGACCCGCCGAAGACGTACACGAACAGCAGGATGAAGACGATGGGCATCAGCAGCACATCGAACATCGACTCCGGATCCTTCTTGATCTGGAGCACATTGCGCCGCATCAGCGCGCCGATGTGCCGCAGATTGGCGCGCAGCCCGATCCGGCCCTCGCCGACGGGCGCCCTCGGCGGGGCGGACGGGGCGGCGCCGGTCGTGACGGGCTGCTGGATCGTCGTACTCATGCCGCGACCTCCGCGGGGATCGTGTCGGCGGCGGAAGTGCTCTTCTCGCCGGTGATGGCCAGGAAGACCTCGTCCAGGCTGGGCAGCGCGGTGGCGATGTGCGCCAGCGCGAAGCCCCGGGCGCCGAGCAGGCCGACGACGGCGGTCAGCTGCTCGTCGCTGAGGATCGGCACGTACAGCAGGCCCTCGTCCGGGACCGCCTGCGCGCCCGAGACCCCGTCCAGGCCGGCCTCCCGCAGCGCCTGCGCCATCGCGGGCAGCTGCGCCGGGTCCGAGGGGCGGATCTGCAGGGTGCGTCCGCCGACCTTGGCCTTGAGCTCGTCGACCCCGCCGTTGGCGATGATCCGGCCCTTGTCGATGACGGTCAGCTCGTTCGCGAGCTGCTCCGCCTCCTCCATGTACTGGGTGGTGAGCAGGACCGTCGCGCCCTCCGCGACCATCCGCTGGACCTCGTCCCACACCTCGTTGCGGGTCCGGGGGTCGAGCCCCGTCGTCGGCTCGTCCAGGTAGAGGACGGCCGGACGGCCGATCATCGACGCGGCCAGGTCGAGGCGCCGCCGCATGCCGCCGGAGTAGTCCATCGCCGCGCGCCGGGCCGCGTCCGTGAGCGAGAACCGCTCCAGCAGCTCGTCGGCCCGGGACCGGGCGTCCTTGCGCGACAGGTCGAGCAGCCGCCCGATCATGTAGAGGTTCTCCCAGCCGGACAGCTTCTCGTCGACCGAGGCGTACTGCCCGGTCAGACCGATGGTGCGGCGCAGCTGGCGGGGCTGCTTCACCACGTCGTAGCCCGCCACCACGGCGCGCCCGGCGTCGGGGACGATCAAGGTGGACAGGCAGCGCACCAGCGTGGTCTTGCCCGCGCCGTTGGGGCCGAGCACGCCGAGCACCGTGCCCTCGCGGACGTCGAGGTCCACACCGTCCAGAGCCCTGGTCGAGCCGTAGTGCTTGACCAGCCCCCGGACCTCCACGGCGTTGGCGCCGCTCCTGGGGTTCGTGTCGTTTCGCGTCATGTCCACCATGGGACCAGGCGTCACCGACAGGCCGCCGACAACAGGCCGACAGCCCGCCGATGGGGGATGTCGGCGGGCTGTCGGTGGTGCCGGCGGTGGTCTTCCGGGCCGGAGCCGGGGGGCCGGGCCGCGCACCGGGGCGCCCGTTCCGCCCGGGGGCGACCCGGGCGGAACGGGGCGGGCCCTCAGTGGAAGGTGTGCTCGGCGGCCGGGAAGGAACCGCCCACGACCTCCTCCGCGAACTCCTTCGCCGCGTCGCCCAGCACCTGGCGCAGGTTCGCGTACTGCTTGGTGAAGCGCGGCACCTTGCCGCCGGTCAGCCCGACCATGTCGGTGTAGACCAGCACCTGGGCGTCCGTGTCCGGACCGGCCCCGATGCCGACGGTCGGGATGTGCAGGGTGCGGGTGATCTCCGCAGCCAGCTCGGCCGGCACGAGCTCCAGGACGACCGCGAACGCGCCCGCGTCCTGCACCGCCTTGGCGTCGCGCAGCATCTGCTGGGCGGCCTCCTCGCCGCGGCCCTGCACGCGGTAGCCCATCGCGTTCACGGACTGCGGCGTCAGGCCGATGTGGGCCATGACCGGGATGCCGGCGCCGACCAGCAGCCGGATCTGCTCATGGCTGCGCTCGCCGCCCTCCAGCTTGACCGCGCCGACCCCGGACTCCTTGATCAGGCGGGTGGCGTTGCGCAGGGCCTGGACCGGCCCCTCCTGGTACGCCCCGAAGGGCAGGTCGGCGACGATCAGCGCGCGCCGGGTGCCCCGTACGACGGCGGCCGACAGCACCGCCATCTCGTCCATCGTGACGGGCACGGTGGTCTCGTAGCCGAGGTGGCAGTTGCCCATCGAGTCGCCGACGAGCATGACCGGGATGCCGGCCTCGTCGAAGACGGACGCGGTCATCGCGTCGTACGCGGTGAGCATGGGCCACTTCTCGCCGCGCGCGGTGGCGGCGGCGATGTCGTGGACGGTGACCCGGCGGGTGCTCTTGCCCCCGTACAGCGCCTTGCTGCCGTCGGCGGAGGCCCCCGCGGGGGATGAGGCGGACGTGTTCCGCGCAGCCTGAAGCGACATGTGTCTACGGCTCCTTCGTCATCTCGAGGCGCCCTGACGGCGTCCCCGGACCGGTTCCATGGTGGCATCCCGTGCCCGTCCGCGGGAAGTGGGGCCGCACATGCCGGCGGCGCGAACCCCGGCGGGGGAGGGCGACGGAGACCGGGCGGGTGTTCCGCGGCGCGGCGGGCGGGCGAACCCCCGGTGGCCGGGGGCCGGGGCGCGGGGGCGGCCGGTAAAGGACTCACCAATACGAGACGGTTCCGTATCGAAAGCCTGTACGCTCCTGGCATGTCAATACCCCCGGGCGCTCGCCCCGCCCCGCCCCAGGTCCCCGAGGCGGTCCACCGCCGCCGCTGGGCGATCCTCGTCGTCCTGATGTTCAGCCTGCTCATCGTGGTTCTGGACAACTCGATCCTGAACGTCGCGGTCAAGACCATCGCCAGTCCCGCGCCCACCGGCATCGGCGCCACCCAGAGCGAGCTGGAGTGGGCCATCAACTCCTACACGCTGGTCTTCGCCGGGCTCCTGTTCACCGCGGGACTGCTCGGCGACCGCGTCGGCCGCAAGAAGGTGCTGCTCTCCGGCATCCTCGTGTTCGGCGTCGGCTCCGCCCTGGCCGCGCTGTCCGGCTCGCCCGGCGAGCTGATCACCTGGCGGGCTGTCATGGGATGCGGCGCCGCGTTCGTCATGCCCGCCACGCTCGCCGTGCTGATGAACGTCTTCGAGCGCGACGAACAGCCCAAGGCCATCGGCATCTGGGCCGGCAGCGTCGGCCTCGCCATCGCGATCGGCCCGATCACCGGCGGGCTGCTGCTCGAACACTTCTGGTGGGGATCGATCTTCCTGGTCAACGTCCCCGTGGTGGTCGTCGCCCTGATCGCCATGGTGCTGCTGGTGCCCGACTCCAAGGACCCGAACCCGGGCCGGATCGACCCGGCGGGCGTCCTGCTCTCCGTCGTCGGCCTGGTCCTGCTGGTCTACGGCATCATCCGCGGCGGGCAGCTCGGCGACTTCGCCGACGTCACGGTGCTGCTCACGATCGCCGGCGGGCTGGTCGTGCTGGCCCTGTTCGTGTGGCACGAGCGGCGCAGCAGCCACCCGGCCCTGGACGTCTCGTACTTCCGGAACCCGTCGTTCTCCGCGGCCGTCGCCGCCATCGCGCTGGTCTTCTTCGCGCTGATGGGCGTGACCTTCTTCTCCGCCTTCTACATGCAGAGCGTGCGGGGCTGGAGCGCGCTGCGGGCCGGTGTGCTGATCCTGCCGCTGGCCGTCGCCCAGATGATCTTCGCGCCGCGGGCGCGGCTGGTCGTCGACCGGTTCGGCGCCCGGGCGGTGTGCACGGTCGGCCTGCTGCTGGTCGCCCTCGGCCTCGCGGCGTTCGCCCTGTTCGACGCCACCACGCCGGTCTGGGTGCTGTGCGTGCTGTTCTTCGTCCAGGGCACCGGCATGGCGCATGTGATGACACCGGTCACGGTCTCCGTGATGCAGTCGCTGCCCAGGGAGAAGGCGGGGTCCGGATCGGCCGTCAACAACACCTTCCGGCAGGTCGGCGGGGCGCTCGGGATCGCCGTGCTCGGCTCGGTGCTGTCCACCGTCTACCGCGGCGGCGTCGACGGGCACCTCGACGCGCTCCCGGCCGGCGCCCGGGAGGCGGCGGGCGAGTCGATCGAGGCGACCCTCGGCGTCGCGGAGCGCCTGGGGCCGGCGGGCGCCCCGCTGGTCAGGGCCGCGCACGACGCGTTCCTGGACGCCATGCACGTCACCGCCGTCTGCTCGGCCGGCGTCGCCCTGGTGGGCGCGCTCGTGGTGGCGCTGTTCCTCCCGGGCCGCACGCCCGCCGGGCAGCGGCCCGCGGAGCCCGGCGCGCAGGAGCCGTCCGACGCCGACCGGGGCGGCCCGGTGGCGGCCGTGGAGGGCTGAGACGCCGCCCCGGGGCCGGGACACGTTCCCCGGGTTCCGGGGCGGCTCGCGGAGGCGACGCCTCCGTCGGCGAGAATCGGGGCGGCGGACGGTGCGGCGAGAGGTGGATGTTCGTGCGGGCAGAGGCACAGGGGCCGGACCGGGACCGCCCGGCCGGGAAGGAACCGGAACCGCGCAGGGGCCGGCCGCGCAGCGCGGCGGCCGAGCGGGCGATCCTGGACGCCGTCGTCGGGCTGCTGGAGGCCGGAGAGCCCCTCGCCGCCCTGTCCATCGAGCGGATCGCCCGGACCGCCGGGGTCGGCAAGGCGACCATCTACCGGCGCTGGAGCGGCAAGGAGGAGCTGTTCGTCGACGTCCTGCGCGCCATCGAACCCCCCGAACCCGCCGTCTCCGGCACCGCGGGCCTCGACGACCTGCGCCTGCTGCTGGACTCGCTGCGCCGGCGCAGCCTCGCCCAGCGGTCCTCCGTCCTGCTCCACAACGTGTTCGCCCAGATGAAGAGCCACCCCAGGCTGTGGTCCGAGTACCAGCGCACGGTCATCGTCCCGCGCCGCGGCGCCATGCTGGCCGCGGTGCGCAGGGCGGTCGACGCGGGCGAGCTCCGCGACGACCTGGACGTGGAGCTCATGAACGACATGGTCGTCGGGCCCATGCTCGTCCGCACCATCCACCGGCCGGACGCGCCGCTGCCCGAGGACCTCGCCGACCGGATCGTCCGGGCCCTGACCGAGGGACTCGCCCCCGCGGGCCGCCGGCCCGGCGGGGCGGGGGAGGCCGTGGCGCGGTGAGGCCCGGGCGGGCCGTACGGGCCGTGTCGGCCGGGAGCCGCGGGACGCGGGAGCCGGCGTGGACCGCCCGGCCCGTCCGGTCGCCGGCCGTCCGGCCGCCGGCTGACGCGCCCGGGACCGGGGCGATTGTGATCGTTCTGTCACAAGCCCCGCCACAACCCTCCCGGCCGGAACCCAGCGGACCCCGCCCTTCGTCCTCGTGGCAGTACCGCCGTCGTGGACGGTCGGGAACGCGCCGCTCATCGCCTAGGGTCGAGGACGCGGCGACACGCACGGCGAGGCAGTGAGGACAGCGCGATGGTGCAGGCGTACGGAGCGGACACCGGGAACGACCGCACGGAGCCGGGGACCACCGGGCCCCTCCTCCGGGATCTGCGCGGACGGTGGCAGCGCGCCGGGGGCGTCTGGCGGCGCGGGGTCGTGCTGGCCGTCTGCTCGGTCCTGGTGACCCTCGTCATGGTCTTCCACGCCCAGATCCCCAACGCCGTCGGCAATCTGGGCAGCCTCACCGAGACGTTCCTGCCGTGGATCGGCGTCGTCCTCCCGCTGCTGCTCGTCCTCGCCCTGGTGCGCCGCTCGGCGACCGCCCTGATCGCCCTGGTGCTGCCGGTCGCGGTCTGGCTCAACCTCTTCGGCGGACTGCTCACCGGCAAGTCGGCCGAGGGCGGCGACCTCACCGTGGCCACCCACAACGTCAACGCCGACAACCCCGACCCGGCGGGCACCGCCCGGAAGGTCGCGAGCTCCGGCGCCGACGTCGTCGCCCTGGAGGAGCTGCCGACCGACGAGGTCGCGAAGTACGAGGCGGCGCTCGCCAGCAGCTACCCGTACCACTCGGTCCAGGGGACCGTCGGCCTGTGGAGCAAGCAGCCGATGCGCGACGCCCGGGAGGTCGACATCAAGATGGGCTGGCCCCGGGCGATGCGGGCCACGGTGACGACGCCCCGGGGCGACGTCGCCGTCTACGTGGCCCACCTGCCGTCCGTGCGCGTCAAGCTGCACGCCGGATTCACCGCCAATCAGCGCGACTCCAGCGCGGACACCCTGGGCGAGGCCATCGCCGACGAACGGCTCGACAGGGTGATCCTGCTCGGCGACCTCAACGGCACGATGAACGACCGCTCGCTCAACGCGGTCACCTCGCAGATGCGGTCCACCCAGGGCGCGGCCGGCGACGGCTTCGGCTTCAGCTGGCCGGCGTCGTTCCCGATGGCGAGGATCGACCAGATCCTGGTCAAGGGCGTCGAGCCGGTCTCCTCGTGGACGCTCCCGGCGACGGACAGCGACCACCTCCCGATCGCGGCACGCCTCCAGCTCTGACCGGTACGCCCGTACGGACCCCGCCGTACGGACCCGCGTCGCGCCGGGACGGGGCCGGCGCGGCGCGGACACCGGGCCGTCCCCGCCGGGCCCGGGCCCCGTCGCTCAGCCCGACTCGCGCCACCGGTTGGTGATCGGCAGCCGGCGGTCCTTGCCGAAGCCCTTCGGGGAGATCTTCGTGCCCGGCGGGTACTGTCGCCGCTTGTACTCCGCCGTGTCCACCATCCGCAGCGTCTTCGCCACCAGCGCCTCGTCGAACCCGGCCGCGACGATCTCGGCCAGCCCCTGGTCCCGGTCGACGTACAGCTCCAGGATCCGGTCCAGCACGTCGTAGTCGGGCAGCGAGTCGGTGTCGACCTGGTCCGGGCGCAGCTCGGCGCTGGGCGGCTTGGTGATGGACGCCTCCGGGATCGGCGGGGTCTGCCCGCGCTCCTCGGCGGCCCGGTTGCGCCACTTCGCCAGCCGGAAGACCGACGTCTTGTACACGTCCTTGATCGGCCCGTACGCCCCGACCGAGTCGCCGTACAGCGTCGAGTAGCCGACCGCCAGCTCGGACTTGTTGCCCGGCGCGAGGACGATCTGGCCCTCCTGGTTGGAGACGGCCATCAGCATCGTGCCGCGCAGCCTGGACTGCAGGTTCTCCTCGGCGAGACCGGTGAGCCCCAGCGACTCCATGTACGCGTCGAACATCGGCTCGATCGGCACGGTGCGGAAGTGCAGCCCGGTGCGGCGGGCCAGCTCGGCCGCGTCGTCCTTGGAGTGGTCCGAGGAGTACTTCGACGGCATCGAGACGCCGTACACGTTCTCCGCGCCCACCGCGTCGCAGGCGATGGCCGCGACCAGCGCCGAGTCGATCCCGCCGGACAGCCCGATCAGAACGCTGCGGAAACCGTTCTTCGCGACGTACGCGCGGAGTCCCACGACCAGCGCCGAGTACAGCTCCTCGTCGTCGTCCAGCCGCGGCGCGCACTCCCCGGCGTGCTCCGGCTCGTACGCCGGGACGGGGTCCTCGGAGAGCACCACGCGGTCGATCCGCAGCCCGTCGCTCACGGCGCCGGTCGGCGCGTCGGCCGCGGCGGCCGGCAGGTCCAGGTCGAGGAGCACGCACCCCTCGGCGAACTGCGGCGCACGGGCGATGACTTCGCCGTCCCGGTCCACGACGATGGAGTCGCCGTCGAAGACCAGCTCGTCCTGGCCGCCGATCATCGCGAGGTACGCGGTGGTGCAGCCGGCCTCCTGGGCCCGCTTGCGGACCAGTTCCAGCCGGGTGTCGTCCTTGTCCCGCTCGTACGGCGAGGCGTTGATCGACAGCAGCAGCCCGGCGTCCGCCGCCCGCGCGGCCGGCACCCGGCCGCCGTCCTGCCAGAGGTCCTCGCAGATCGCCAGTGCCACGTCCACGCCCCGCACCCGCACGACCGGCATCGAGTCGCCCGGCACGAAGTAGCGGAACTCGTCGAACACGCCGTAGTTGGGCAGGTGGTGCTTGGCGAAGGTCAACGCGACCCGACCGCCGTGCAGCACGGCCGCGGCGTTCCGCGGGGCGCCGGCCGGCTGGCCGTAGCGCGGCTGGGCCGTCTCGGAGCGGTCGAGGTAGCCGACGACGACCGGCAGCTCCCCGAGGCCCTCCGCCTCCAGCCGGGCGGCGAGCTCGTGCAACGCCCGGCGGGACGCCTCGACGAAGGACGGCCGCAGGGCCAGGTCCTCGACGGGGTAGCCGGTCAGCGTCATCTCGGGGAACGCCACCAGATGGGCGCCCTGTTCGGCGGAGTGCCGGGTCCAGTGGACGACCGCCTCGGCGTTGCCGGAGAGATCGCCGACGGTCGAGTCGATCTGATTCAGTGCGAGACGTAGTTGAGGCACGCGCATCAGTGTAATCGTCGGATTGACGCGATGTCCCGGCGGGGGACGCGGGCGCTGCCGCGCACCCCGCCGGGCGGGGCCGGAGACGGCACGGGGCGGGCCGGCGGCGCGGGCGGCCGCGGCGGCGCGGGCGCGGGGTCAGCGGAGGTAACCGAGGACGGTCATCATCCCCACGTCCGAGTGATAGATGTTGTGGCAGTGGAGCATCCACAGACCCGGATTGTCCGCGTCGAACTCCACCGCCACCGAACTGCCCGGCCGGACGATCGCCGTGTCCTTGCGCGCCCACTGGCCCGTCGGCCGCCGGGACGCCCGGTGCCGGGGCCCCGCCGCCCCCACCAGGCCGAACGAGTGCCCGTGCAGATGCATCGGGTGCCACATCGACGTGACGTTGTAGAACTCCAGCCGGACCCGCTCGCCCGCCGCGACCGGATGCCGCCGGGCCGGGTTGTACGGCCGGTGGTCGAAGCCCCAGTCGTACGCCTTCATGTTCCCGGTCAGCTTGAGCCGGATGATCCGGTCGGGCTCCCGGACGGGCAGCGCCACCGACGGGTGCGGCGACAGGCGGTCGGCCTCCACCAGCAGCCCGTCCAGCTCCTTGGGCCGCACGGAGGCGGCGGGCGGCGTGCCCATCCCGGTGCGCAGCAGCGCCAGCGCCGCCGCCCCCTTGCCCTCGGCGAGCGCGGTCAGCGGGAACACCCCGTCCTTGGCGGTGACGATCACGTCGTACCGCTCGCCCATGCCCAGCACCAGCGCGTCCGTGGTGGTGTGCTGGACCGGGTAGCCGTCGGTGTGGGTGACCGTCATCCGGTGACCGCCGAGCGCGACCCGGAAGGCGGTGTCGCCGCCGGCGTTGATGATGCGCAGCCGGATGCGGTCGCCGGGCTTGGCGAGGAAGGTGCTGGGGGACTTCGGGGCGCGGCCGTTGATCAGGTAGTAGGGGTAGTCGACATTGCCGCCGTGGCTGTCCAGCAGGTCGCTGAAGCCGCCGCGCATGATCCGCGAGGGGCCGGAGCGGCGCCCGCCCGGCCCGGCGGCCTTCGGCGCCCCGGAGGGCGTGGCGGCCCCGGGGAGGCGCCGGCGCGCGCCGCCCTTGTCGTCCGCCCCGTCGTCCCCGCCGCCGTCGCCCCCGTCCGTGTGGCCCGCGTGGCCGGGGGGCCGGGTGCCGCCGCCGGACCCGTGGCGCTTCCCGCTGTGGTCCATGCCGCCCCGGCCCCCGCTCAGCTCGTCGAGGACCCCGTCCGGCGTGGAGCCGTCCACCCCGTCCACCCAGTCGTCGAGGACGACGACCCACTCCTTGTCGTACGCGAGGGTCTCCTTCGGGTCCTCCACGATCAGCGGCGCGTACAGCCCCCGGTCCTGCTGGACCCCGGTGTGCGGATGGAACCAGTACGTCCCCGGGTGCGGCACCTTGAAGCGGTACACGAAATCCGCGCCCGGCTTGATGGGCCGCTGCGTCAGATCGGGCACGCCGTCCATGTCGTTGCGCACGTTGAGGCCGTGCCAGTGCAGCGTGGTCGTCGCCGGGAGGTGGTTGGCGAGGGTGAGCGTCACCCGCTCGCCCACCGTGAACCGGAGCTCCCGCCCCGGCAGCCGCGCCTCGTAGGCCCAGGAGCCGACGACGAGTCCCCCGCCCAGGTCGAGGCGGGACGGGGTGGCGGTGAGGTGGAACTCCCGGGCGGGGCCGGCGGGCCGTCGGGCCTCGGCCTCGGCGACCTCCTTGCCGTCGGGGGAGACGTACTCGCCCTCGTCTCTCCCGCCGCGGCGGTCTCCGTGGTTCGCGCCGCCGGGCGCCGGGCCGCCGGCGTGCGCGCCGCCGGGCTCCGGGTCTTGGCGGGCCGGGTCGGATTCGCCGGAGCAGGAGGCCAGGACCGCCGCCCCGGCGGTCGCGGCGGCCGCGCCGAGCACGGCGCGTCGGGTGGGTGGAGTGCGCATGACGGAGTGCACCTCGGGGTGTTGTCGGTACGGCGGGCTGCTGGGGAGGGGGAGGAGTCCCCTCCTATATGCGCAGCGCCGACGGCCAGGCGGCGAGGCTCCGGCCCGGCCGGGGGAACGGCCGCAGTGCCGACGGCACCCGCGCCGAGGCACCCGTGACGAGGTGGGCGATCCCGACGAGCAGCGCCACCAGCACGGAAAACTGTCCGTGTGTCGCACGTCCACTCTGGGTCATGATCGGCACCTTACCCCGGTTGGGTATACGCCGCGCGGGGAGGCGTCCGGACGTGTGCGGGGGCGCGCGGCGCAGGTGAGGAAACGTATCGCCCCAGTGCTGACGGGGTCGGCGCGGCGGTGTCCGCCCGCCGCCCCGCACTTCGTTCCGCCCCGCCCCCGGAGGACCTGAGGGCGGGCGGAGACCCCGAGGGTCCCGGGGGCGGGCAGACGGAGGCCCGGCGTCCCCAGGGGAGGGGTGCCGGGCCATCGGGTACGAGCAGGAGGCCGGGGGCGGGCCGCGCGACCCGTCAGCCGCGGGCGTAGACGTTCTCCATCCAGCAGGCGAGCTGCTCGTCGGAGAGGTGCTGTGCCAGGTCGGCCTCGCTGATCATGCCGATCAGCTTCTTGTTCTCCACCACCGGCAGCCGGCGGATCCGATGCGTCTGCATCTCTTCGAGGACCTGGTTCACGTCCGCGCCGGCGTCGATCCAGCGCGGGGTGCCCTGGGCCAGCTCGCCCGCGGTCATCCTCGCCGGATCGTGCCCCATCGCCACACAGCCGATCACGATGTCGCGGTCCGTGAGGATGCCGATCATCCGGTCCTGCTCACCGCTGGCCGAGATGGGCAGCGCGCCCACCTTGTGGTCGCGCATCAGCTGCGCGGCCCGGTCGAGCGTCTCGTGCGCGGGGATCCAGGTGGCCCCGGTGTGCATGATGTCCTTCGCAGTGGTCATGGGGAATTCCTCCTGCGTGCCGACGGGCATGCGGTCGACCCCCGAGCGTCTCCATCGTCATACGCCTGTTCGGAGGGCGCGACCGCAAGCGCCTGTTCGGGTGCCCCCGGGGCCCCGGGGAGCCGCTCACGCGACGGGCCGCGCCCCGCCGTTCACAGACCGGCTCCGGCTCCCGTCGTTCACGGACCGGACCCGGCGCCGCGCTCCCGCAGCATCCCGGCCATCATGTCCAGCTCGGCCCGCTGGGCCTCCACCATCCCCGCGGCCAGCCGCTTCTCCGCCTTCACCGAACACAGCCGGGCGCAGCCGCGCGCCATGTCGACGCCTCCCCGGTGGTGGTCGGTCATCAGCCGGAGATACCGGATCTCGGCGTCCCGGCCGCTCGCCGCGCGGAGCCGGTCCAGGTCGGCGCGGGTGGCCATGCCGGGCATGAGCGGGACGTCGTGCGGCCGGGCGCCGGCCCCCGCCGAGCCGCCCGCCGTGTGCCCCTCGTGCGCGCCGTGGCCCTCGTGCGCCGCGTGCCCTCCGGACCCCGGACCGCCGTCCGCCATCCACGCCATCGGCCCCCGCCCTCCGGGCGTCGTCTTCGGCAGCTCCCAGAGGTCCAGCCAGCCCAGCAGCATGCCCCGCTGGTTGGCCTGGGTGTTGGCGATGTCGTACGCGAGACGGCGCACCTCCTCGTCCCGCGTGCGGTCGCGCACGAGGAAGGACATCTCGACGGCCTGCTGATGGTGGATTGCCATGTCCCGGGCGAACCCGGCGTCCGCGGAGTCCGCGGCGGGCGTGCGCGCGGCGGCGGACCCGGCGGCGGACCCGGCGGCGGGGGAGGGGCCGACGGGGCGCCGCGCCCCGCCGTCCCCGGCGGAGGCGACCGACGCCGCCCCCGCGCACAGCAGCGCGAGCCCCACGGCGGCCCCCGCCGTCCATCCGGCGCGCCGGCCGCGCCGCACCGGGGTCACGGGGCCGCCGCCAGCCCGCCCGAGCAGGACGCGCCGGGCTCGGGCGTCTGCGGGCCCTGTACGAACGCCGAGAAGAACCGGTCGACCCGCGGGTCGTCGGCGCCGTCCACCGTCACCTGGTTGCCCCAGGCGGTCAGCATGATCGCGCCGGCCTGCCCCCGGTACGGGCTCATCAGCGAGTACGGCGTCCGGCGGACCCGTTCGGCGAGCTTCGCCACGTCGGCGTCCGGGGCCTCGCCGGTGTACGTCACCCACACCGCTCCGTGTTCCAGCGAGTGCACGGCGTTGACGTCCGGCACGGACTTCTCGTAGACCTCGCCGTCGCAGTTCATCCACACGGGGTTGTGGTCGCCGCCGACCGGGGGCCTCATCGGGTAGTCGACCGGCCCGGTGACGTGGTTGCGGGTCAGCTTCGCCGTGTCCCAGGTCCGCAGTCCGGCGATCGGCCCGTCGGCCGGTCCGCTCCGCTCCGGCGCGGGCGGCTTGGCGTCCTCGGCCCCGGCGCGGGCGGCGCGGGTGTTCTCCGACGCCTCGGACCTGTTCAGCACCGCGTACGAGCCGAACCCGGCCAGGCCCACCACGACGAGCACACTGAGACTTATGGCCAGGACGCGGTTGCGGCGGTCGTGCGGGCGGCCGGCGCCGCCGGTCTGCTCCGAGTGGGTCCGGGGGTCGAGGCTCATGTCGTCAGGTCCTTCTGCGAAGAGGCGGGAAGGGACGGAAGGCAGTGGTGACCGGCGCGCACCGGGCCGCCGTCCGAGACGTGCATCGGCGGCTTCGCCCCGTGGGCGTCATGGGCGCAGATCGTAGTGGGTGGCCGGGTGCTCCATCTCACTCCGTGTGCGTAATCTGGGTGAAATCCCGGGTCGTGATACTGGAGCTCCTCCCCTACCCCGGGCGGTGGTGCACAGACCGTCTGAACTGCAAGGATGTGGCTATGGGCAAGCAGCAGGAATTCGTCCTCAGGACGCTTGAGGAGCGCGACATCCGCTTCGTACGGCTGTGGTTCACCGACGTCCTCGGCTACCTCAAGTCCGTCGCCGTGGCCCCCGCCGAATTGGAACAGGCGTTTGACGAGGGAATCGGCTTCGACGGCTCCGCCATCGAGGGCTTCGCCCGGGTGTACGAGTCCGACATGATCGCCAAACCGGACCCGGGCACCTTCCAGATCCTGCCGTGGCGCGCGGAGGCCCCCGGCACGGCCCGGATGTTCTGCGACATCCTGATGCCCGACGGCTCCCCGTCCTTCGCGGACCCGCGCTACGTCCTCAAGCGGATCCTCGCCAAGACCTCCGACCTGGGGTTCACCTTCTACACCCACCCGGAGATCGAGTTCTTCCTCCTGAAGGACAAGCCGGTCGACGGCAGCCGCCCCACCCCCGCCGACAGCTCCGGCTACTTCGACCACACCCCGCAGAACGTCGGCATGGACTTCCGCCGCCAGGCGATCACCATGCTCGAATCCATGGGCATCTCGGTCGAGTTCAGCCACCACGAGGGCGCCCCCGGCCAGCAGGAGATCGACCTGCGGTACGCGGACGCGCTCTCCACCGCCGACAACATCATGACGTTCCGGCTGGTGATGAAGCAGGTCGCGCTGGAGCAGGGCGTGCAGGCGACGTTCATGCCGAAGCCGTTCTCCGAGCACCCCGGTTCGGGCATGCACACCCACCTCTCCCTCTTCGAGGGCGACCGCAACGCCTTCTACGAGTCGGGCGCCGAGTACCAACTCTCCAAGATCGGCCGCTCGTTCATCGCCGGTCTGCTCAACCACGCGGCGGAGATCTCCGCCGTGACCAACCAGTGGGTCAACTCCTACAAGCGCATCTGGGGCGGCTCCTCCCGCGCCGCGGGCGCCGGCGGCGAGGCGCCTTCGTACATCTGCTGGGGCCACAACAACCGCTCCGCGCTCATCCGCGTCCCGATGTACAAGCCCGGCAAGACCGGCTCGGCCCGCGTCGAGGTCCGCTCCATCGACTCAGGCGCCAACCCCTACCTCACCTACGCGGTGCTGCTCGCGGCGGGCCTCAAGGGCATCGAGGAGGGCTACGAACTCCCGGCCGGCGCCGACGACGACGTCTGGGCCCTGTCGGACGCGGAGCGCCGCGCGATGGGCATCGAGCCGCTGCCGCAGAACCTGGGCGAGGCGATCTCGCTGATGGAGAAGAGCGAACTGGTCGCCGAGACGCTCGGCGAGCACGTCTTCGACTTCTTCCTGCGCAACAAGAAGCAGGAATGGGAGGCCTACCGCAGCGAGGTCACCGCCTTCGAGCTGAAGAACCTGCTGCCGGTGCTCTGATCGCGGGGCCGCGGGGCCGCCGCAGGGCCTTCGACGAGCGGGGCGCCCCGGGCCGCGGGGCGTTCCCGGCGCGCGGGACGTCGCCGGTGCCCGCCGCGTTCCCGGCGCGCGGAGCGTTCCCGTCGTGGGGCGGCTGGGGTATCGTGACGCGTCCCCGTGCGGGGACCCGTCAGGAACGGACCGAGGAGGTGAGACCCATCAACGCTGTGTCAGGTCGGGCGCTCCCTCCCCGGGATCGCGTGGTCCAGCCGATGTGATCGGCCGCGGAGCGCCCATCGGCTTCCCGGAAGGCTCCGCTTCATGCCGGTTCACGCTTCACCGCTCGTCGTCTCCTCCCTCGTCGCCCGACTCCGCGCCGCGGGCTGCGTGTTCGCGGAGGACGAGGCGGCCCTGCTCGTCTCCGAGGCCGCCGACCCCGCCCGACTCGCCGCCATGGCCGAACGGCGGATCGCCGGACTTCCCCTCGAACACGTCCTCGGCTGGGCCGAGTTCGGCGGACTCAGGGTCGCCGTCGACCCCGGGGTGTTCGTGCCCCGCCGCCGTACCGAGTTCCTGGTCCGGCAGGCCGCCGGACTCGCCGCGCCCGGAGCCGTCGTGGTCGACCTCTGCTGCGGCTCCGGCGCCCTCGGCGCGGCGCTCGCCGCGACCCTGGACGGGATCGAGCTGCACGCGTCCGACGTCGACCCCGCCGCCGTACGGTGCGCCCGCCGCAACGTGGGCGCCGCCGGACGGGTCCACGAGGGCGATCTCTTCGAGCCGCTCCCCGGCGCCCTGCGCGGCCGGGTGGAGATCCTGCTCGCCAATGTGCCGTACGTGCCGACGGACGACGTCGAACTGCTTCCGCCCGAGGCCCGGGTCCATGAGCCCCGCGTCGCGCTCGACGGCGGCGCGGACGGCCTGGACGTGCTGCGACGGGTCGCCGCCGAGGCCCCGCGGTGGCTCGCGCCGGGCGGACACCTGCTGGTCGAGACCAGCGAACGCCAGGCGTCCCGGGCCGAGGAGACGGTCGCCCGCGCGGGCCTGGTCCCGCGCGTGGTCGCCTCCGACGAGCTGTACGCCACCGTCGTGATCGCGACCCGGCCGGGCGCCCCGCCCCGTCCCGCCGCGCCGGACGCCCCCGTCTCCCCGGCGGCTTCCGGGAGCCGGGCGCACACCGTCCGGCGGACGGCCGCCGGGCCCCGCGGCGAGCTGCCGACTCCATCGACGGGGGACAGCCCTTAGGCTCGGAACGCTGGATCATGTGGGGACGGCGAGCAGGAGAGCACGGAGATGACGACGGCGCCGGGACGCAGAAGCAGTACGTTCACCCGACTGCTGCGGCACGGATTCACCGACCCGTCCGCCGCCGAGCGGCTCCTCGACCTGCCCGAGCTGGCCTCCGTGCGCTCCGATCCGGTGCTCCTCGACGCCCTCGGGGCCACCGCCGACCCGGACCTGGCGCTGCACGGCGTCGCCCGGCTGGTGGAGGCCCAGGAGCCGGACGAGCGGCGGACGCTGCTGGACACCCTGGTCACCGCCAAGCCGCTGCGGGACCGGCTGCTCGGGGTCCTCGGGGCGTCCGAGGCGCTCGGCGACCACCTGGCCCGCCACCCGCGCGACTGGCACGCCCTCGTCACCTACGAGGCCGCCGACCTGCACCCCGGGCTGCCCGAGTTCGAGCAGGAGCTCGCCGGGGCCGACGACCCCGACTCGCTGCGCGTCGCCTACCGCCGGTGCCTGCTGGCCATAGCGGCCCGCGACGTGTGCGGGACGACGGACGTCGCCGAGACCGCCGCCGAGCTGGCCGACCTGGCCACGGCGACGCTGCGGGCCGCGCTCGCCATCGCCCGGACGGCCGCGCCCGCCGACGCCGCCCGCTGCCGGCTCGCCGTCATCGCGATGGGCAAGTGCGGCGGGCACGAGCTGAACTACGTCTCCGACGTCGACGTCGTCTTCGTCGCGGAACCGGCGGGCGGCGCCGACGAGGGCGCCGCCGTGCCCGCCGCCACCCGTCTGGCCGCGCACATGATGCGGATCTGCTCCGACACGACGGCCGAGGGCACCATCTGGCCCGTCGACGCCAACCTCCGGCCCGAGGGCCGCAACGGGCCGCTCGTGCGGACGCTGTCCTCGCACCTCGCGTACTACCAGCGCTGGGCCAAGACCTGGGAGTTCCAGGCGCTCCTCAAGGCCCGGCCGGTGGCCGGGGACCCGGAGCTGGGCGCCGAGTACGTCGAGGCCGTCTCCCCGCTCGTCTGGCAGGCGTCGGAGCGGGAGAACTTCGTCCCCGACGTGCAGCGGATGCGCCGCCGGGTCGTCGACAACATCCCCGCCGACCGCGTCGACCGGGAGCTCAAACTCGGCCCCGGCGGACTGCGGGACGTCGAGTTCGCCGTGCAGCTGCTCCAGCTGGTGCACGGCCGCAGCGACGCCACCCTGCGCAGCGGCACCACCCTGGAGGCGCTGCGGGCGCTCGCCGCGGGCGGCTACGTGGGCCGGGTGGACGCCGCGCAGCTCGACGACGCCTACCGCTTCCTGCGCGCCCTGGAGCACCGCATCCAGCTCCACCGGCTGCGCCGCACCCACCTGGTCCCGGAGCACGAGGCGGACCTGCGGCGGCTCGGGCGCTCCCTCGGGATGC
Source organism: Streptomyces tyrfis (assembly GCF_037034285.1). Taxonomy (NCBI): domain Bacteria; kingdom Bacillati; phylum Actinomycetota; class Actinomycetes; order Kitasatosporales; family Streptomycetaceae; genus Streptomyces; species Streptomyces tyrfis. The sequence goes on along the minus strand of NZ_JBAGJZ010000001.1, from coordinate 215,591 downwards.
GCACGGACCCGATCACCGAGCTCAACCAGGCGTGGCGGCGGCACGCCGCCGTGGTGCGCCGGCTGCACGAGAAGCTGTTCTACCGGCCGCTGCTGGACGCCGTCGCCCAGCTCGCCCCCGGCGAGTCCCGGCTCAGCCCCGAGGCCGCCCGGCACCGGCTCGAAGCCCTCGGATACACCGACCCGGCCGACGCGCTGCGGCACCTGGAGGCGCTGTCCTCCGGCGTGTCCCGCAAGGCCGCGATCCAGCGCACCCTGCTGCCGGTGCTGCTGGGCTGGTTCGCGGACTCCGCCGACCCCGACGCCGGTCTGCTCGGCTTCCGCAAGGTGTCCGACGCCCTCGGCAAGACCCCCTGGTACCTGCGGCTGCTGCGGGACGAGGGCGCCGCGGCGGAGAACCTCGCCCGGGTGCTCTCGGCCGGCCGCCTCGCCCCCGACCTGCTGCTGAGGGCGCCCGAGGCGGTGGCGATCCTCGGCGACCCGCAGGGCCTGCGGCCGCGCGGCCGGGCGCATCTGGAGCAGGAGGTGCTGGCCGCCGTCGGGCGCGCGGACGGCGCCGAGTCCGCCGTCGTCGCGGTGCGCGGGGTGCGGCGGCGCGAACTGTTCCGTACCGCAGCCGCGGACCTCATCGGCTCCTACGGCACGGAGGAGCGCCCCGCGGAGGAGGACCCGGGCGCCCTCGTCGACCGGGTCGGGGACGCGGTCACCGACCTGACCGCCGCCACCGTCGCGGGCGCCCTGCGCGCCGCCGTCCGCGCGCAGTGGGGGGACACCCTCCCCACCCGGTTCGCGGTCATCGGCATGGGCCGGTTCGGCGGGCACGAACTCGGCTACGGCTCCGACGCCGATGTGCTCTTCGTCCACGCGCCGCGCGAGGGCGTCGACGAGCAGGAGGCGGCGCGGGCCGCGAACGCGGTCGTCGCCGAGATGCGCAGACTGCTCCAACTCCCCACCGCGGACCCGCCGTTGCTGATCGACGCGGATCTGCGGCCGGAGGGCAGGAACGGGCCGCTGGTGCGCACGCTGGCCTCGTACGGGGCGTACTACCGGCGCTGGTCGCTGGTCTGGGAGAGCCAGGCGCTGCTGCGCGCGTTGCCGGTCGCGGGCGACGAGCGGCTGGGCCGCGACTTCATCGAGCTGATCGACCCGCTGCGCTACCCGATGGAGGGGCTGGGGGAGGACGCGGTCCGGGAGATCCGCCGACTGAAGGCCCGGATGGAGTCCGAGCGGCTGCCGCGCGGCGCGGACCCGACGCTCCACACCAAGCTCGGGCGCGGCGGGCTGAGCGACGTCGAGTGGACCGTCCAGCTGATGCAGATGCAGCACGGCTGGTCGGAACCGGGACTGCGGACCACGCGCACCCGCGAGGCGCTGGCCGCCGCGTGCGCGGCGGGGCTGATCCCGGCCGAGGAGGCGCAGACCCTGGACGAGGCGTGGGTGCTGGCGACCCGGGTCCGCAACGCGGTGATGCTGGTACGCGGCCGGCCGGGCGACACCTTCCCGTCGGTGCCGCGCGAACTCGCCGCCGTGGGGCGGTACCTGGGGTACGAGCCGGGGCACGTCGGGGACATGCTGGACGACTACCGGCGGGTCACCCGGCGGGCCCGGGCCGTGATGGAGGAGCGGTTCTACGGGGCGTGACGCCCGGCGTCCACGGAGAGCGCGTCCACGGGGGAGCGCCCGGGGAGCGCGTCCGCGGCGAGAGGCCGAGGGATCGAAGCGCCGAGGGATCGAAGGGGCGGTCGCGAGGAGCGGTCGAGGGGGGCACGGCAAGCGACCGGGGGTGGCCGCGAGCGGCCGAGCGCCTCCCTCACCCGCCCTGCGGCCCCCGCGCCTCGCCCACCGAGGCGTTCTGGCCGGACCCGGAGGCGTACACCGCCGCCGTCCGCCATCTGCACCGCGCCGGGGTGCGCACCGCGACCCACGCCATCGGGGACGCGGCCGTGCGGCACGTGCTGGACACGGTGGAGGCCCTGGGGGAGAGCGGCCGGCTCCGGCACCGCGTCGAGCACATCGAGACCATGCCGGGCGAACTCGCCGCCCGGTTCGCCTCGCTCGGGGTGATCGCCTCGATGCAGCCCACCCACACCGCGTACACCCGCGCCGACCACACCGACGCGTGGTCGAAGCGGCTCGGGGACGAACGGGCCGGACGGGCCTGGCGCTGCCGCGACCTGCGCGACGCCGGGGCGTACCTCGCGCTCGGATCGGACTGGCCGATCGCCTCCTACGATGTGCGGCAGGTGCTGGCCACGGCCCGGCTGCGTCGGCTGCCCGGCGCGCACGACACCGAACCGGTCGCCGCCGAGCAGGCGCTGACCGGGCTGATGGCGCTGGAGGGCTGCACCTCGCACGCGGCGGTCGCCGCCGGGGAGCAGCGGTTGGCGGGACGGATCGCCCCCGGCTTCCGGGCCGACCTCACCGCGCTCGGGGTGGACCCGGTGGAGGCCCCGGCGGACGAGTTGGGGGAGGCGCCGGTACGGCTCACGGTGTGCGGCGGGCGCGTGGCGCACCGGGGGTGAGCGGCCCGTCGCCCGGCCCGGCCCCCCCGACGAGGACCGGGCCGGGAGGCCGGGGTCAGACGCCCGACGGTCCGGAACCGCCCGCCGCCGCACCGGCCACGTCCGCCGGGGGCAGGCCCGCCCGGGACCTCCCTCCCGCACCCGGGGCGGACGCCCGGGGCGTCGCGCCCGGCGCCCGCACCTGACGGGAGAGGCGGTGCGGCAGCGCGCCGTACCAGACGTACGAGACCGCGCAGCCGAAGGCCAGACAGAGCATCCCGCCCACCGCGTCCAGCCAGAAGTGGTTGGCGGTCGACACGATGACGATCAGGGTGGCCGTCGGGTACAGCAGCCCCAGCACCCGGGCCCAGGGCGTGGAGACCAGCACGAAGACGGTCAGGCCGCACCAGAGCGACCAGCCGATGTGCATCGACGGCATCGCCGCGTACTGGTTCGACATGTTCTTGAAGTTGCCCGAGGCCATCGAGCCCCAGGTGTGATGGACCAGGACGGTGTCGATGAAGTGACCGCCGGTCATCAGGCGGGGCGGGGCCAGCGGGAACAGGTAGTAGCCCAGCAGCGCCACGGCCGTGGTCGCGAACAGGGCCAGCCGGGCCGCCGCGTAACGGCCGGGGTGACGGTGGAACAGCCACACCAGCACGCACAGGGTCACGATGAAGTGCAGCGTCGCGTAGTAGTAGTTCATCGAGACGATCAGCCATGTCACGGAGTTCACCGCGTGGTTGACGGTCTGTTCGACGGCGATCCCCAGGTGCTTCTCGACCGACCAGATCCAGTCGGCGTTCCGCAGCGCCTGGGCCTTCTGCTCCGGCACGGCGTTCCGCACCAGCGAGTACACCCAGTAACTGACCGCGATCAGCAGGATCTCGAACCAGACGCGCGGCCGGCGCGGGGAGCGCGACGCCCGCAGGAAACCGGCCCGGCGCGGGGCGGACGGGACGGGGGACGAGGAGCGCGGTTCCGCACCGCCGTCCTCGTCGGGTCGGGCGGCCGGAGCCGGAACGGTCCCGCGCGGCCCGGCTTTCCGCTCCGCGGTCACGGTGCGGGCCGTCTCGCCCACGATGGGTGACGGGGTGGCATCCGGTCGACCCTCCTCAGACGTCACGCGCGATTCACCCATAGGGTCAGAGTCTGCCAGAAATGTTTCCCCCACCCGATCATCCTCCCATCGGTGCGATGCGGTACCCCTGGCGGGGTCGGACCGGGCGGCGAGCGGGATCAGGGGCGGCCGGACGCCACCGGTCCGGTACCGGCGGGCGGGGCCGGGGCGGGGCCCGGACCCGCCGCCGTGGAACCGCGCACCACCAGTTCGGGCATGAAGACGAACTCGCTGTGCGGGGCGGGGGTGCCGCCGATCTCCTCCAGGAGCGTGCGCACCGCGGCCTGACCCATCGCCGTCACCGGCTGACGGATCGTGGTCAGCGGCGGATCGGTGAACGCTATGAGCGGCGAGTCGTCGAAACCGACGACCGACAGATCGCGCGGGACCTCCAGCGAGAGCCGGCGGGCGGCCCGGATCGCGCCGAGCGCCATCATGTCGCTGGCGCACACCACCGCCGTGCAGCCCCGCTCGATCAGCGCCGACGCGGCGGCCTGCCCGCCCTCCAGGGTGAACAGCGAGTGCTGGATCAGCTCCTCCACCTCGTCCGGGCCGACCCCCAGCAGCTCCTGTACACAGGCCCGGAAGCCCTCGATCTTCCGCAGCACCGGCACGAAACGCTTCGGCCCGACGGCCAGCCCGATCCGCTGATGCCCCAGCGACACCAGGTGGGTCACCGCCAGCCGCATCGCGGCCCGGTCGTCCGGCGAGATGAACGGGGCCCGCACCTCGGGGGAGAAGCCGTTGACCAGGACGAACGGCACGCCCTTGGCGCGCAGTTGCTCATAGCGCCCCATGTCCGCGGAGGTGTCCGCGTGCAGCCCCGAGACGAAGATGATGCCGGAGACCCCGCGCTCGACCAGCATCTCGGTCAGCTCGTCCTCGGTGGAGCCGCCCGGCGTCTGGGTCGCCAGCACCGGGGTGTACCCCTGCCGGGTCAGCGCCTGGCCGATGATCTGGGCCAGCGCCGGGAAGATGGGGTTCTCCAGCTCGGGCGTGATCAGCCCGACCAGCCCCGCGCTGCGCCTGCGCAGACGCACCGGACGTTCGTAGCCGAGGACGTCGAGCGCGGCCAGCACGGATTCGCGGGTGGCCGCAGCAACACCGGGCTTGCCGTTCAGCACACGGCTGACCGTCGCTTCGCTGACCCCCGCCTGAGTTGCGATATCGGCAAGCCGTGCGGTCATGGAAGGGGACTGTACCGGGCGTGTGCCGGAATGCCCACCATCGGCCGGAGTTGGCCGCCTCCGGCCGACGGCCGCGGCCCCGCGCGGCCGCGCGCACGTCCGTGGCCGCGCCCCCGCCCTGGTCCGCGGCCTCGGTCCTCGCGGCGGTCCGCGGTGGCCCGCGCCTGGTCCGGGGCGGGCTCGCGCCCCGGACCAGGCCGTCCCGACTTCTGCCGCTCCCGGCCCCCGCTCCCGGCCGGGTCCGCGCCGTGCGCGGCAAATTCTTGCAAGGACTTGCGGGACCCCCGCGGGCGCCCTCGGGTCGCCCGTGAGGCCCCAAGATCACCTCGGCGGCCCGGCTCTGCCAGGGTTCGGCGGTCTCCGTCAAGGGTCTTGACGGCAACCGTGCGGACACGCGAATGTAACGATCGTCGAAGCTTGCAGAAATATTCCGCAAACTCTTTCGGCGTTCTTTCATCCTTGTTACGTTCACGTCGACCCGGCGCCGCGACGGAGCGGTACGGCAGTTGAAGGAGTTCAGATGCGACGTGGCATAACGGCCACCGCCCTGGTCGCGGCCCTGGCGCTCGCGGCGACCGCCTGCGGCGGCGACGACGAGTCCGGTGGTGCGAGCAAGGGCTCGGGCGAGCTGTCCGGCACGGTGACGTGGTGGGACACCTCCACCGCGGGCAGTGAGGACAAGGTCTTCAAGAAGATCGCCGAGGACTTCACCAAGGAGCACCCGAAGGTCCGCGTCAACTACGTCAACGTCCCCTTCGGCGACGCGCAGAACAAGTTCAAGAACGCGGCCCAGTCAGGCTCCGGCGCCCCCGACGTCATCCGCTCCGAGGTCGCCTGGACCCCCGAGTTCGCCGACCTCGGCTACCTCGCCCCGCTCGACGGCACCCCCGCGCTGAAGAACCCGGACGACTTCCTGAAGCAGGCCGCCGCGTCCACGAAGTACCAGGGCAAGACCTACGCGGTGCCGCAGGTCATCGACTCCATGGGCATCTTCTACAACAAGAAGATCTTCAAGGAGGCCGGGGTCGAGGTCCCCGGGACCGTCGACGAACTCAAGAGCGTCGCCAAGAAGATCAAGGACAAGACCGGCAGGACCGGGATGTACCTGCGCGGCGACGACGCGTACTGGTTCCTGCCCTTCCTCTACGGCGAGGGCGGCGACATGGTCGACGCCTCCGCCAAGTCCGTCACCATCGACGACGCCGCGGGCGTCAAGGCGATGAAGGTCGTCAAGGACCTCGTCGACTCCGGCGCGGCCAGGACGGACGCCACCGACGGCTGGGAGAACATGCAGGCGTCCTTCAAGGACGGCGAGGTCGCCATGATCATCAACGGCCCGTGGGCCGTCGCCGACACCTATGCCGGCAAGGAGTTCAAGGACAAGGCCAATCTCGGCGTCGCCCCCGTCCCGGCCGGCTCCGCCGGCCAGGGCGCCCCGCAGGGCGGCCACAACCTGGCCGTCTACGCGGGTTCCAAGAACCTCGACGCCTCCTACGCGTTCGCCGAGTACATGACCTCCGCCGACACCCAGGCCAGGGTCACCAGGGAACTGAGCCTGCTGCCGACCCGCACCTCCGCGTACGCCGAGAAGGACGTCGTCGACAACGAGATCGTCGGCTTCTTCAAGCCCGTCGTCGAGACCGCCGTCGAACGCCCCTGGATCCCGGAGACCGGCAGCCTCTTCGCCCCGCTCGTCACCGAGTACACCAAGGCGCTCACCGGCCAGACCACGCCGGAGAAGGCCGTCGAGGCCACCGGCGACTCCTACCGCAAGCTCCTCAAGGGCTGGAAGTAACAGGAAGGCGGGCCGGCTGATGGCTGTCCACACCGGCCAGTCGGTGGCGAGGGCCGCGGACGACGACGTCGTCCGCGGCCGGAGCCGCGGCACTGGCAACACCCCGCCGCCGGGCCGGTTCCGGCGGGCGCTGTCGACCCACTGGTACGCCTGGGCCATGGTCGCCCCGGTCGTCGTCGTGATCGGCGTGATCATCGGGTACCCGCTGGTCCGCGGGATCTACCTGTCGATGACCGACGCCGACGAACGCAACGTCGCCCGGTCCATCGGCGTCAACCACCTGCCCGCCACATACGAGTTCGTCGGCCTGGACAACTACGCCGACGCGCTCACCGGCGACCAGTTCCTCGGCACGCTCGGGTGGACCCTGGTGTGGACGGTCTCCTGCGTGGCCGTCTCCTTCGCCCTCGGCCTGGCCCTCGCCAACCTCCTCAACCGCAGGATCGCCGGCCGGTCCGTGTACCGGACGGCGCTGATCCTGCCCTGGGCCGTCCCCGGATTCGTCTCCGTCTTCGCCTGGCGGTTCCTCTACAACGAGGACCGCGGACTGCTCAACAAGGTCCTCTCCGGCGCCGGGATCGACGGCATACCCTGGCTGAACGACCCCGACTGGGCGAAGTTCTCCGTCATCGCCGTCAACGTCTGGCTCGGCATCCCGTTCATGATGGTCGCCCTGCTCGGCGGCCTCCAGTCGATCCCCGCCGAGCAGTACGAGGCCGCCGAGATGGACGGCGCCACCGCCTGGCAGCGGTTCCGCCACATCACCCTGCCCGGCCTGCGGCCGGTCTCCACCACGGTGGTCCTGCTCTCCACCATCTGGACCTTCAACATGTTCCCGGTGATCTTCCTGCTGACCCGCGGCGGACCCGGCGAGGCCACCCAGATCCTGGTGACCCAGGCGTACAAGTTCTCCTTCGAGATCAGCCCGCGCGACTACGCGCAGTCCTCCACCTGGGGCGTGCTGATCCTCGTGCTCCTGCTGCTCTTCGCCGCCGTGTACCGGCGGGTCCTCCGCACCCAGGGAGACGACTGGTGACCACCCTCCCCGCGACCCCCGCACCGGCGGCCCCCGCACGCACCGCGGGCAGGGTCCGGGCGCGCGGCGAGCGCGCGCCGATCGCCTCCGTCGGGCTGCACCTCACGCTCCTCGTCGCGTCCGTCGTCGCCGTCTTCCCCGTGCTGTGGGTCCTGCTCACCTCGCTGAAGCCCGCCGCGTACGCGACCACCACGGACTTCTTCAAGGAGACGACCCTCGAGAACTACACCAGGCTGATCCGGGACACGAAGTTCCTCACCTGGTTCGGCAACTCCCTGCTCATCGCGGGACTCACCACGCTCCTCGGCGTCGTCGTCTCGGCCTCCACCGGCTACGCCGTCAGCCGCTTCCGCTTCCCCGGCAAGCGCGGACTGATGTGGACGCTGCTGGTCACCCAGATGTTCCCGGTCGCCGTCCTCATCGTGCCGATCTACAACATCATGTCCGGCATGGGGCTGCTCAACCAGCCCGCCGGCCTCGTCATCACCTACCTCACCATCTCGGTGCCGTTCTGCGCCTGGATGATGAAGGGCTTCTTCGACACCATCCCCCGCGAGATCGACGAGTCCGGACAGGTCGACGGCCTCACCCCGTTCGGCACCTTCTGGCGGCTCGTCCTGCCGCTCGCCAAACCCGGCCTCGCCGTCACCGCGTTCTACTCCTTCATCACCGCCTGGGGCGAAGTGGCGTACGCCTCCGCCTTCATGGTCGGCGAGGACAACCTCACCCTCGCGGGCGGGCTCCAGCTCTTCGTCAACCAGTACGGGGCCCAGTGGGGCGCGATGACCGCCGCCTCGGTGCTCATCGCGATACCCGCCGCCCTGGTCTTCCTCCTCGTCCAGCGCCACCTGGTCACCGGCATGTCCGCCGGAGCCGTCAAGGGCTGACCCGCACCGCGCCCCGCCCGTCCGAGAGCCGCGCGCCCGCACGCCCCGCGCACCCGGGACCGTGCACCCCGCGCGCACCACGTCACCGCGTCGCCGGAACCCCCCACCCGGTCCCGGCGGCGCACCCACCCCGACACCCCAGGGACGACATGACCCAGCACCTCGCTGCCCCCTCCACCGGCACGTCCGCCGACGCTCCGGCCCACCAGAACGGCTGGTGGCAGGACGCGGTGATCTACCAGGTCTACCCACGGAGCTTCGCCGACGGCAACGGTGACGGCATGGGCGACCTCGCGGGCGTCCGCAGCCGGCTCCCGTACCTCAAGGACCTCGGCGTCGACGCGGTCTGGCTCAGCCCGTTCTACGCCTCCCCGCAGGCCGACGCCGGCTACGACGTCTCCGACTACCGCGCCATCGACCCCATGTTCGGCACCCTGCTGGACGCCGACGCGCTGATCCGGGACGCCCACGAACTGGGCCTGCGGATCATCGTCGACCTGGTGCCCAACCACTCCTCCGACCGGCACGACTGGTTCCGGCGCGCCCTCGCCGAGGGCCCCGGCTCCGCCCTGCGCGACCGCTACCACTTCCGCCCCGGCAAGGGCGAGCACGGCGAACTCCCGCCCAACGACTGGGAGTCCGTCTTCGGCGGCCCCGCCTGGACCCGGACCACGGACCCGGACGGGACCCCGGGCGACTGGTACCTCCACCTCTTCGCGCCCGAGCAGCCCGACTTCAACTGGGAACACCCGGCCGTCGCCGACGAATTCCGCTCGATCCTGCGCTTCTGGCTCGACATGGGCGTCGACGGCTTCCGGGTCGACGTCGCCCACGGCCTCGTCAAGGCCGCCGGACTGCCCGACATCGGCGCCCGCGACCAGCTCAAGCTGCTCGGCAACGACGTCATGCCGTTCTTCGACCAGGACGGCGTCCACGAGATCTACCGCTCCTGGCGCGCCATCCTCGACGAGTACCCCGAGAAGAAGGGGCCCGAAGGGCCTTCGCCGGAAGGCCGGTGGTGGGCGGCGGGCGGGCGTATCCTCGTCGCCGAGGCATGGACCCCGACCGTCGAGCGCACCGCCCACTACGTGCGCCCCGACGAGATGCACCAGGCGTTCAACTTCCAGTATCTGGCCACCTCCTGGGACGCCGCCGCCCTGCGCGAGGTCGTCGACGCCTCGCTCGCCGCCATGCGCCCGGTCGGCGCCCCCGCCACCTGGGTGCTCTCCAACCACGACGTGACCCGGCACGCCACCCGGTTCGCCAACCCGCCCGGCCTGGGCACCCAGATCCGCACCCCCGGCGACCGCGGACTCGGCCTGCGCCGGGCCCGCGCCGCCACCCTGCTGATGCTGGCGCTGCCCGGCTCCGCCTACGTCTACCAGGGCGAGGAACTCGGCCTGCCCGACGTCACCGACCTGCCCGACGAGGTCCGCCAGGACCCGTCGTTCTTCCGCGCCGAGGGCCAGGACGGCTTCCGCGACGGCTGCCGGGTGCCGATCCCGTGGACCCGCGACGGCGGCTCGTACGGCTTCGGCGACGGCGGCAGCTGGCTGCCCCAGCCCGACGGCTGGGGCGAGCTGAGCGTCGAGGCGCAGACCGGCGTCACCGGCTCCACCCTGGAGCTGTACCGGGCCGCGCTCGCCGCCCGCCGGGCCCACCCCGGGCTCGGCGCCGGCGACACGGTGGACTGGCTCCGGGCCCCCGAGGGACTGCTGGTCTTCGCCCGCCCCGGCTTCGTCTGCACGGTCAACACCACGGACCGGCCGGTCCGCATCCCGGTGCGCGGCACCGTCCTGCTGTCCAGCGCCCCGGTCGTCACCGACGGCGCCGAGATCGACCTGCCCGCCGACACCACGGTGTGGTGGACGGTGTGACGATCCCCCTGCCCAGGCCCGGCGGTGCGCCGAGACTCTCGGACATCGCCGGACGGGCGGCGGTCAGCGAGGCGACCGTCAGCCGGGTGCTCAACGGGAAGCCCGGCGTCGCGGACACCACCCGCCGGAAGGTGCTCACGGCGCTGGACGTCCTCGGCTACGAACGCCCCGTACGGCCGCGGCGGCGCAGCGCCGGGCTGATCGGGCTGGTGACGCCCGAACTCACCAACCCGATCTTCCCGGCGTTCGCCCAGGCCGTGGAGCAGCTGCTGGCCGGGCACGGCTACACCCCCGTGCTCTGCACCCAGCTGCCCGGCGGCGCCACCGAGGACGAGCTCGTCGAGCAGCTCGTGGAACGCGGCGTCGACGGGATCGTCTTCCTCTCCGGGCTGCACGCCGACCTGTCGGCCGACCCGGCCCGCTACCACGCGCTCGCCGAACGCGGCGTCCCCTTCGTCCTGATCAACGGCTGCGACGAGCGGATCAGCGCCCCGTTCGTCTCCTCGGACGACGCCGCGGCGGTGCGGATGGCCGTCGGCCATCTCGCCGATCTGGGCCACCGCAGGGTCGGCCTGGCCATCGGCCCGCAGCGCTATGTGCCGGCCCGCCGCAAGCGCGAGGGCTTCGTCGAGGCCGCCGCGGACCTCCTCGGCCTGGACCGCGCAGAGGCCCGGCGGCTGGTCTGCTCCACCCTGTTCAGCGTCGAGGGCGGGCAGGTGGCGGCGGGCGCGCTGCTCGACCGGGGATGCACCGGCATCGTCTGCGGCAGCGACCTGATGGCGCTGGGCGTGGTGCGCGCGGCCCGGGACCGGGGGCTCCACGTGCCGCGCCAGGTGTCGGTGGTGGGCTTCGACGACTCGCAGCTGATCGCGTTCACCGACCCGCCGCTGACGACGGTGCGCCAGCCCGTGCAGGCGATGGCCGGCGCGGCGGTGAGCGCGCTGCTGGAGGAGATCGGCGGCAGCCCGGTGCAGCGCACGGAGTACGTGTTCCGGCCGGACCTGGTGGTACGGGGATCGACCGCCGTGGTCGCCGGGGACTGAGACGCCCGCGAGTCGGGACCGAGCACCCGAGGCGGGGGCCGGGCGCCTGCGGCGAGGAAACGATACGCCTGGCACGCACCCATGCGAAGGGGCGTATTTTACCGCCAAATGGCCGAGGGTGGGCCGAAGTTCGGGAAGGTTCACCGTTCCGGGACGCCCGGTGGCCGCGTTCGCCCGGAACCGGGCCGCCGCGGGACTAAATTGGGGCCAGGCAGCCGCCGGGGAGTGCCGCCCCACCGCACCCCTCCGGCGCGCCCTTCCCATCCCGGCCGGTTCCGGCCCCCGCTCCGGTGCGCCAGGTCTCTCCCATGCCTGGGCCGTACCGGACAGGGGCCCGGACCGGCCGGTCCACCTGTTTCAGTGACGGTGACCATGGCGAGCGACATCCCCGAGGAGACGACGAGCTTTGTCGGACGGAAAGCGGAACTGGTCGGACTCGAACGCACCATCGCCGGTCACCGGCTGACCACCCTCACCGGCAGCGGGGGAGTCGGCAAGACGAGGCTCGCGGCCCGCGCCGCCCGGCAGGCGGCGTCCGCCTACCGCGACGGGGCCTGCTGGGCGGACCTGTCCCCGCTCCACGACGACAGCCTCCTCATCGCGACCGTCTCCGACGCGGTCGGGCTCTCCGACCACACCCTGCGGACGCCCATCGACGCGCTGTGCGAATGGCTCGCCGACAAGGAGCTGCTGCTGGTCCTCGACTCCTGCGAACACCTGCTCCCCGCCTGCGCGCACCTGCTCGGCGAGATCCTCACCACGTCGCCCGGCCTCACCGTGCTCGCCACCAGCAGGCAGCCCCTGGGCCTGAGGGGCGAACGCGCCGTCGAGGTCGAGCCGCTGCCGGTCGAGGGCGCGGGCGACGCGCTGACCCTGTTCCGGGACCGGGCCGCCGTCGCGGCCCCCGGGCTCGCCCTCCACGGGCCGGCCGCCGCCGCGGCCGCCGCCGAGATCTGCCGTCGGCTCGAAGGCATCCCGCTCGCCATCGAGCTCGCGGCCGGGGTCCTCGGCCGGGAGAGCGTGGAGCAGGTCGCCGCGCGGATCGGCACCCGCTTCGACGTGCCGGCCGACGAGTCGGCCCGGCCCCCGCGCCACCGCACCCTGCGCACCGCCATCGGCTGGAGCCACGAGCTGTGCACCCCGCTGGAACGGCTGCTGTGGGCCCGGCTGACGGTGCTGCGCGGCGACTTCGACGAGGCCGCGGCGCGCGAGGTCTGCGCCGAGGGACCGCTCACCCCGGACGGCGTGACCGAGGCGCTGGACGGCCTGGTCGCCAAGTCCGTCGTCCGGCGCGACGGCGCGCGCCACCGGATGCTCGACACCATCCGCGAGTACGGACGGATGTGGCTCGCGGAGCTGAACGAGGAACGGGCCGCCGCCGACCGGCACGCCGCCTGCTTCCTGGGCCTGGCCCGCCGCGCCCACGCGGGCTGGACGGGCGACGACCAGATCGTCTGGTACCACCGCATCGCGGAGGCGCACGCCGATCTGTGCGCGGCCCTGGACCACCTGCTGGTCCACGACACCGCCGCCGCCCAGGAGATGGCGGGCCGGACCGGCTTCTTCTGGTGCTGCTGCGGCCATCTGCCGCAGACCCGCGACTACGCCCAGCGCGCCCTGGACGCCGGCCCGGCCGAGGGCCCCCACCGCACCCGCGCCCTGTGGGTGCTGGGCATCACCGTCATGCTCCAGGGCGACTACCCGGCCGCCCGCCGCCTGGGCCGGGAGTGCACCAGATCCGCCGCCCGGGACGGCACGGACGAGGGCGTCCTCGCCGCCGCCTATCTGTGCGGCCTCACCCATCTGATGACGGGCCGCCCCCAGGCGGGCCTGCGCCGGATCGAACAGGTCCTGCGCGTCACCGGCGCCGGGTCCCGGCTGGAGAAGGCCTACCGGCTGCGCTGCCGGCTCATCGTCGTCTTCGCCCTGACCAGCCTCGGCCGGCTGGACGAGGCGGCCGAGGCCGCCAGGCGCCTCCGCGCCGTCTGCGAGGCCCAGGACGAGCGCTGGACCCGCAGCTACGTCGACTACCAGCTCGCCCTGATCGCCCTGCTGCGGGGCGACGCCGAGACGTCCGCCGCCTATGCCCGGGCGATGCTGGAGGGCAAGCACCGCCTCCGGGACCGCTTCGGCATCGCGCTCGGGCTGGACATCCTGGCTGCGGCGATCGCCGCCCAGGGCGCGGGCGCCCGCGCCGCCCGGGTGTACGGCACCGGGCAGGTCTACTGGCGCATGGTCGGCCACCCGCAGCGCGGCACCCCCGAACTCGGCCCGCTGCGCGAGGCCTGCGAACGCAAGGCCCGCGCGGCCGTCGGCGACGCCGCCTACCAGCGCGCCTTCGAACGGGGCCGGACCGACAACGCGGAGGTCGGCCTGGCGGCCGCGCTCCAGGGCGAACCGCTCTGACGGGCGCCGCCGGGCCCGTGCCGCACCGTCACACCGGCGCCGCACGGCGGACGGCGGCGCGACGCCGGGGCCCCGTCAGGGCTGCCGCTGCGGGGGAACGGCCGGCACGGCGGGGGCCAGGGCCGAGAGCCGGTCCAGCAGTTCCGCGAAGGGCCCGTCCGCCGGTTCCTGGGAGAAGACCCGCAGCACGATGCCCGCCATCTCCGCGTCGTAGGCGGCGCTCACCGAGGCCAGCGCCGCGAAGTCGTGCACCAGCTGCCTCTCCAGCTCCTCGCGCGGAACGCGCCGCCCGTCCAGCCAGATCAGCGCCGTCGACTCGGCCAACGACACCCACGACCGCACGACCAACTCCAGCCGCGCCGGGGGATCCTCGACCCCGAGGTGGGCGAGGATCTGCTCGTACGCCGCCTGCCGCACCCCGTCGATCATCGCGTTCGCCGTCGACGAGCCCGCCGCGGGGCCGCCCCGCATCAGCGCCGAGAACCCCGGGCCGTGCTCGTCGACGAAGTCGAAGAACCGACCCATCACCCTCAACAGCCGTGCCCCGAGCGGGCCTTCGCGCGGCTCGACGAACCGCGCCGACAACTCGTCCGCCGCCCGCCGCAGCGCCGCCTCGTACAGGCTCTGCTTCCCCGGGAAGTAGTGGTAGACCAGGGGCCGCGAGATCCCGGCGGCGGCCGCGATCTCGTCGATCGACACCTCGTCCGGGGTTCGGTGGCTGAACAACTCCAGCGCGACACCGATCAACTGCTGTCTGCGCTCCTCGACGCCCATCCTGCGCCGCACCCCGGTCGTCATGACGGACAGCGTACCGAGTGGGGCGGTGCGGGAGCCGGGCCGGGCCCGTGACGCCCGGGGCCCCGGACGGCGGCCGGCCCGCCCCGTCACAGGTCCAGGACCAGCCGTTCTCCCCGGCAGCGGGACACGCAGATCAGCATCGAGTCGTCCCGCTCCGCGTCCGTCAGCAGCTCGTCGCGGTGGTCGGCCTCGCCCGCCAGGACGCGCTGCCGGCACGTCCCGCAGAAGCCCTGCTCGCAGGAGTACGGGACATGGGGCAGCTCCTCGCGCACCGCGGCCAGCACCGACTGGTCCGGCGCCACCCGGACCGTGCGGCCGGAACGGCGCAGCTCGACCTCGAACGGGCCGCCGGAGCCGGCGGACGAGCCGCTCGCCGGGGCGAAGCGCTCCAGATGGAGACCGCGGCCGGGCGGCAGGGCGGCGGCGACCGCGTCCATCAGCGGTTCCGGGCCGCAGCAGTAGACGGCCGTGCCCTCCGCCGTGTCCGCCAGGGCGGCGGCCACGTCCGGGTGGCCCGCCTCGTCGGCGGGGGCGACCGTCACCTGGCCGCCCTCCGCGCCCAGCTTCTCGATCTCGTCCAGGAACGGCATCGAGGCGCGGGACCGGCCGCCGTACAGCAGCCGCCAGTCGGCGCCCGAGGCGGCGACGGACCGCAGCATCGGCAGGACGGGGGTGATGCCGATGCCGCCCGCCACGAAGAGATACGCGGGGGCCTCGACCAGGGGGAACCGGTTGCGCGGGGCGCGGACCTCCACCTCGTCGCCCTCCCGGAGCCGTTCGTGGACCTCCCGGGAGCCGCCCCGGCCGTCCTCGACCAGCCGGGTCGCGATGGTGTACGCGCCGACGTCGGCCGGGTCCCCGCACAGCGAGTACTGCCGGACCAGGCCGGAGGGCAGCAGCAGGTCCAGGTGCGCGCCGGGCTGCCAGGGCGGCAGACCGGGCCCCTCCAGCCGGAGCCGCACCACCCCCTCGGCGGGCGAGGAGCGTTCCGCGATCCGCAGGCGGTGGGCGGTGGTGGAGCGGCGGCCGGAGTGGCCCGAGACCGGGTGCTCCAGGGCCGGGAGCGGCCACAGCGGGGAGCTGCGGACGCGGCGGCGCAGGGCGCGCCTGGCCAGCAGCGCGGCGCCGGCGGCCAGCAGCACGGTGCGCGGACGGGGCAGCGGAAGCGGCACGGTCAGGCTCCCGTCGTACGGGACTCGGCGGCGGTCGCCGCGGGGGAGTGGGCGAGGTAGTCCATCGCCTGGGCCGTGCTGCCCTCCTGCGAGGGGTGGTAGGCGCGGCTGAGGTAGCGGGGGACGGAGCGCAGCAGGTCGCCGGTCGCGGGCAGGGTGCCGCGCCTGCCGCTGACGTAGAAGTCCTTGAACGACGCCTTGGCGTTCAGCAGCGTCGGGTCGTTCTCCATGAAGAAGCGGGTGCCGCGCTGCCAGAGGAAGAGCAGCGCG
Organism: Streptomyces tyrfis; assembly: GCF_037034285.1. NCBI lineage: Bacteria > Bacillati > Actinomycetota > Actinomycetes > Kitasatosporales > Streptomycetaceae > Streptomyces > Streptomyces tyrfis. Next base: position 199,500 of record NZ_JBAGJZ010000001.1, on the reverse strand, counting down.
GAGAAGGCCGCCGCCCAGGTCCGCACCCGTCGCCGGTAGCCGCCGTCGACGTGCATGAACAGGTCGAAGGCGACGGAGCGGTGCTCGACCTCCTCCGCGCCGTGCCAGCGCAGCAGGTCCAGCATCGTCGGATCGGCTCCCCGGCGGTCCAGCTCGTCGGCGTTGAGCACCCAGTCGCCGAGGAACGCGGTGTAGTGCTCGATCGCCGCGATCAGCGCCACCCGTTCCATCAGCCACCACTCGCGGGCCCGGCCCGGCGGCAGCGTGCGGTCGCCGAGGAGCTTCTCGAAGAACCAGTCGACCTGCGCGGTGTACGGCGTCGGGTCCAGGCCCAGCCGCCTCAGATGGGGCAGCACGTCGTCGTGGGCCTGGGAGTGCACGGCCTCCTGCCCGATGAACCCGATGACGTCCTGGCGCAGTCGTTCGTCGCGGATGTACGGCAGGACCTGCCGGTAGACATGGATGAACCAGCGCTCTCCGGCGGGCAGCAGCAGATGGAGCACATTGATGGTGTGGGTGGTGAACGGGTCGCCCGGCACCCAGTGCAGGGGCGTCTCCTCCCAGGCGAAGGAGACCTTGCGGGCCTTGAGCGGCGTCCGCTCCACGACGACCGGCACCGGCTGCGTATTAGACATGGCGTCAATGTACTGACGGGTACGCCATTGCGACAGGGGTCGTGCGCCTGTCTTCCCCACCGGTCGCCCGGCGGAACGGCGGAAAGGGCGGCGTCGCGCCGGGCGGGCGCGCCGCACGGAGGCGGCCGGCGGACGCGCCGGGCGGGGCGCGGGGGCGGGGGCGGGCGGGCCGACGCGCCGGGCGGGGCGGGCCGCGGGGGCGGGGCCGGCGTCCGCGGCCCGCTCAGCCCCGGTCCAGATAGGCCAGCACCGCGAGGACGCGGCGGTTGTCGTCCTCGGAGGGCGGCAGGCCGAGCTTCCCGAAGATGTTCGAGGTGTGCTTGGCCACCGCCCGCTCCGTGATCACCAGTTGCGCCGCGATCGCCGCGTTGGAACGGCCTTGCGCCACCAGCTCCATGACCTCCAGCTCGCGCGGGGTCAGCCCGCCCAGCGGCCGGTCCCGCGCACGCCGCGACAGCAGCCGCGAGATCACCTGCGGATCCATCGCGGTGCCTCCCGCCGCGACCCGGCGCACCGCGTCGACGAACTGGGCGGCGTCGAAGACCCGGTCCTTGAGCAGATAGCCGACGCCGCCGTCGCCGTCCGCCAGCAGCTCGCGCGCGTACAACTGCTCCACGTGCTGCGAGAGCACGAGCACCGGCAGCCCCGGCCGGGCCCGTCGGGCCGCCAGCGCGCACTGCAGGCCCTCGTCCGTGTGGGACGGCGGGAGCCGGACGTCGACGACCGCGACGTCCGGCTCCGACTCGGCCAGCGCGCGGGCCAGTTCGGGCCCCGACTCGACGGCCGCCACGATCTCGAAGCCGTACGCCTCCAGCAGGCGGACGAGTCCGTCGCGCAGCAGGAAGAGATCTTCGGCTAGGACAACTCGCAAGGAATCTCCATGGTCACCCTGGTGGGACCGCCCGCGGGGCTGCTGACGGCCATGACGCCGTCGAATGTACCGAGCCGGCGTTCGATTCCGCTGAGCCCCGAACCGGCGCCGATCCGCGCCCCGCCGCACCCGTCGTCCGTCACCGAGACCCGCAGTCTGGCGTCCGCGTGACGGATGTCCACCCGGACGCGTTCCGCCCCCGAGTGCTTGGCGGCGTTCGTCAGCGCCTCGCTCACCGCGAAGTACGCGGCCGACTCGACCGCCGCGTCCGGCCGGCCGGCCAACTCCGCCCGGACGTCGGACTCGATGGGCAGCCGCAGCGCCAACTCCCTTACCGCGTCGCCGAGTCCGCGCTCGGCGAGGACCGGGGGATGAATGCCCCGGACCAGGTCGCGGAGTTCGGTGAGGGCCTCGGCGGAGGACGCGCGGGTCATGGCCAGCAGCTTCCTCGCCTGCTCCGGGTCCTTCTCGATCAGCGCCTCGACGACGCCCAGGTTCATCCCCATGGCGACCAGCCGGGCCTGCGTCCCGTCGTGCAGATCCCGTTCGATGCGCCGCAGTTCGGCGGCCGCGGTGTCCACGGCCTCGTGCCGGGTCTCGGTCAGCCGGTCGACGCGCCGGGTCAGCTCCTGCTCCTGCGAGGGGGCCAGCAGGGCCCGCACGATCGCGAAGTGCGCCCGCAGCAGAGGCCGGTTGACGAGCAGACCGAGCACCAGGAGCGTCGCCCCCAGCGCCGCGGCGGCCAGCCCCGATGCCTGGCTGTCGACCGGCACGAACCCGTACCAGTAGCGGTCGTCCCTGAACACCCGCCACAGCCCCGCCGCCAGGACGAAGCCCTCCAGCGGATAGAGCAGCAGCCCCGCCGCCAGCGCCGACATCAGATACCCGGCCGTCATGTCGGCCATCAGCCACCGCAGGTCCCGCCAGGTCGCCGGGTCCTTGAGCATCAGCGTCGTCCGCTCCACCCGTCCGGTGAGACCGGTGCGCGCGTCCTTTGGGAAGGGCCGGTACGGGACCGGGACGCGGACGCCGCACCAGGTGGCCGCGAGCAGCCGGCGCCGGTTCGCGTGCCTGCGGACCAGCTCCAGCGCGTGCGGGGTGGTGACCAGGCCGATGCCCAGCGGAACGGAGGCGATCGCGAGCAGGGCCCACGTGAAGAGCGTCATCGACCCGAAGAGGCTGACGACCGACAGGAAGGCGTTGCGCCCACCGGCCCTCAGCCCGGCCCGCGCGCGGGCCCGTATCGCGTTCATCCCGTTCCTGCCCCCCTCACCGGGCCCTCGTCGCCGGGCCCGCCCGCACACAGTGTCACCCGGCGGCCCGCGTGCCGGATGCCGCCGTCCTGCCGAGGAGGGGGAGCGGGGCCGGCGGGGGCGCGAGAGCGCCCCGGTCCGGGACCGGCCGGACCGGGGCGCCCCGCACGTTCCCCACGTCCCGCGTTCGGTCCGTGCGGCCGGGATCAGGGCGCGTACTTGTACCCGACGCGCCGCACCGTCTGGATCGAACGGCGGTGCTCGGCCCCCAGCTTGCGGCGCAGCCGGGCGACGTGGACGTCCACCGTGCGGCCGTCGCCCACATGCCCGTAGCCCCAGACGGTGGTCACCAGCTGGTCGCGGGTGTGCACCCGGTGCGGGTGCGCGACGAGATGGGCGAGCAGCTCGAACTCCAGGTAGGTGAGGTCGAGCGGCCTCCCGTCCACCATCGCGGTCCGCCGCGCGGCGTCGATCCGCACCGGCCCCGCGGCCGGCTCGGCCGCCGGCGGCCGGACCACGTACTGCGCGGCGGCCGTCGCCGCGGCCACCGCCGGCTGCTGATCGGCCGGCACGAGCACCAGATAGCCGACCATCGGCGGCCGGCCCGGCAGCGCCGGAACGGTGTGCTGGGGCGCGGGCAGCCAGGTGGCGTCCGGCGGCAGGAACTCCGCCACATCGGCCAACTGCACGACCTCGTCGGGATCGACGGCGCGCAGCCGATGGCGGTTGGGAGACAGGGAACGGACGGAGGACGCCGTGGCCGTGCCCGCCGGGGACGCGGCGCCGGCGGCGGTGGAGAGGGTACGGCTGTTCTTCATGAGGTCAGCTCTTTCGCGCGAAGGAGTCGTCGACGGACGGACTTGCTTGCGCGCGGACCGAAGGCCGCGGTGAGCGGTTTTAGAGGGCCTGCGCGTTCAACGCGCGGCAACACACCCGGTCGAAGTCGTGGTGCTGACGGGAAGGCCAGAACGGTTCGAGGTCACTGCGCCTCGTCGAGTCGTACGGAATACCGGCCATGGCCCCATTGAACCAGAGAACACGACGGCGCAGCAGTCATCTCCCGCCCGCCTGTGCGAACCCTGGGCGTTAGCTTCCTCACTCCGGGTCACCGCACGCCGCCCGGCCCGCGGCCGGGTACGCCCCGTGCCCCGCCGTCCCCGCGCGCCCCGCCTCACCCCACCAGCCGCTTGCGCCAGTCCAGCGGGAACAACTCGACGGCCTGGTCCGGCGAACCGTCCCACCTCACCGTCAGGCCCGCCTCGCCCAGCGCCGCCGCCACCTCGCGGCCCACCGCGGCCGTGGTCTCCGCCGACTCGTCGAACCCGCCGTAGTACAGCGAGAGGCCCTGCCCGGCCGCGGCCCGCTCGGTGCCCTGGGCGTGGAAGAAGACGAACCCGCGCGCGTCCTCGCGCCCCTCGGCGGATATCTCGCCGAGCCCGCACGCACGACAGCAGGTGAAATGCTCCCGCGCGGTGATCCCGCGCTCCTCCAGCGACGCGAACGCCCGCTCCAGCCGGTCGGCGTCCGTCACGTCAGGCCACCGCCGCTGCTCCTCGACCCGCTCCAGCCACAGCCGTTCCGCCAGACGCCGCGCCTGAGCGTCGGTCACCGGGCGCTCCTCGTCCGTCACGAGGTACTCCTCGGCGGCCTCGGCGAGCTCCTCCACCGTGTCGTACCCGCAGCGGAGCAGCTCCCGTATCCGCTCCTCCAGCCGGGCCCGGGTCTCCGGCGGGAGCTCGGGCACCGGCTCCTCCGCCGGCATCCCGGCGTCCTCCCACGCCGTGCCCGCGTCCCACTCCGGCTCCTGGCGCGCCCAGCGGGCCATCAGCCCGGCGACCGGGTCCGCCGAGCCGAGCATCACCCGGCGGTGCGTGGCGGGGCCGCCGGAACGGCACTCCAGCTGGTAGTCGCCGCCGTGCTCGTGCCACACCTGCACATAGTGGCCCGGGATGTCGGGGACGCGCTGCACCACCAGGAAGCGGTCGTCCTCGCCGCCGATCCCGCGCACCAGATCGAACAGCGTCCCCTCCGGAACACGGACGTGGGTCTGCCAGTTCTCGGTCTCCACCTTGATGTCGAGCATGGGCCGACCCTCGCACACGCCACTGACAACGAGCCGGGAACGGGCGTCCGAGGCGGACACGCCCGAGGCGGACACGCCCGAGGGGGACACGCCCGAGGGGGACACGCCCCCTCGGGCACGGCACGCGGCCCGGCCCCGGACGCCGTCCGGGTCCCGGTCCCGGGTCAGACCCGGCCGGCCTTCTCCAGCGCCGTGCAGCAGGTGTCGACCATCAGCCGGGTGACGACGTACGGGTCGACGTTGGCGTTCGGGCGGCGGTCCTCGATGTAGCCCCTGCGGTCCCGCGCCACCTGCCACGGGATGCGCACCGAGGCGCCGCGGTCGGAGACGCCGTAGCTGTACTCGTCCCACGCGGCGGTCTCGTGCAGACCGGTCAGACGGTCGTCGATGCCCGCGCCGTAGTTCTTCACGTGGTCCATCGGCTTCGAGCCCTCGCCCAGCGCCTCGCACGCGGTGATGATCGCGTCGTAGCCGTCGGGGCCCTCGCGCATCGCCTTCGTGGAGAAGTTCGTGTGCGCGCCCGCGCCGTTCCAGTCCCCCTTGACCGGCTTCGGGGCCAGGGTCGCGGAGACGCCGAAGTCCTCGGCGGTGCGGTACAGCAGCCAACGCGCGACCCACAGCTGGTCGGAGACCTCCAGCGGGGACAGCGGGCCGACCTGGAACTCCCACTGGCCGGGCATGACCTCGGCGTTGATGCCGGAGATGCCGAGCCCCGCCCGCAGGCAGTTGTCGAGGTGCTTCTCGACGACGTCCCGGCCGAAGATCTCGTCGCGGCCGACCCCGCAGTAGTAACCGCCCTGCGCGGCCGGGAACCCGCCCTCGGGGAAGCCCAGCGGCCGGTGCCCGTCGAAGAAGGTGTACTCCTGCTCGATGCCGAAGACCGGCTCCTGGAGGGCGAACCGCTCGGCCGCCTCCCGCAGCGCGGCCCGGGTGTTGGACGCGTGCGGCTCCATGTCGGTGTCGAGGACCTCGCACAGGACGAGGATGTCGTCGCCGCCCCGGACCGGGTCCGGGCACACGAACACCGGCTTCAGCACCAGGTCGGAGGAGCGGCCCTCGGCCTGGTGGGTGCTGGAGCCGTCGAAGCCCCAGAGCGGGAGTCCCGCCGCGTCCCGAGAGGCGCCCCGGGCCAGGATCTTCGTCTTCGAACGGAGCTTGGCGGTCGGCTCGGTGCCGTCGATCCAGATGTACTCGGCCTTGAACGTCACGGAAGCCATCCTTTGCGGGTCCTGCGGTGGTGCTGTGCGGTTTCTGCCGCCCTCAGAGTCGCAAGCCGCGATTTCCCGTCCGTTGCCCTCGTGTGAACCCGGTGTTACCGACGAACCCGGTGTTACCGACGAACCCGGTGTCACCCCCTCCGTCCCGCCTCGGCGTGATGCCTGAGCAGCGTCTCGAAGCCGGCCGCCCGGATCCGGCGCACCAGCTCCCGCTCGTCGGTGCCCAGCGCCTCGGCCGCCGCCGCGAGCCGCCAGTCGGCGTCGGCGAGGCGGTGCAGCAGGTGGCCGCGCCTGATCTGGGCGTCCGACAGCCGGAACGTCTTCAGATACGCGACCCGCCCCTTGTGATCGGTGATCGTCTCACCGATGTGCCGGCCGTCCCCGTCCAGCCGGAACGGCGGCAGGAACCGCCACAGCGTGAACGGGCCCATCCGGCGCACCCGGTCGAAGGCGTACGAGGTGTCCAGCAGCTCGCGGGCGAACACCGTGTCGTGCGCCTCGGCCCACGCCCGCTCCTGTGCCCGCGCCGCCGCCCGCAGACCGGCGAGCGTCCGCAGCCACGGACCGTCGTCGATCCGCGCCGAGAACTCCGGCACGGGCCCGCCGTACAGGGCGTGCTGGTGGACCAGCTCCCCGTACAGATCCTGGACCAGCGAGGGGTGCAGCAGCCGGTAGTCGTCCGGGTGCGGCACGGCGAACGCGGCGGCGAGCGCGTCGGCCGCGTACACCATCACCCCGCACTGCCCGGGATGGATCTCGAAGGTCCGCAGCGCGTCGTCGAGCCCGCGCACCGACCACCCCAGGTACGCGTCCTCGGCGCGCGGCGACAGCCCGTCGCGCAGCGCCCGCCGCGACCACTCCTCCCAGGCGGTCGTGGGACCGCCGAAGTGCAGGGCGAGATACCCCTCCAGGGCGAGGTGCAGCGGCAGGAACCGCAGCCGGCTCCCCGGCTGCCGCTTGGCCATCCGGTGGTGCCGTTCGCGGCGCAGCCGTACGGTCCGGGGCGGCGGGCTCCCCGCCCCCTCGGCCGCGCCCGGACCCAGCTGCGTGCCGTACGCGGCCGACTGCGCGCCCTCGCCGGACCAGTCCGCGACGAAGCCGTGCGGGATGTACGAGACGTAACGCGTGCGCGGGCCGACGTCGACGACGCCGCCGCCGTGCCCCGCGTAGATCTCCCGGTGCAGCCGCAGTCCCTCGACCGGCCGCTCCCGGACCAGCGGCACCAGGCGGATGCCGCCCCACACCTGGGCGGGGCGGGCGACCAGCCCGGTCAGTTCGAGTCGGTTCACGCCCCGGCCCCCGTCCCTCGTGCGCCCGGTTCCGGCTCACCGCCGGCGAGGTCCGCGACGGAGCGTCCCGCCGGGGCTCGTTCCGCGACGAATCGTGCGACCCGGCGGTCCAGATAGGCGTACAGGGCCTCCGGGCCGGTCCGCCCCTCCGCGAACCGGGCGATCTCCACCAGCGCCGGGAGGTCCTCCGCGTCCCGGACGCCCGCCGTGGGCACGCCCGGCGCGAGCCGGCGCACGTCGAAGCCCTCCGCGTCGTACACGGGGTTCAGATGCACCACCGCCGTGCGCCGGTCCGGATCGAGCCGGGTCCGCCACACCCGCAGCACCTCGCCCGCGAGACCAGGCGGCGCGTTGTCCCAGCCGTCCGAGACGACGACCAGCCGATCCGGACCGTGCTCCAGGGCGTCCAGCACCCGCAGCCCCAGCGGCGTCGGCCCCCAGGGCCGGGCCAGCAGCGGATCGGCGCCGCCCGACGTCCACAGCGCGGCGTACCCTCCCGGCGCGGCCAGCGCCTCCAGCAGGAAGTGGCAGGCCAGCGCCACGGCGAGCGGACGGCGCCGCTTCTCGCCCGACCCGGACGACGAGTAGCTGTCGTCCAGCACGCCCGCGACCTTCCCCCAGCTCCCGGCCTGCGGGCCCGCCGCACGCCGGGCGGCGGCGCGCAGCGCCCGCGTCAGTTCCTCGCGGTGCGCCGACCGCACGTCGAAGCCGAGCGACAGCACGTACAGGGCGAGCCGGGTCAGCGGCATCCCCGCCAGGTCGACGTCCGCCGGAAGCGGCGCGTCCGCCCCGGCGTGCCGCCCGGCGGTCCGCAGCCCCTCCACCGTCCGCAGCCGCTCCAGCCGGGTCATCCGAGGGGTCATCAGCTCCAGGAACGCCTCGCGCCGCATGCCGTGCCGGGCGGCGAAGCCCTCGGCGACGGAGAACGGCAGCTCCGCGACGGCGCCCCGCTCGTAGTGGGCGCGCCGCCACGCGTCGAGCAGCGGATGCCGGTAGCGCGGCCGGCGGCCGGGCCGGAACAGGAAGTCCCCGATCTCGCCCGCGCTCCCCGCCTCTCCCGCTCCCGCCCCCGCGGGCCCGTCCGGCGCGCCGGGGCCGCCGTCGAGCCGGAGGTGCGCATGGCGGGCGGCGGTCTTCAGACCGGTGCGATACTTCACCGCGTCGTGTGCCGGATCCGGCCGGGCGGCCAGCCAGTCGCGCATGATCGCGCGGGTGCGCCGGTTGTTCACCCCGGCCGCGCGCAGGGCGCGGAACAGCCGGTACACGCGCTGCGGCGGCAGCTTCGCCAGCCGGGCGGCGATCAGCCGGCCCTCGGTCCGCTTCTCCTCGGCCGTCGCCTCGGCGGAGGACTCCAGCAGGCCCTGGACGATGCGCGCGGCGTTGTGGTCGTTGATGTCGAGGGCCAGCGCGGCGGAGTAGACCCGGCGATAGTTGACCCGCACGTACTCGTGGAGGAAGTCCAGCGAGAGCCGCTGCTGACGGGCCGTCGAACGGAACTCGCGCTGGCCGGTCGCGGTGATCGCCGCGTTCACGAAGAGGAGCACGTCCTCGGCGGCGACGAGTCCGGCGGCGCCGCCGCCCGCGGCCGCCGTGTCCGTACGCGTCATGATCCCCCGTGGTGTCGCACGCCGCCGCGCGCGGGGCGGCGGGGGCGCCGGCCGGGGAATGGGGGCGCGAACAGCGAAATCTCTGCTTCAGAGGCAAGTCCCGGAAGTCGCGGCCGGAGTCCCGCGGCCGGCGCCGCCCAACGTAACCGGGAACCCGCTGCCGCACCAACCCGGTTTCGTCCCGCGACGGCACGTCCCCGCCCCGGAACGCCTGGACCCGGCAGACTTGCCCCCATGACGACACACTCCCCGACCCCCCTGCGCATCGGCCTCGTCGGCACCGGCCCCTGGGCCAGGAACACGCAGGCGCCGGCCCTCGCCGCCCACCCCGACGTCGTGCTGAGCGGCGTGTGGGGTCGCCGTGCCGAGGCGGCGGAGACGCTGGCCGCCGCCCACGGGACCACGGCGTACAGCGACGACACGGGCCTCGACGAGCTCTTCGCGGCCAGCGACGCCATCGCGTTCGCCGTGCCGCCGGACGTCCAGGCCCGTCTCGCCGCCCGCGCCGCGGCGACCGGACGCCATCTGCTGCTGGACAAACCGGTCGCGACCACCGTGGCGGGAGCCCGTGAGGTCGTCCGGGCCGCGGAGCAGTCCGGGGTCGCCTCCGTCGTCTTCTGCACCCTGCGGTTCGCCCCCGCCACCGCCGCCTGGATCGAGGAACAGGCTGCCCTGGACGACTGGTTCACCGCCCGCGCCGAATGGATCGGGGCGCTGTACGCCCCGGACACGGCCAACGAGTACGCGGCCTCGCCGTGGCGCCGGGAGAAGGGCGGGCTGTGGGACGTCGGCCCGCACGTCCTGTCCGTGCTGATCCCGGTGCTGGGCGACGTCACCCGGCTGACCGCGGCCCGCGGCCGGGCCGACGCCACCCATCTGATCCTCCGCCACACCTCCGGCGCCTCCAGCACGGTGACGCTGGCGCTGGGCGCGCCGGTGGGCGCGGTCGGCACGTCGATCGAGCTCCGCGGCGAACAGGGCGTCGTCACGCTGCCGCGCTGGAGCGACGCCGTCGGCTCGTTCGGGGCGGCCGTCGACGCGCTGGTCGAGTCGGTCCGCACGGGGGAGCCGCACCCGTGCGACGTACGGTTCGGGCTGCGCCTCACGGAGCTGCTGGCCGAGGCGGAGGCACAGGCGGGGGAGTAGGGCGCGGCGTCCGGCGGGAGCAGCCGCACGGGCCCGGGACGCCGGGCGGGGAGCGCGGGGGAGCCCGTCCCGGGGCCGGGCGGGGCGCGGCCGGGTGCGGCGTCCGCCCGGCCCGGCGTCCGCCCGCCCCCGCCGTCCGCCCGCCCCGGCGTCCGTAGGGGGCTCCCCGCTTCCCGTCCGTCCTCAGCGCCCGATGGCGTCCCGTACCGCCTCGTCCGTGCGGGCCACGACGGCGGTCCCGTCGTCGGCCGTGATGATCGGCCGCTGGATCAGCTTCGGGTGCGCGGCGAGCGCCTCGATCCACCGCTCCCGCGCGCCGGCCTCGCGCGGCCACTCCGCGAGCCCGAGATCCCCGGCCTCCGGCTCCCGCGTCCGCGTGATGTCCCACGGCTCCAGCCCGAGCCGGCCCAGCACCGCCCGGATCTCCTCCGGCGACGGCACGTCCTCCAGATAACGGCGGACGGTGTAGTCGACGCCCTCGGCGTCGAGCAGCTCCACCGCGCCGCGGCACTTCGAACAGGCGGGATTGATCCAGATCTCCATGGCGGCAACGGTACGCGAACGACCCGGCCAAATCCCCTCTGGCCAGGGACGATTGTCAGTGGTGGGCCGTAAAATGGAGGGAGTTCGTGAGGGTTCCACGACCGTGCCAGGAGGATGTTCATGGCCGTTGCCGCAGTCACGACCGAGCAGTATCACAAGCCCCTGCGCAAGAAGGCGCTCCCCGCGGGCCGCCCCCGCGAGTGGTACATCAGCCACAACCGCCGCCTGAAGGCGATGCGCCTGGCGATCGCCCTGCTCGACACCGGCGTCTACCACCCGTCGACCGCGACCGACCGCAGGATACGCGCCACCGCCGAGCGCATCGGCATCCACCCGCCGTCCGACACCACCTGCCGCATGGTCCGCGCGCTGATCCGCTACGGCCGCTGACCCCCGGACGCCTGTTCGCCGGACCGCCGGCGGCCCGACCCGCGTCGGCCGCCGACGGTCCGGCACCGACGGGGCGCGGCGGCCGCACGGCCCGACGACCACCCTCAGGCGGCGCGGGACGCCCACCACCGGTCCGCCAGCACGGCCGCGACGGCGCAGGCCGCCGCGCAGCCCCCGCTCACCGCCGGGCGCGCCGGGACATGCGCCGTGACCGAGGCGGCCACCGACGCGCCCAGCCACCCCGTCGCCGCTCCCACGCACGCGACGGACAGCCGGTCGAACCAGGCCGGTCGGCGCACGCGTCCGTCCGCCCGCCGCCAGCGCATCAGCTGAACGGGCAACAGCAGGGCGAGCACGGACAGAAAGGTGATCAGCGGCGCGTGCAGCGGCCCCGGCAGCGGCAGTTCGTAGGACAGGGTCTGCACCGCGGCCAGCGCCGTCAGCAACGACCCGAGCACCGCGCCCTGCACGACGGTGGTGCGCTGCTGGAGCAGCGCCAGGCGTTGCCGCACGATCGACTCGGTCGTCCGGGAGATCTCGTCGGCCTCCCGCTTGACGGACTCCGCGTGCGCGATGTCGTCGTCGAGCAGGGCGAGGAGCGAACGCCCCAGCGCCGGATCCGGGTCCGGGCCGTCGGCCGGCGGCGGCAGCAGCTCCGCCAGGGAGTCCAGGGTGATCCGCACCGACCGGCGCATGTCGCGGAGGTCCCTCAACGACTGGTTGAGCCCCTGGTCGCCGACGTACAGGGCGGCGATGGACGCGTCCGCGGCGAGCAGCTCGTCCGGGCCTGAACCGGCCGCCAGCACGGCGCCGCACAGCCCCGCCAGCCGCTCCGACGCGGCCGAGAGCCGCGCGCACATCGCCCGGAGGGCCGGCTGGTGCGCGCGGTGCACCGAGGCGTGGTGCCGCAGCCGCGCGCCGCCCTCCAGACAGCGGACGAAGGGCGCGACGGCCCCGGTAGGGGCGATGTGCCACCCCCATGCGTCGAAGGCGTCCTCCCGCGCGGCCGGGCCCACGACGACGGCCGTCCGGACCCGGCCCGGCCCCACCGAGTGCGGGAACGCGACCAGGTACCCGTCGGGGGACCGCCGCCAGCCCCCGCCCGGAGACGCGGACGCCCCGGCCGCGGGCGCGGAGGCCAGCAGACGGTTCAGCGGGCCCGCGCCGGGCCGGGTCCGCCCGCCGTCGAGCACGCGATGGACGTATGTGGTCACGGCCCCCAGCCCCTCGGGCAGCGGCCGCGCCACCGCGTCCCACCGGTCGCGCAGATCCCGCCACGAGACTCCCGGGGCCGGGAACAGCACGGCCAGGACGCCGAGGGCGTCGCCCCGGCGGTACGCGAAGACCTGCGCGGGCGCGGGCCCCGTGGACTGGCACGCCGCCAGCAGCGCGTGCCCGGTGGCGGGACCGGCCGCGGCCGCCGGGGCCAGGGCCGGAAGCCCGGCCGGGCCGAAACGGGGGACCGGCCCGGCCGCGCCCAGCCCGCCGCGCAGCCCGTCCCAGAACCGGCGCACCGAGCGGTCCCCGTTCTCCTCGTCCCGCACGGCCGCCGCCAGCGGCACGAAGACATGGACGATCAGGGCGTGTCCCTCGAAGCGGCTACGTGGCACGGCCGTCGGTGGGGTCCGTCGATCCGGCCCGGGCGCCCGGGGCCGGGGCGTCCGCGGGGTCCGCGCCGGCCACCCGGATGCGGTCCACGAGGTCCTCGACCCGGTCGGCCAGCTCCGGCGGCGGCGGGACCGGATCGCCGGACCCGCCGAGCATGCGCATGCGCTCCGACGGCAGGGAGTCCTCCAGCGCGTACAGGGCGCGCCGCAGGGCGCCCGCGTCCCCGCCGCGCAGGGCGTCGTCCAATTCCCCGAGCGCCAGCTCCACGCCGGCCCACACCCGGGGACCGGCTTCCGTGACCGCGCCCACGGCGGCCAGCAGCGGATCCGCCTCTCCCAACGCCTCCGACCAGTCGGTCACATGGCCCCCGTCCTTCGAATCCTGCCTCAACTCCGTGCCATCATAAGGAGGTTCGGTCCGAGACCCCATTCCATCGCCACTGACACGGAGCGTTCATGACAGGCTCGTCGGGCGACGCGATGACGTTGCGTCAGATGGTCGAGGCGGGGCTGGCGCACTACCGCACCTGGCAGAGCCGCCGGGACCCCGAGGCCCTGCGCACCGCGCTGGGGCTGTGGTCGACGCTCGCGGAGACCGTGCCGCCCGGATCGCCCGTGCGTCCGCCGGTCCTCACCGAGTTCGGCCGGGCGCTGCGCGACTGGGCCCGGCTCACCGGCGACCCCGGGTGGCTCGACCACGCCGTGGCGGCGAGCGCGGAGGCGGCGCGGACCGGTGAGGAACAGGAACACCCCGACCTGGACGAGCAGTTGTCCAATCTGGCCCTCGCCCTCTGGGAACGCTTCGAGCACACGGGCCGCGCGCCCGACCTGGACGAGGCGATCACCGCGGCGCGGCGCAGCGTCGCCCGCACCGCCCGCGACTCGCGGCGCCGCCCCGGCCGTCTCGGCAACCTCGCCCAGCTGCTGCTGCGCCGCTCGGTCCACACGCCGTCGGCGCCGCACGAGGAGGAGGCGTTCGCCGCCACCCGCGCCGCCGCCGCGGCGATGCCCCCGGGACACGATCAGGAGAAGGTCGCGTACTTCCATCTGAGCGAACTCGCGAGGGCCAGGTACAACAGGACCCGGGACCCCGCCGATCTCGACCTGGCGATCGGGGCGGCCCGCCATGTGATCGGCGCGACCACCCCGGACGAGCCCCGCCACCGGCTGGCGTGGGCGGGGCTGGCCCGGATGCTGCTCGCGAGGAACGGCCGCCCGCGGCACGCCGGGGCCGGCGCCCCGGCGGACGACCTGGACGAGGCGGTCCGGGCGGCCCGGCGGGCCGTCGAACTGGACGTGCCGGACGATCCGGAGCTCGGGAGCTGCCGCCTGCTGCTGGCCGGGAGCCTGCTGTCCCGGTGCGGGAGCCCGCCGGACCCGGCGGACCTGGACGAGGCGGCGGCGCTGTGCGAACGGCTCATGGCGGAGTACGCCGGCACCTCCCAGGAAGGAACGGTGCGCGCGCACCGCGCCCTGTGCTTCCTGTTCCGGCACCAGCTGACCGGTGACGCCCGCGACCTCCGGTCCGCCGTCGGCCTCTTCCGGTCCGCCGTCCGCATGCTGCGGGACGCCGACCACCTGACGGAGGCCGTACTGGACCTCGGGGCGAGCCTCTACACGCTCTACCACGACCACACCGGGAGCGCGTCGGACCTGGACGAGGCGATCGAGGCCGTGCGCCGGGGCGTGGAACTGAGCCGCGGCGCACGCCGGAGCGTGGCCCTGGCGATGCTCGGCGAGTCGCTGTGCCGGCGCTTCGAGGACCGGGGGGACCGGAACGACCTGGACGAAGCGGTGGCGGCGGGCCTCCGGGCCGAGCGCGGCGCACCCGCCGGAAGCACGCACCGCCCGCTCGTCCTGAACCTGGCGGGCGGCGTGCTGCGGGTGCGGGCCCTGCACACCGGTGACCCGGCGGACTTCGACCGTGCCGTCGCCATGACCGGCGAATGCGTGACGGGCCATCCGGAGGAGGGCCCGGAGCGGGCCACCGCGCTGATCGGTCACGGCGGCGCCCTGCAGGCCAGGTACGAACACCGGGGAAGGTTCGAGGACCTGCGGGCCGCCGTGGACGTCAAGCGCGAGGCGGTCCGGGGCTGCGGGGACGGCACCACGCTGCGGGCCATGGGCCTCAACGCACTGGGACTCTCCCTGCTGGCCCGGTTCGAGCACACCGGCGACGGCGCCGACCTGGCGGCCGCCGTGGACGCCTGCGACGAGTCCGTGCGGACCGTGCCGGACGGCCACCCCCTCCTGGACCGGTACCTGGCGAACCTGAGCCTGGCGCTGCTGAGCGCCCACCGGCGTCACGGCCGCCCCGGCGACCTGGACCGGGCGGTCGAGACCGCCCGGCTCGCGGTCGAGGCGACCCCGCCCGGCTCGCACCGCCGGTCGATGAACCTGTCCAACCTCGGGATCGCCGCGATGAACCGCTTCGACGTCTCGACGGACGAGGAGGACCTCAACACCGCGATCCGGGCCATGCGGGAGGCGTCCGACAGCGCCCCGGACGACCACCCCGACCAGGTGAAGTTCCTGTCGAACCTGGAGGGCATGCTGCGCCGCCGGTACCGCGGTCTCGGCCGGGAGCGCGATCTGCGCGAGGCGCTGGAGGCGGGCCGCCGCGCCGTCGCGCGCTGCCCGGCCGACCACGCGAGCAGGGCCGGTTGCCTGCTCGGCCTCGGAAGCACGCTCCGCACGGCCGGTCTGCGGGCCGAGGCGGCGGACGCCTTCCGCGAGGCCGCGCTCCTGCCCACCGGACCGATGACGGTACGGCTGCCGGCGGCCATGGAGTGGGGCCGGACCGCCGCCGCGGACGGGCGGTGGACCGAGGCCGCGGAGGGCTACGGCCACGCGGTCCGGCTGCTGCCCCAGGCCGCCTGGCACGGCCTGGACCGGGAGGACCGCGAATGGTTCCTGGCCGACGCCAACGGCCTGGCCTCGGACGCCGCGGCCGCCGCCATCGAGCTGGGCGACCCGGAAGCGGCGGTGGAACTGCTGGAACTGGGACGGGGCGTCCTCCTGGCACAGGCCCTCGACGCCCGCACCGAACTGGACGAACTCCGGGCCCTGGACGCCGCGCTGGCCGACCGCATGGCGGAGGTCCGGCGCCTGCTCGACCGCGCGGGCGCCGCCACCGGCCGGGGCGACGCACGGGAGACCACGGCGCTCGCGCCCGCCTCGGAGACGCGGGGGCGGCGCGAGGCCGCCGCCGAATGGGACCGACTGCTGGTACGGGCCAGGGAGCTGATCCCGGAGTTCCTGCTGCCGCCCCCGTACCACCGCCTGCGCGAGGCCGCGTGCGACGGACCCGTCGTGATCGTCAACATCGGCGCGCACCGCTGCGACGCCCTCGTCGTGGACGCCCGGCAGGACGCGCCGCCCCGGCTCGTCCGGCTGGACCGGGTCACCCGGGAAGCGGTCGACGACCGGGCCCGGCAGCTGATCGACGCCTTCCGCGGCGACGACGACACCACCGCGCGGGAGCAGAACGAGGTCCTGGGACCGCTGCTGGGCCGGCTCTGGGAGGACATCGCCGGACCGGTCCTGGACGCGCTGTACTGGCCGGCGCGCCCGGCGGAGGGGGAGGAGCCGCGCCTGTGGTGGTGTCCGACCGGCGCGCTCACCCTGCTCCCCCTGCACGCGGCGGGCCCCCACCCGCCCGCCGGAAGCGCCCCGGGCGGCCCCGCGCCGGTCCCCGCCGGTCTCCTCGACCGCGCCGTCTGCTCGTACGCCCCGACCCTGCGCGCCCTGGTGGCCGCCCGGAACCGACCCGCGCCCGCCACCGGGGGCCTGCTCGGGGTCGCCGTGCCCAGCGCCCCGGGCATGGCGCAGCTGCGCCATGCGGCGCCGGAAGTCGGCTCGCTGCGCGAGGAGTTCCCCGGCATGACCGCGCTCATCGGCCCCCTGGCCACCCGCGCCGCCGTCCTGGAACAGCTCCGGCACCACAGCCGGCTCCACTTCGCCGGACACGGCTCGCAGTACTCGCTCGCCGGCGGCGCGCTGCACTGCACGGACGCGGCGATCAGCCTGCGCGACGTGATCGCCCTCCGGCTCTCCGGCGCCGAACTGGCCTTTCTCTCCGCGTGCGAGACGGCCCGCGGCATCACGGGCCTGGCCGACGAGTTCGCCCACCTGGCGGGCGGGCTCAACATCGCCGGCTTCAGCCATGTCATCGCCACCCAGTGGTCCATCAGCGACCTGCGCGCCCCCCAGGTCGCCCGGGACTTCTACCGCGCGCTCCGGTCCCGCCCGCCCACCGCGAACGGCGGGCTCCCCGCGGCCTCCGCCCTGCGCACCGCGGTCCTCCGCCTCCGCGCCGCCCGCCCGGAGGCCCCGGCCCTCTGGGCCCCGTACATCCACACCGGCCCCTGACGGCGCTGAAGGAGTCCGGGTGACGGACGTACGGCCCGGCGGGCGCACGCGCGACCTCATCGCGGCCATGGCCCGCACCGGCCGGGAACGCGGGTGAGGGCCGCCGCCCCGGTCACGGGGTGGCGGCCCTCACTGTCGTCGCGCGTGCCGGCGGATCACTTCGGCGGTGCGTGCGCGGTGCGCACACCGCGCGCCGGGCAGCGGCTCGCGCCGTCGGGACGCGCCGCGCCTCCTACAGGTCGAAGTACAGCTCGAACTCGTGCGGGTGCGGGCGCAGCTGGATCGGGGCGATCTCGTTCTCGCGCTTGTAGTCGATCCAGGTCTCGATCAGGTCGGCCGTGAAGACGCCGCCGGCCTGGAGGTACTCGTTGTCCGCCTCCAGCGCGTCCAGGACGGCCGGGAGGGAGGTCGGGACCTGCTGGACGTTGGCGTGCTCCTCGGGAGCCAGCTCGTAGAGGTCCTTGTCGATCGGCTCGGCGGGCTCGATCTTGTTCTTGACGCCGTCGAGACCGGCCATCAGCAGCGCGGAGAAGGCCAGGTACGGGTTGGACGACGGGTCCGGGGCGCGGAACTCGACGCGCTTGGCCTTCGGGTTGGCGCCGGTGATCGGGATGCGCATCGCGGCGGAGCGGTTGCGCTGCGAGTACACCAGGTTGACCGGGGCCTCGAAGCCGGGGACCAGGCGGTGGTAGGAGTTCACCGTCGGGTTGGTGAAGGCCAGCAGCGACGGGGCGTGCTTCAGGATGCCGCCGATGTAGTAGCGGGCGGTGTCCGAGAGGCCCGCGTAGCCCTGCTCGTCGTAGAAGAGCGGCGTGCCGCCGGCCCACAGGGACTGGTGGACGTGCATGCCCGAGCCGTTGTCGCCGAAGATCGGCTTCGGCATGAAGGTCGCGGTCTTGCCGTTGCGCCAGGCGACGTTCTTCACGATGTACTTGAAGAGCATCAGGTCGTCGGCGGCGGCCAGCAGCGTGTTGAACTTGTAGTTGATCTCGGCCTGGCCGGCGGTGCCGACCTCGTGGTGCTGGCGCTCGATCTCCAGGCCGCTCTTCTCCAGCTCCAGCGACATCTCGGCGCGCAGGTCGGCGAAGTGGTCGACCGGCGGGACCGGGAAGTAGCCGCCCTTGTAGCGGACCTTGTAGCCGCGGTTGTTCTCCAGCGCGCCGGTGTTCCAGGCGCCGGCCTCGGAGTCGATGTGGTAGAAGCTCTCGTTCGCCGAGGTCTGGAAGCGGACGCTGTCGAAGACGTAGAACTCGGCCTCGGGGCCGAAGTAGGCGGTGTCGGCGATGCCGGTGGAGGCCAGGTACGCCTCCGCCTTCCTGGCCACGTTGCGCGGGTCGCGGCTGTACTGCTCGCCGGTGATCGGGTCGTGGATGAAGAAGTTGATGTTGACCGTCTTGTCGCGGCGGAACGGGTCGACGCGGGCGGTCGACAGGTCCGCGCGCAGCGCCATGTCGGACTCGTGGATGGCTTGGAAGCCGCGGATCGACGAGCCGTCGAAGGCGAGGTCCTCGGCCGGGTCGAAGGTCGCCGCCGGGACCGTGACGTGCTGCATCACCCCGGGAAGGTCGCAGAATCGGACGTCGATGAACTTGACGTCCTCCTCGGCGATGTACTTCTTCGCTTCGTCGGCGTTCTGGAACATCCAACTCCTCCTACTCCCGGCCCGGGAGGGACGGGGTTGTGGCCCATCGTGCGGCCAGTGTGCGGTGGCACGCGTTGGCCCCGACCATAGGCAGACCGGATTTCTCAATCATGACCCATTTGTTTCGCAGAAGTTAACCGGGACGTGCCCGGGCGGTGCTGCGTGGCCGGTTCGGAGCCGTCGGCCGGGCCCGCCCACCGGGCGGGCCCGGCCGACGGGCGGGCGCACGGGCACGTCCGGCGGGGGGACGGGGCGGCACGGGCGCGCGGCGGCCCCGCCCGGCAGGGGGCGCGGGCGGGCGCAGTACCGTGGTCGGGTGGACAAGAGGCAAGTAATCGGATCGTGGCTCTCCGGACCGCGCGCGACCGCCGAGGAGATGGGGGTCGACTTCGGCCACCGGGGCAAGCGCCTCGGCCTGCCGGAGAACGGGCCGGGGTCCGTGGCGCCGCTGGGCAGGCGTTTCGGCGCCCTCTTCATCGACTGGGCCCTGTGCATGCTGATCGCGTACGGACTGTTCGCGCGCGGCGACCAGCAGGCGGCCGGGAACTGGGCGCTCGGCGTCTTCTTCGCGATGAGCGTGCTCACCGTGGGGACCATCGGCTGCACGCCCGGCAAGCGCGTCCTGGGCATCAGGGTCGTCGCCGAGAACGGCGGCCGGCTCACCCTCGGACGCGTCGTCGTCCGCTGCGCCCTGCTGTGCCTGGCCGTCCCCGCGCTGGTCTGGGACCGCGACGGGCGGGGCCTGCACGATCGGCTGGCCCGCGCGGTCCAGGTCCGTATCTGATCCACCGCGGTCACGGCGAAGGCCGAGGGGCGTGACCGGGCCCCGGGGCCCGGGGCCGCCGGTGAGCCCCGGGGAGGACCGCCGGTCGTGCGGAAGAACGACGAGGGCGGGGCGAACGACGAGGGCCGGAGAACGACGAGGGCGGGGCGTGAACCGAACCGGTTCACGCCCCGCCCTCGTCCCGTTCCGCCCGTCGGGCGTCAGCGCATCTTCCCGCCGCGCGGCATCCGCATGTTCTTCGGCATCGGCCCCTTGGGCAGCGGCATGTTGCTCATCAGATCGCCCATCGCGCGCAGCCGGTCGTTGGCGACCGTCACCTGCGGGCCGGTCAGCACGCGCGGCAGCTTCAGCATCGTGGTGCGCAGCTTCTTCAGCGGCACCTGACCCTCGTCGTCGCCGACGATGATGTCGTGCACCGGCACGTCCACCAGGATGCGCGCCATCTTCTTCTTCTCGGCGGCGAGCAGCGGCTTCACCCGGTTCGGGTTGCCCTCGGCGACGAGCACGATGCCCGCCTTGCTCACCGCGCGGTGGACGACGTCCTGGCTGCGGTTCATCGCGACCGCGGGGGTCGTGGTCCAGCCGCGGCCCACCCGGTCGAGCACCGCCGCCGCGGCGCCCGGCTGCCCCTCCATCTGCCCGAAGGCCGCGCGCTCGGCACGCCGCCCGAAGACGATCGCCATCGCGAGGAGGGCCAGCACGAAGCCCAGGATCCCCAGATAGACCGGGTGGCCGATCAGGAAACCGACTCCGAGGAGGACACCGAAGGTGACGATTCCCACGCCCGCGACGACAAGACCGACCTTGGGATCCGTCCGCCGGGTCATCTTGTAGGTCAGGGCGATCTGCTTGAGCCGCCCCGCGTTCTCGACGCTGTCCGCGCCTTCAGTTTTTGCCTTCCTCGCCATGTACAGAAGTTTACGTGGCTCAGGAACGACGGTCGGCCGCGGCCTCCAGTACGTGCTCGGCCTCCACCCGGTCCTTGGCGCGGCGCCGGTCCTCCAGGACGGCGGTCCAGGCGTTGCGGCGGGCCGTGCGCTGGCCGCCGGCCAGCAGCAGCGACTCGACGGCGCGGAGGGCGTGGGTGACGGAGGGGACGGCGGTGGCGCGTACCGGCACGGCCTGCATCGTGGAGATCTCCTCGGAGCGCGTGTGCGGACTGGGGCGTGGAACCGGCCGACCGGAGCCGGCCGCGCCCGGCCGCGTCGCGCGGAGCGGGGCGGCGGGCGCGCCGGACGCGGGACGCGGCGGCGACGGCGGCGACGGCAGAGCCGGCGCGCGCCCTGGGCATCCAGCGTCACCGCCTGGTGTTACCAGCGCGTGACCGGTCGGTCAAACACCAATGAACCCCCGAACCGCCCCCGGCGCACGCCGAGGCGGCCCATCCGCGCCTCTGACCTGCGAGGAGCGCATGGGCCGCCGGAGCCGCCCGTTACTGGGCGGTAGGCTCTTGTGAGCGGATTCACACGGTGGGGGCCGCCGCGGCGGCGCCACGCCGCTCCATCGCCTGCTGGAAGAGCCGGCCCGCGCGGTACGAGGAGCGGACCAGCGGCCCGGACATCACGCCGGAGTAGCCGATCGCGTCCGCCTCGTCCTTCAGCTCCACGAACTCCTGCGGCTTGACCCAGCGCTCGACCGGGTGGTGGCGCACCGACGGGCGCAGGTACTGCGTGATCGTGATCAGTTCGCACCCGGCGTCGTACAGGTCCTGGAGCGCCTCGCTGACCTCCTCGCGGGTCTCGCCCATGCCGAGGATCAGGTTGGACTTGGTCACCAGGCCGGCCTCCCGGGCCCGCGTGATGACCTCCAGGGAGCGCTCGTAACGGAAGCCGGGACGAATCCGCTTGAAGATCCGCGGCACCGTCTCCACGTTGTGCGCGAGCACCTCGGGGCGCGCGGAGAAGACCTCCGCGAGCTGCTCGGGCACCGCGTTGAAGTCGGGGATCAGCAGCTCGACCTTGGTGCGGCCGGCCTCCCGCTCCGCGGTCAGCGCGTGGATCTGGCGCACGGTCTCCGCGTACAGCCAGGCGCCGCCGTCCTCCAGGTCGTCGCGGGCGACGCCGGTGATGGTGGCGTAGTTCAGGTCCATCGTGACGACGGACTCGCCGACCCTGCGCGGCTCGTCCCGGTCCAGCGCCTGCGGCTTGCCCGTGTCGATCTGGCAGAAGTCGCAGCGCCGGGTGCACTGGTCGCCGCCGATGAGGAACGTGGCCTCGCGGTCCTCCCAGCACTCGAAGATGTTGGGGCAGCCGGCCTCCTGGCACACCGTGTGCAGGCCCTCGCTCTTCACGAGCTTCTGCAACTGGTTGTACTCGGGGCCCATCTTCGCCCGGGTCTTGATCCACTCGGGCTTGCGCTCGATGGGGGTCTGGCTGTTCCGGACCTCCAGGCGCAGCATCTTGCGCCCGTCGGGTGCGACAGCGGACACTCCGGCACTCCCCTTTGCTTTCACTGCACTGGTTGCTTCGGTTGCTTCGGCTTTGGATTCTTCGGCGGACACCAGGGTACGCCCGTGATTCGCACGGCCTTACGTCCGGCCAACCTGTGGCCGACGGGGCCTATTCCCGGCCGGTCCCGCTCCGGCGGCCCCGCCGGGCCGGGCGGCCCGTCCGCGGCGGGGCTCCCGGGCCCCCGGCCGCCGGGACGTCATGCCGTGGCCGCGGCGTTCGTCGGGCGCTCGACGGGTCGCGGGGCGAGCACCGCGTTCTCCAGGACGTCCCGCAGGTGCTTCTCGGCCACCGGCAGCACCTCCGCGATGGTGATGTCGCGGCCCAGTTCGTACGCGAGCGACGTGACGCCCGCGTCCCGGATGCCGCACGGCACGATGCGGTCGAACCAGGTGTTGTCCGGGTTCACGTTGAGCGCGAAGCCGTGCATCGTCACGCCCTTGGCCACCCGGATGCCGATCGCGGCCAGCTTGCGGTCCTCGCGGCGCTGGCCGGCGTTGGACGGGGCGTACTCGGGGCCGTTCAGCCGGGGGTCGAACTCCTCGTCCCGCAGCCGCGGGTCGAAGTCGAGGGAGAGGCCGCCGAGCGCCGGGCGGTCCTCGACCGGGTCGCCGAGCACCCAGACCCCGCTGCGGCCCTCGACCCGGGAGGTCTCCAGGCCGAATTCGGCGGCGGTGCGGATCAGCGCCTCCTCCAGGCGGCGGACGTGCGCGACCACGTCCACGGGCCGGGGCAGCTTCTGGATCGGGTAGCCGACCAGCTGGCCCGGGCCGTGCCAGGTGATCTTGCCGCCGCGGTCCACGTCGATGACCGGGGTGCCGTCCAGCGGGCGCTCGCTGTCGGTCGTGCGCCGTCCCGCCGTGTAGACGGGCGGGTGCTCCAGCAGCAGACAGGTGTCGGGGACGGCGTCCTCGAACCTGGCCGCGTGCACCTCGCGCTGCTTCTGCCACGCCGCCTGGTAGTCGACGGCTTCCTCGCCGAATCCCAGCCGGACGAACCGGAGCTCGGTCACGACAGACGCCTCCCTACTCGTGGTGCCGGGAGCCGGGAGAACCCGGAGCGGCCGTCACCTCGCACTGAATCAGCCCCGAGCCACTGTACGTCCGGCCGCCGGTCGGCGGACCGGCAGGTCGTTCCCGTCAGCGCCGCCCTCAATCCTCACACGATCGGATGAAAGCGAAGCGAAGGTGGCTTTGACCTCGGCAGAGGCCGCTAAATTCGCGCCGTTCCATTAGGGCTGCCCGCCCGGCCCCGAAGGCAGGAGACCGTACAGCTGATGTCGGAACGACCTCCGCAGCGCACCCCCAACCGCCGACTCGCCTCGCTCATCTCGGAGGCGGGCTTCTCCCACGCCGGTCTGGCCCGCAGGGTGGACCAACTGGGCCTGGAGCACGGCCTCGACCTGCGGTACGACAAGACCTCCGTGACCCGCTGGCTGCGCGGTCAGCAGCCGCGCGGCACCACCCCCGCGCTGATCGCCGAGGTCTTCACCCGGAGACTCGGCCGTCGGCTCTCCGCGCAGGACCTGGGCCTCGACGCGTGCGCTCCCGTCTACGCGGGTCTGGAGTTCGCGGCCACGCCCGCCGAGGCGGTCGACATCGTCAGCGGACTGTGGCGGAAGGACTCGGGCAGCCACGCCGAACTGCGCAAGATCGCCTTCACCCCGGCGGGGCTGGTGGTGCCCAGCCGGGACTGGCTGATCGGCCGGGCCGACGAGCGGGTCGGGCGGGGGAGCGAGCCCGCCGTGCCGGAGCCGGGCGACGCGGCCGGCGGCCGTGCGCCCGAGGGGGCCCGAGGGACGCGCGGGGCCGGTGGGCCGTACGGGACCGGAGCACAGGGGGCGCTCGGGTCGCACGGAACGCACGGGACCGGCGGCGCGCCCGGCGGTCACGGCCGGACGCGCGGTCCGGCCCCGGCCCGCCCCACCGGCCCGGCCGCGCCCACCGGGTCCCCCCTCGGGCTGCCCGGCGGCCCCGCCGTGCCCCGGCAGCGGCAGACCGAGCGGAGCCCCGGCCAGCGGGTCGGCTGCGGGGACGTCGCCGCCCTCCGCTCGGTCGGCGAGCTCTTCCGCACCCTGGACCACACCTACGGCGGCGGCCACGCCCGGCAGGCCCTGGTCCGCTATCTGGAGCACGAGGCGGAGCCGATGCTCCGGGGGACGTACGGGGAGAGCACCGGGCGCCGGCTCTTCTCCGCCGCCGCCGACCTGACCCGGCTGGCCGGCTGGACCTCGTACGACATCGCGGCCCACGGCCTGGCCCAGCGGTACTTCGTCCAGGCGCTGCGGCTGGCCCAGGCCGCCGGGGACCGCGCGTACGGCAGCTACGTCCTGGTCACCATGAGCCGGCAGGCGGTCTACCTCGGGCACGGCAGGGAAGCCGTGCAGCTGGCCCGGGTCGCCCAGCAGGGCATCGGCTCGTCCGCGCCGCCCGTCGTGCAGGCCCTGCTGCACGCCGTCGAGGCGCGCGGCCATGGGGTGCTCGGCGACGCCAGGTCCTGCACCGCCTCGCTGGCGCGGGCGGAACGCGCGCTGGAGATCGCCCGTCCCGGGGACGAGGTGCCGCACTGGGCGCGGTACTTCGACGAGGCGCAGCTCGCCGACGAGTTCGGCCACTGCCACCGGGACCTCCAGCAGTACCGGACGGCGGCGCAGCACGCGGAGCGCTCCCTCCAGCTGCGTGCCCCGATGTACGCCCGCAGCCGGCTGTTCTGCCGGGTCGTGCTGGCCTGCGCGCGGCTCGGGCTCGGCGAGCTGGACCAGGCGTGCCTGCTGGGAGCCGAGGCCGCCCAGCAGGCGACGGAGATGCGGTCGGCGCGGGCCACGGAGTACGTACGGGACTTCGAGCGCCGCCTGGAGCCCTACCGGGACGCGGCGGCGGTGCGCGGCTACCGCGAACGGGTCGCCGCGCTGGGCTGAGCGGGACCGGGACGGCGCGCCGGAACCGGGGCCGGGCCGACGGCTCGTCAGGCCGCTTCGGGCAGCGCCCGGCCGCCCCGGTCGCCGCGCCCGTCGCCGCCTCCGTGCCCCGGCCGCACGCCGAGGTCGGTGAGGATCGCCTCGGCCGCGCGGCGCCCCGAGAACAGGGCGCCCTGGACCGTGCTGGTGTCCCGGTGGTCGCCGCACACGTACAGCCCGGCGAGCAGCCGGACCGGGCGGCGCAGGTCGTGCGGCGCGGGCATCGCGGGCACGGCCTCGGGGTCGTGATGGGCGGCCAGCAGCTCCCAGTCGTCGGTGGGCATGCCGTACAGGACGGCGAGATGGGCGCGGACCGCGCGGTCCAGGTCCGGCGGCGGGGCGCCGAGCACCGTCGAGCTGATCAGCGTCCGGCCGTGCGGAGCGCGCGAGGGGTCGACCGCGCTCATCACCGCGGTGTGCGCGACCGGGCCCGACCGGTCGGCGCTGAGCAACAGTGAGGCACCGGTCTGCGGGGACACCGGGGCGGTGTGATGAAGCACCGTCACCGGGTGGAAGGTCGGCACCCGCAGACCGGGCAGCAATGCGGCGGCGGCGCCGGCGCCGGTCGCCAACAACAGGGAACGGCAGCCGAGTTCACCGTGCTCCTTGGTGCGGACCGAGGTGATGTCGGCGGCCGTGACATGCACGCCCGTGCGTATGGCGCCGGGCGGCAGGGCGGCCGCGAGCAGCTCCGGCAGCCTGCCCGAGCCGCCCGCGGGCACGCACAGCCTGCCCCGCGCGTAGTCGCGCAGGACGAGGTCGGCGCACCGGCTGGACGTGGTGAGCTCCGGGTCGCTGAGCAGCGCGGACAGCAGGGGGCGCAGGAAGCCGTCGACCGTACGGGAGGGCAGGCCCCGATGGGACAGCGCGGCGAGCGCGTCCTGCTCGGGCCGGGCCAGGATGCGGGACGCCGGGGTCGCCGCGAGCCGGCTCAGGGCGGCGCCCAGCCGGGCCTGGTCGATCGGCCCGCCCATCGGCGGTCGGGGGGAGCTCGCCAGGGCGCGCGCCGCCTTGAACGCGCCCCGCGCGCCCCGGACATCACCGGTCCGGTACTGACGGCCCTCGCTGTGGACGAGCAGCCCCGGGGCGAAGGTCCGCAGGGCGAGCCCTTCGAGGGCGGGCGTGAGGCGGAGTTCCGGGTAAGCGGTGCTGAGCAGCGGCCCCACGTGATCGAGCAGGAAGCCGTCCGACGCGGTGGTGGTCATCCGCCCGCCGGCCCGGTCGCCCGCCTCCAGCACGCTGACGCTCACTCCCGCGCTGGTCAGCCGGTGGGCGGCCGACAGACCGGCGATCCCGGCCCCGATGATGACGACGTCCGCGTGATGTGCCGAGCTGAGCACGTGCCCTCCCCGAGTCGGCGCGGCCACTGGGAGGCTCTTGCCTCCGACAGGCCCCAGGAATGCCGAGTTCGCAAGGAGATTAGGAGGCCGTACCGGGTCCGGCGCAGACGCGCGCGCCGGGGGCACCGGTGCACGGGGTCGCATGTCCGTCCGATTCGGTGGCGGGTGCGGGCGGCCGTGTGCCCGAGGGGGGCGTCCGGTGTGCGCCGGCGCCGTCGCGGTGCGCGGGGCGCGGCGGGCGGGGTCTCCGGCGGACCGTTCAGCGCAGTGCCGCGCGGATCGCGGCGTCGATGCCCGGGAAGGCGAAGGCGAAGCCGGACTCCAGCAGCCGGCCCGGCAGCACCCGCTGACTGCCCAGCACGTCCTCCGCGAAGTCGCCGAGGACCAGCCGCAGGGCCGGCGCCGGGGCGGTCAGCAGCGTCGGTCGGCGCAGCACCCGGCCCATCGCGGCGGTCACCTCGGCGTTGGTGACCGGGTCGGGACCGGTCAGGTTCACCGGACCGGACAGCGACTCCGTGTCCAGGATGTGCCGCAGCGCTGCGACCTCGTCGTGCAGGGCGATGAAGCTCCAGTACTGGCGCCCGTCGCCCAGCCGTCCGCCGAGCCCCGCCCGGAAGAGCGGGAAGAGCCGCCCCCAGGCCCCGCCCGTGCGGCCGACGACCAGACCGGTGCGGGCGTGCACCGTCCGTACGCCCGCCTCCTGGGCGGCCGCCGTCGCCGCCTCCCACTCCACGCAGACGGACGGCAGGAAGCCCTCGCCGGCCGGGGCGCCCTCGTCGACCGCCCGGTCGCCGGTGTCGCCGTAGTAGCCGATGGCCGAGCCGGACACCAGCACCTTCGGCGGCACGTCCAGCGAGGCGACGGCCTCGGCCACCGCCGTCGTCCCGCGCACCCGGCTGTCCCGGATCTCCCGCTTGTACTCCGGCGTCCAGCGGTGGTCGCCCACCCCGGCCCCGGCGAGATGGACGACGGCGTCGCATCCCACCAGACCGGCCACGTCGACGTACGCGCGCCCGGGGTCCCACTCCACCTCGTCACCGGTCCGTGCCGGGCGCCGCACCAGACGGACCACCTCGTGACCGTCGGCCCGCAGGGAACGCACGAGCGCCGATCCGATGAGTCCGGACGCTCCGCTGACGGCGATTCGGGAGTGCACCATGGCCCCCATCCTGCCGCAGCGGCTCCCGGACGCCTCCCCGGCCGGTCCGAACGGGCGGGTGAGGCTGCGTCCGGGAGGGCGCGGGGGAGGCGGGGAAGCGCGGGGGTACGGCCCCGCCGCCCCGTAAAGGAGCAGACCGGCAGGGGCGGGGCGTGGCACAGTGGCGCGCATGTCAGAGATCCACGCACGCTCCGCGTGTTCCGTACGTCCCGCGGTCCTCGCCGACGAGGCCGCGCTCGGTGAGCTCGACCGCGCCACCTGGTCGACCCTCCACGCGGTGATGCCGAGGCCGCAGCCGCCGTATCCGCCCTTCTTCGACGAGCGCCACCGCCCCGAGGACCTGCTCGTGGCCGAGGCCGCGAACGAGGCGGGGGAGACGGCGATCGCCGGGTACGTCCGGGTCGTTCCGCCGACCCCGCTGGCCTGCAACGCGCACGTGCGTCAGATACAGGGCCTGGCCGTGGCCGACTGGGCGCGCGGCCGGGGCGTCGCCAGGACCCTGCTGCGGGCCGCGTGCGCGGCGGCGCGGGACGAGGGCGCCAACCGGATGACGCTGCGGGTGCTCGGACACAACGCGCCCGCGCGGGCCCTCTACGAGTCGGAGGGGTTCGTCGTCGAGGGCGTGCTGGCCGGCGAGTTCTTCCTGGACGGCCGCTACGTCGACGACATCCTGATGGGCCGCCCGCTCGCCGCCTGATCCCCGTCCCCGGCCCGGCCACCGAACAGCCGCATGCCGCCGATGAGTTCGCGCAGGCAACGCACGGCGAGAACGGCGGGTGAGCCGGGCCCGCTCGTCGGCGCGTCCGTCCGCGCCCAGGACTCCAGCGCCACGCGCACCGCGTCCGTGGCGGCGGCCGCGGCGAGCCTGACCTCCAGCGGGTCCGCGTCCTCGCCCGCCAGCCGGCCCAGCACCGGCAGCAGCTGCTCCTCCGACTCCTGATTGACCCGGTACCAGACGGCGCGCAGCGCCGGGTCGTCCGCCGCCGCCCGCAGCAGCCCGCGCGTCCGTTCGAGCTCCTCGACGGCCTGGTCGTCGGGCATCCGGAGCGCCTCGGAGACCGCCCGTTCCAGCACCCCGGCGAGGGGCTCCCCGGGGTCTGCGGCTTCGAGCAGCGCCCGCCAGCGCTCGGCGCCGCCCCGCAGCAGCGGCCCCACCGCGTCCTGCTTGGAGCGGAAGTACCGGTAGAAGGTGCGCAGCGCGACGCCCGCCCGCCGGGCGATGTCCTCCGCCGTGGTGCCGTCGGGTCCGCGCTCCGCGAAGAGCGCGGCGGCGGCGCGCGCGATGTCCAGCTGGGTCGCCGCCTTGCGGCGCTCGGTGAGGGACGGCTGCTTCGGCTTGGGGCTCACCCCGGCAGACTACCCCGCCCGGACCAGCGCATGCATGAAATGCCGTCGTGGCAAAACGTGCCACCTGGGCGTACGGTGGACATCGATCGGGCCGGTGAGAGAAGGCTTCGAGATATATCGGGATATTCAAGACGGCAGTCGCCGGGATCGGGAGAACAGACATGAACCGCTACGAAGGCCGCCGCGCGCTCGTCACCGGAGCCGGCTCCGGCATCGGACAGGCCACGGTCCACCGCCTCCTCGCGGAGGGCGGCCGGGTCGTCGCCGCCGATGTGAACGAGGCCGGGCTGAGGACCACGTACGCGACGGCCGAGGCGAACGGCGCCGCCGGCCGGCTCACCACCCTCGTCCTCGACATCGCGGACGAGGGCTCGGTCCGGGCGGGCGTCGCCTCCGCCGTGGAGACCCTCGGCGGCCTGGACGTCCTCGTCAACGCGGCCGGGATCCTGCGGTCCGAGCACACCCACAGGACCTCGCTGGAGTTCTTCGACAGGATCATCGCCGTGAACCTCACCGGCACGTTCCTGATGGTCCGTGAGGCGGTGCCGGCGCTGCTGGCGGGCGACGAACCGGTCGTGGTGAACTTCTCCTCCACCTCGGCGAGCTTCGCGCACCCCTACATGTCGGCGTACGCGGCGAGCAAGGGCGGCGTCCAGGCGATGACGCACGCCCTGGCGAGCGAGTACAGCAAGCAGGGGCTGCGGGTCGTGGCCGTCGCCCCGGGCTCGATCTCCTCCGACATGACCAGCGGCACGGGCCCGGGCCTGCCCGCCGACGCCGACATGTCGCTCTTCGCCAAGCTGTCCCCGGCGCTGGGGCAGGGCTTCGCCAGCCCGGACACCGTCGCGGGCGTCGTCGCGATGCTCGGCTCGCGGGACGGGGCGTTCATCACCGGCACCGAGATCCGGATCGACGGCGGCACCCACTTCTGAGCCGGTCGGCGCGCCCGGCGCGCGCGGTGGCATGAGCCCGTGCGCCCGGGCGGCGCGCGCCCGCGCCGCCGGTCCGGCCGCCCGGCGCGCCCCCGGCCGCGGACGCGTCGTCGGCCCGGAGCGCGTCGTCGGGCCGCGCGGAGAGCGTTCCGGGCGCTCAGTCGCCCCGGAACCGCCGCCAGAGCGAGGGGAGACGCTCCGCCAGGGCGGCCTCGTTCCCGACGTCGAACGGGACGCCCTCCGGCTCGGCGGGCTGCGGCGGCAGCCCGAGGTCCGGGTCGACCAGACCGGTGAGCTGTTCGTACGCCTCGTCGGCGGCGTAGCCCAGATCCTCCCCGTCCCCGTCGATCTCCTCGTCGAAGCCGTCGAGGAGATCGGCGAGGGCGTCCGGATCGTGCAGCGCCCCCTCGAAGACCTCCCGGCCCTGCCCGATCAGCCAGCAGCGGAAGAAGTCGAAGGCGTCCTCGTCCGCCCCGCCCAGCAGCACGGCGGCGGCGCCCCACAGATCCCAGCGGTACGCGCGGTTGTAACGGGCCTCGAAGTGCCTGGCGAAATCCAGCACGGCCTCCGGATCGAGCCGCAGCAGCCGCTCGACGAGCAGGTCGGCCTGATCCTCCGGGTCGCCCTCGGCGTCCTCCCGGGTGCTGTCGACGATCTCCCAGAACTCCGTCTCGTCCATCACGGATCAAGCATCGGCCGTGCCGGCGGACCGCGCACGCGGACGCGGGGAGCGGCCGGCGGCGCGCGCGGCGGCCGTGCTCAGCGGTACAGGGCGGACAGGCGTTCCGCCGCCGCGGCGAACCGCGCCCGCAGACCGGCGGGTTCGAGGACCTCCGACTCCGGCCCCAGGCCCATCAGTTGGCTGTACGCGACGTCCAGGGACTCGACCGGCAGAGTGACCGTGCGCCGGCCCCGCGCGTCGGGCGGACCCGCCGCCTCCAGGGCCTCCCGGACCGCCGAACGGTCCATCACGTGCGGCAGCCGGCGCACGCCCTCCTCCGACAGCCGGACCGTCACCTCCTCCCGCAGCAGCGAGCGGGCGAACCGGACGGACCGCTCCGCCCAGAACCCCGGCAGGTCGAAGCGCTCGTCGCGGGTGAACCGCTCGTCCGACACCGCGACGGCCGAGAACCGGTCGATCCGGTACACCCGGACGTCCTCCACCGCCCGGGCACGGTCCTCCGCCGCCCGGGCACGGTCCTCCGCCGCCCGGGCGGGGTCCGGCGCCACCCGGGCGCAGAGGTACCAGACTCCGGCCTTCAGGACGAGCCCGTACGGGGCCAGCTCCCGCGCCACGTCCTCGTCCCCGCCGTTGCGGCGGTAGCGGGCGTGGACGATCCGGTCGCCCCACACGGCCTCCGCGACGGCGGGCAGCAGCTCGGGCGTCACGGGTTCCCGGTACCAGCCGGGGGCGTCCAGGTGGAAGCGCCGGGCGGCGCTGTCGGAGGCGTCCCGCAACGAGGGCAGGAGCGCCGCCGAGACCTTGAGCCGGGCGGCGGACGCGGCGTCCTCCAGACCCATCTCGCGCAGGGCCGAGGGCAGCCCGGAGAGGAACAGCGCCTCGGCCTCGTCGCGGGCGAGCCCGGTGAGGCCGGTGCGGTACCCGCCGACCAGGCGGTAGCCCCCGGCCCTGCCCCGGTCCGCGTACACCGGGACGCCCGCCTCGGAGAGCGCCTGCGCGTCCCGGGTGACGGTCCGCTCGGACACCTCCAGCTCCCGGGCCAGCTCGGCGGCGGTCATGACGGCGCGGGACTGCAGGAGCAGCACCATTCTGATGAGACGGGCGGCACGCATGGGCCCATTGTGGCCGCTCGCCACGCGCCCCCGCCCGGGCGCCGGCACACGCCGGCCCCCGCCCGCGCACGCCCCGGGCCCCGGCACGCGCCCGGCCGCGCCTGGCTTTTCGTACACACCGGGGAACGGGACGGCGGCGGCCGGGCGCACCCGGCCGCCGCCGTCCCGGAACCCCTTCCAGGGTCCCCGGGCTCAGAGCCCGTACCGCTCCCGGGCCTCCTTGACCGCGGTCGCGCTCACCTCGCCGCGGCGGGCCAGCTGGGCCAGCACCGCGACCGTGATCGACTGCGGGTCGACCCCGAAGTGGCGGCGGGCCGCGTCACGGGTGTCGGAGAGGCCGAAGCCGTCCGTGCCCAGCGAGGACCAGTCCTGCTCCACCCACTGGCTGATCTGGTCCGGGACCTGCCGCATCCAGTCGCTGACCGCGAGGACCGGACCCGGCGCGCCCTCCAGGGCGCGGGTCACGTACGGCACCCGCTGCTCGCCGCGGAGCAGCGCCTCGTCGCACTCCATGGCCTCCCGGCGCAGCTCGCCCCACGAGGTCGCGGACCACACGTCGGCCGTGACCCCCCAGTCCGCCGCCAGCAGCTCCTGCGCCTCCAGGGCCCAGTGGATCGCCGTGCCGGAGGCCAGCAGCTGGGCGCGCGGCGCGTCCGCCTTCGCGGGCGTGCCCTCCTTGAAGCGGTAGAGGCCCTTGAGGATGCCCTCCTCGACGCCCTCCGGCATCGCGGGCTGCGGCTTCGGCTCGTTGTAGACCGTCAGGTAGTAGAAGACGTCCTCGGCGTCGGGGCCGTACATCCGGCGCAGGCCGTCCTTGACGATCACCGCGATCTCGTACGCGAACGCCGGGTCGTAGTTGAGCGCGGCCGGGTTGGTGGACGCGATCAGGTGCGAGTGGCCGTCGGCGTGCTGGAGGCCCTCGCCGGTCAGCGTCGTGCGGCCGGCCGTGGCGCCGACCACGAACCCGCGGCCCAGCTGGTCGCCGAGCTGCCAGAACTGGTCGCCGGTGCGCTGCCAGCCGAACATCGAGTAGAAGATGTAGAAGGGGATCATCGGCTCGCCGTGCGTCGCGTACGACGTCGACGCGGCGATGAAGTCCGCCAGGGCGCCGGCCTCGGTGATCCCCTCGTTGAGGATCTGGCCGTCCTTGGCCTCCTTGTAGTACATCAGCTGGTCGCGGTCGACCGGCTCGTACGTCTGGCCCAGCGGCGAGTAGATGCCGGCCGACGGGAACAGCGACTCCATGCCGAAGGTGCGGGCCTCGTCCGGCACGACCGGAACCCAGCGCCTGCCGGTCTGCTTGTCCCGCATCAGGTCCTTGACGAGGCGGACGAAGGCCATGGTGGTGGCCATCTCCTGCTTGCCGGACCCCTTCTTCAGCGCGGCGAACGCGCGCTCCTCGGGCTCGGGCAGCGCCACGGCGTGCACCCGGCGGGCCGGGGCCGGACCGCCGAGGGCGGCGCGGCGCTCCTGGAGGTAGCGCACCTCGGGGGAGTCGGCGCCCGGGTGGCCGTAGGGCACCAGACCGTCCACGAAGGCGCTGTCCGGGATCGGCAGCCCCAGCAGCTCGCGCATGTCCTTGAACTCGTCGGCGGACAGCTTCTTCATCTGGTGGTTGGCGTTCTTGGACTCGAAGCCCTTGCCCAGCGTGAAGCCCTTCACCGTCTGGGCGAGGATCACCGTCGGGCCGCCCTTGTGCTCCAGGGCCGCCTTGTACGCTGCGTAGACCTTGCGGGGCTCGTGGCCGCCGCGCGAGGTGTAGAAGCACTCGGCGATCTTCGCGTCGGTCAGCAGCTTCGCCATCTCGACGAGCGCGGGCTCGGCGCCGAAGAAGTGCTCCCGGATGTACGCGACGTCGCGGGTGGCGTACGTCTGGAACTGCGCGTCCGGGACCTCCCGGAGCCGGCGGACCAGCGCGCCCGTGGTGTCCAGCTGGAACAGCTCGTCCCAGGCGGTGCCCCAGAGCGTCTTGACGACGTTCCAGCCGGCCCCGCGGAACGCGCCCTCCAGCTCCTGGACCACGCGGAAGTTGGCGCGCACCGGGCCGTCGAGGCGCTGGAGGTTGCAGTTGATGACGAAGGTCAGGTTGTCGAGCCCCTCGCGGGCCGCGAGCGCGAGGGCCGCGGTCGACTCGGGCTCGTCCATCTCGCCGTCGCCGAGGAAGGCCCACACGTGCGAGTTCGAGGTGTCCTTGATGCCGCGGTTGGTCAGGTAGCGGTTGAAGCGCGCCTGGTAGATCGCGGAGAGCGGGCCCAGGCCCATCGACACGGTGGGGAACTCCCACAGCCAGGGCAGCCGCCGCGGGTGCGGGTAGGACGGCAGGCCGTCGCCGCCCGCCTCCTGGCGGAAGTTGTCGAGCTGCCGCTCGCTGAGCCGGCCGTCGAGGAAGGCGCGGGCGTAGATGCCGGGGGAGGCGTGACCCTGGACGTAGATCTGGTCGCCGGAGCCGTCGCCCTCCTTGCCGTGGAAGAAGTGGTTGAAGCCGGTCTCGTAGAGCCAGGCCGCCGAGGCGAAGGTGGCGATGTGGCCGCCGACGCCGAACCGGGCGCCGCGGGTGACCATCGCGGCGGCGTTCCACCGGTTCCAGGCGGTGATCCGGTTCTCCATCTCCAGGTCGCCGTCGAACGCGGGCTCGGCGGCGGTCGGGATGGAGTTGACGTAGTCCGTCTCCAGCAGCTTGGGCAGCGCCAGGCCGGCGCCCTCGGCGTGCTGGAGCGAGCGGCGCATCAGGTACGCGGCGCGGTGCGGGCCCGCGGCCCTGGTGACGGCGTCCAGGGAGGCCGCCCATTCGGCGGTCTCCTCGGGGTCGCGGTCCGGGAGCTGGTCGAGCTCGCTCGGAAGCTTTACGGGGTCGGTCATGATCGCCGCCTTCCGGAGTGGGAGGGGGTGGAGAAAATCCCTGGCTGGCAGGACAGGGCGATGGGGCCGGTGAGCCCGCGAGTGAACTGTAGGCCGCCGATCGATGATCGATCAAAGGATGAAGGGCAAAACTTCTCGATATGAAGGAATTGGCATTCGGTGCCGCGAAACGGGGCACGGAGTGACGGGATTTAGCGCGCAAAAAGGGCGGCCGTCCGCACGGGCGAGCGCCCCTCGCGACAGATGCGCCACCCGCCCCGGGCGCGTTACGAAACGCCTCTCGACGGCCCCGGGGCGTTCGGGGAGCGTCCGCCCCGGGGCGGGGCGTCCCGGGACCGTCTCAGGCGCGCGGAGCGCAGCCCAGGACGTGCGCCTTGACCAGCGCCCCGATGTCCGGGTCCTTCCGCAGGAACGCCTCGATGAGCGCCTCGTGCTCCTCCGCGTACGACTTCTGCACCGTGCCCAGCCAGCGGATCGACAGGGCGGTGAACACCTCGATGCCCAGGCCCTCCCAGGTGTGCAGCAGCACGGCGTTCCCGGCGGCTCGCACCATCTCGCGGTGGAACGCCACGGTGTGCCGCACCTGGGCCTCGCCGTCGGCCAGCCGGTCCGCCTCGTAGAGCGCCGCCACGTGCGGGGCCAGGCGCGAGCAGTCCTCGCCCAGGGCCGGGGCGGCCAGCTCGGCCGCGATCTGCTCCAGACCGGCGCGGACCGGGTAGCTCTCCTCCAGGTCGGCCGCGGTGAGGTTGCGGACCCGGACGCCCTTGTTGGGGGCCGACTCGATCAGCCGGAGCGTCTCCAGCTCCCGCAGGGCCTCGCGGACGGGCGTCTGGCTGACCTCCAGCTCGGTGGCGATGCGGCGCTCCACGATCCGTTCGCCCGGCTTCCAGCGCCCGCTGACGATCCCGTCCACGATGTGCTCGCGGATCTGTTCGCGCAGCGAGTGGACGACGGGCGGGGTCATGAGGAGCTCCTTCGGGGCGGACCGGTGCTGTCTGCGCCATCACGGCGGCCGGAGCGACCGGTGAATGACTAGACAATACGGCGATGCCCCCGCCCGGACGTGGTCCGAACGGGGGCACCCGCTGGTGAGGCTGGTTACAGCCGCGATGTTCAGAGGCCGAGCTCGACCTCGAACTCACCCGCCTCCAGGATCGCCTTGACCGTGGTCAGGTAGCGGGCGGCGTCCGCGCCGTCCACCAGACGGTGGTCGTAGGAGAGCGACAGGTACGTCATGTCGCGCACCGCGATCGTCTCGCCCAGGTCCGGGTGGTCGATGACCACCGGGCGGCGGACCGTGGCGCCGATGCCCAGGATGGCGACCTGGTTCGGCGGCACGATGACGGTGTCGAACAGCGCGCCGCGCGAGCCGGTGTTGCTGATGGTGAAGGTGGCCCCGGACATGTCGTCCGGCGTCAGGCCGCCGCCGCGGGCCTTGCCCGCCAGCTCCGCGGTCTTCTTCGAGATGCCGGCGATGTTCAGGTCGCCCGCGCCCTTGATGACCGGGGTCATCAGACCCTTCTCGGCGTCCACGGCGATGCCGATGTTCTCCGAGTCGAAGTACGTGACGGTGCCCTCGTCCTCGTTGATCCGGGCGTTGACGACCGGGTGGGCCTTCAGCGCCTGGGCCGCCGCCTTGACGTAGAACGGCATCGGGGACAGCTTGACGCCCTCGCGGGCCGCGAACGCGTCCTTGGCCAGGGCGCGCAGCTTCATCAGCTTGGTGACGTCGACCTCGACGACCGAGGTCAGCTGGGCCTGCGAGTGCAGCGCCTTCATCATGTTGTCGCCGATGACCTTGCGCATGCGGGTCATCTTGACCGTCTGGCCGCGCAGCGGGGACGCCTCCAGCTTCGGCGCCTTCGAGACGGCAGGGGCCGCGGCGGCCGGAGCCGGCGCGGCGACGGCGGCCCTGGCGGCCTCCGCGGCGGCGACGACGTCCTGCTTGCGGATGCGGCCGCCGACGCCGGTGCCCTTGACCGCGCCCAGGTCGACGCCGGTCTCGGCGGCGAGCTTGCGGACCAGCGGCGTGACGTACGCGCCGTCGTCACCGGAGGTCGCGGCCGGAGCCGGCGCGGCGACCGGAGCCGGGGCGGGCGCCGGAGCCGGGGCGGCCGGGGCGGCCGGAGCCGGGGCCGGGGGCGCCACCGGGGCCGGGGCGGGCGCCGGAGCGGCGGGCGCGACCGGAGCCGGAGCGGCCGGAGCAGCGGGGGCCGGGGCGGGAGCCGGGGCGGCGGGGGCCGGAGCCGCGACCGGTGCGGCCGGGGCGGGAGCCGGAGCGGCGCC
Organism: Streptomyces tyrfis; assembly: GCF_037034285.1. Classification (NCBI taxonomy): domain Bacteria; kingdom Bacillati; phylum Actinomycetota; class Actinomycetes; order Kitasatosporales; family Streptomycetaceae; genus Streptomyces; species Streptomyces tyrfis. The sequence goes on along the minus strand of NZ_JBAGJZ010000001.1, from coordinate 162,942 downwards.
CGGGGCGCCGATCACGGCGAGCTTGGCGCCGACCTCGGCGGTCTCGTCCTCGGCGACCACGATCTCCAGCAGCACACCGGAGACCGGGGCCGGGATCTCGGTGTCCACCTTGTCCGTGGAGACCTCCAGGAGGGGCTCGTCCTCCGTGACCTCCTCGCCGACCTCCTTCAGCCAGCGGGTGACGGTGCCCTCGGTGACGCTCTCGCCCAGCGCCGGGAGGGTGACGTCGGTGCCGGCGGCGCCGCCGGCCGGAGCGGCGGCGGGAGCCTCGGCGACGGGGGCCGGGGCCGGAGCGGCCGGGGCCTCGGCGACCGGAGCCGGAGCCGGAGCGGCGGCGGGCTCGGCGGCGGCCGGAGCCGCGGCGGCGGGCGCGCCCGTGCCGTCGTCGATGACGGCCAGCTCGGCGCCGACCTCGACGGTCTCGTCCTCGGCGACCTTGATGGCGGTGAGGACGCCGGACGCCGGGGCCGGGATCTCGGTGTCGACCTTGTCGGTCGAGACCTCGAGCAACGGCTCGTCGGCCTCGACGCGCTCGCCCTCGGCCTTCAGCCAGCGGGTGACAGTGCCCTCGGTGACGCTCTCACCGAGCGCCGGAAGGGTTACGGAAACCGACATGGTTTCGGTTGCTCCTTACGAAAGTGCGGAAGTGGTCGGTCGTCGCGCCCGGTCGACTGGATCAGTCGTGGGAGTGGAGGGGCTTGCCGGCCAGGGCCAGGTGGGCCTCGCCGAGCGCCTCGTTCTGGGTCGGGTGGGCGTGGATCAGCTGCGCGACCTCGGCCGGCAGCGCCTCCCAGTTGTAGATCAGCTGGGCTTCGCCGACCTGCTCGCCCATGCGGTCACCGACCATGTGGACGCCGACCACCGCACCGTCCTTGACCTGGACGAGCTTGATCTCGCCCGCGGTCTTCAGGATCTTGCTCTTTCCGTTGCCCGCGAGGTTGTACTTCAGGGCGACGACCTTGTCCGCGCCGTAGAGCTCCTTGGCCTTGGCCTCGCTGATGCCCACGGAGGCGACCTCGGGGTGGCAGTACGTCACCCGCGGGACGCCGTCGTAGTCGATCGGGACGGTCTTCAGACCGGCCAGGCGCTCCGCGACCAGGATGCCCTCGGCGAAGCCGACGTGCGCGAGCTGGAGCGTCGGGACCAGGTCGCCCACGGCCGAGACGGTGGGCACGTTGGTCTGCATGTACTCGTCGACGAGGACATAGCCGCGGTCCATCGCGACGCCGGCCTCCTCGTAGCCCAGGCCCTGCGAGACCGGGCCGCGGCCGATGGCGACCAGCAGCACCTCGGCCTCGAAGGTCTTGCCGTCGGCCAGGGTGACCTTGACGCCGTCCTGGGTGTACTCGGCGCTCTGGAAGAACGTGCCGAGGTTGAACTTGATACCGCGCTTGCGGAAGGCGCGTTCCAGCAGCTTCGAGCTGTTCTCGTCCTCGACCGGGACGAGGTGCTTCAGGCCCTCGACGATCGTGACCTCGGTGCCGAAGGACGTCCACGCCGAGGCGAACTCGACGCCGATGACGCCGCCGCCCAGCACGATCGCCGACTTCGGGACGCGATCCAGCTTCAGCGCGTGGTCCGAGGAGATGATCCGGTTGCCGTCGATCTCCAGGCCCGGCAGCGACTTCGGCACGGAGCCCGTCGCCAGCAGCACGTGGCGGCCCTGGACACGCCGGCCGTTCACGTCCACCGAGGTGGGGGAGGAGAGCCGGCCCTCGCCCTCGATGTACGTCACCTTGCGCGAGGCGATGAGCCCCTGCAGGCCCTTGTACAGGCCCGAGATGACGTCGTCCTTGTACTTGTGGACGGCGTCGATGTCGATGCCCTCGAAGGTGGCCCTGACACCGAACTGGTCGGCCTCGCGCGCCTGGTCGGCGATCTCGCCGGCGTGCAGCAGGGCCTTCGTGGGAATGCAGCCGTTGTGCAGGCAGGTGCCGCCGACCTTGCCCTTCTCGATCAGAGCGACGTCCAGGCCCAGCTGCGCCCCGCGCAGGGCCGCGGCGTAACCGCCGCTACCGCCGCCGAGGATCACTAGGTCGAAAACGGTGCTGGCGTCGTTCGCCACGTCACGTCCTCCATGCATGTGCGCCGTACGCCGGGCCCCGTCGCTGGGGGATGACCGGCCGGTCGGCTGGTGTTCGGCCGCTTTGTTGGTCGGCCCTGTGGTGGGGGCCCTGTCCTGCCGAGAACCCATCTTCGCACTTGTCGACGGGTGGCGGGACGCGGGGCCCGGGTCCGGGGCGGATGATCATCCGCCCCGGAGGGTTACCGCTGCGTAGTGAGGTGCGGATTTCGTCGAGAGCGAAACCCTTCGTCCCGGGTCCGCCGTCCCCCACCGGGGACGGCGGTCCGGTCCGTGCCTTGCCTCGCCGTGGGCCTCGCCCTCCTCCGTCGCCGCGGTCCCTGTCGTGCCGCGATGCCACCGGGGGAACGCGAACGGCCCCGGGCGTATGCCCGGGGCCGACGGCCGTCCGCGTGACGCGGTCTCAGCCGAGGTCGCCGGCGGCGGTGCGCTCGGCCAGCCTCACCAGCGTGCGGACCGAGGAACCGGTGCCGCCCTTCGGCGTGTAGCCGTACGGCGCGCCCTCGTGGAAGGCCGGGCCCGCGATGTCCAGGTGCGCCCAGGTGATGCCCTCGCCCACGAACTCCTGGAGGAACAGGCCGGCCACCAGGCCGCCGCCCATCCGCTCGCCCATGTTGGCGATGTCGGCGGTCGGGGACTCCATGCCCTTGCGCAGGTCGGCGGGGAGCGGCATCGGCCAGGACGCCTCGCCGACCTCCTCGGCGATCTCGTGGACGGAGGCGCGGAAGGCGTCGTCGTTCGCCATGATGCCGAAGGTGCGGTTGCCCAGCGCCAGCACCATCGCGCCGGTCAGCGTCGCCACGTCGACGATCGCGTCCGGGTTCTCCTCCGAGGCGCGGGTCAGCGCGTCGGCCAGGACGAGACGGCCCTCGGCGTCCGTGTTGAGGACCTCGACGGTCTTGCCGCTGTACATGCGCAGCACGTCGCCGGGGCGGGTGGCGCTGCCCGACGGCATGTTCTCGGCCAGCGCCAGCCAGCCGGTGACGTTGACCCGGAGGCCCAGCCGCGCGGCGGCGACGACGGCCGCGAACACGGCGGCGGCGCCGCTCATGTCGCACTTCATCGTCTCGTTGTGGCCGGCCGGCTTCAGCGAGATGCCGCCCGAGTCGTAGGTGATGCCCTTGCCGACCAGGGCCAGGGTCTTCTCCGCCTTCGGGTGCGTGTAGGCGAGCTTCACCAGGCGCGGGCCGTGGACCGAGCCCTGGCCGACGCCCAGCAGACCGCCGAAGCCGCCCTTGACGAGCGCCTTCTCGTCGAGGACCTGCACCTTGATGCCGTGCTCCTTGCCCGTGGCGGTGGCCACGGCCGCGAAGGACTCGGGGTACAGGTCGTTCGGCGGGGTGTTGATCAGGTCGCGGGCGCGGTTGATCTCCTCGGCCAGCGCGACGGCGCGCTCGGCGGCCGCCTTGAACGCCTTGTCGCGCGGCTTGGCGCCGAGCAGGGCGACCTCGCCCAGCGGCTGCTTCTTGCCGTTCTTCTTGTCCTTGGGCGCCGGCTTGTCCTCGCCGCCCTGGTACACGGTGAACGCGTACGCGCCCAGCAGCGCGCCCTCGGCGATCGCCCCGGCGTCCTCGGCGGACTCCACGGGCAGCGCGAAGCCGGCCTTCTTCGCACCGGCCAGGGCACGGGCGGCGGAGCCCGCGGCCCGGCGCAGCGCCTCGGCGTCGTACGCCTCGTCCTCGTCCGGGACGGAACCGAGTCCGACCGCGAGGACGACCGGGGCCTTGAGGCCGTCGGGCGCGGGGAGCTTGGTCACCTCGCCCTCGGCACCCGCGGCGCCCAGGGTCTCCAGGACGGTGGCGAGCTTTCCGCCGAACGCCTTGTCCACGGCCTCGGCGCCCGGCGCGAGCACCGGCCCCTTGGCGCCCTTGCCGACGCCGACGACGAGTGCGTCGGCGCGCAGCGTCGCCGCACCGGCAGTGCTGAGAGTGAGAGCAGTCACGGTGGTGAATTCTCGCTTCCGTTGAGTTCGTTGGCGGCCGAAGGGTGGGCCGGCCGTGCCCGGCGCATCGTAGACGGCGCCGCAATGTGCCGGGAATGAGCCTACGCGCGCCTTTGCTGCGGGATCACGGCGGCGGGCCGTCGGCGTCCCGCGCCGATGCCCGCGACGGCCGCCGGGGCCGGCCGGGACGGGGACCCCGCGGGGGAACACGCGCTGGACACAAGGCCGTTCGGGACCGCCGCGCCCGAGGGAGAGGGCCACGCGCGCCCGAGGGACCGCACCGCCCGCCGGAGGGCGGGGCGCGCCGGACGCCCGCCCCGGGGGCGACGGGACGGCCCTCAGCCGAGCGCGAGCACCACCAGTGCGGTCGTCGCCGCCGTCTCGGCCAGCGCCCCGAAGACGTCGCCGGTCACCCCGCCGAACCGCCGTACGCAGTGGCGCAGCAGCAGTTGGGCCGCGGCCGCCGCGGCCAGCGCGGCCAGGGCGTGGTGGCCCGCCCCGTACCCGCCGAGGAGCGCCCCGGCCCCCGCGCAGGCCGCGACCACCGCGGCGCCCGCCGCCGCCGCGGCCGCCGCCGGGACCGTCCCCGCCACCGCCGCGCCCAGGCCCTCCGGGCGCGCCGCGGGCACGCCCCGGCGGGAGGCCAGGGTCAGCGCCGACCGGGCGGCCGCCCCGGCGACGACCGCCGCCACCGCGCCGTGCGCCCAGCCCCGCCCGTACAGCTCCTGAAGGGCCGCCACCTGGGCCAGCAGCACGAGGAGCAGCGTGATCACCCCGAACGGGCCGATGTCCGAGCGTTTCATGATCCGCAGCGCGCCCTCGGCCGGCCGGCCGCTGCCCAGGCCGTCCGCGGTGTCCGCGAGACCGTCCAGGTGCAGCCCCCGGGTCAGCGCCGCGGGAACGGCCGTCGAGGCCACCGCGGCCAGCAGCGGGCCGGAGCCCAGCAGCAGCGGAACGCCGGCCGCCGCCGCGCACACCCCCACCACGAGACCCGCGAGCGGGGCGCACAGCATCCCGGCGCGGGCGGTCTTCCGGTCCCAGCGGGTGACGCGGACGGGAAGCACGGTCAGGGTGCCGAAGGCGAAACGCAGGCCATGGCCGTTCAGGAAGGTCACGGCGCGCAGGCTAATCGCTGCGCCCGGCCCATGGATCGGAAAGAATATGACGAATCATGATGAAAGCGGCTTGTCGGGGGTGGGTGGCATGGGTCACTGGTTCGACCGGAACATCATCGAGCCGGGCAAGCTGCCCCTGCTCCTCGCGCTGACCGCCTTCGTGCTCACCTTCGCCGTGACCCGGGTGGTCACCCGGATGATCAGGGCGGGGAAGGGGCCGTTCCGCGACATCACCACGGGCGGACGCACGTCCACCACCTGGTGCCCGGCGTGGTGCTGAGCGTCGTCGGCGGCTTCGGGGCGGTCGCGAGCGGACGCCACGGCGTCAGCGCCGGTCTGCGCGGTGATCTTCGGCACGGGCGCGGGGCTGGTGCTGGACGGGTTCGCGTTGATCCTCCACCTCGACGACGTCCACTGGACCGAGGAGGGGCGCCGGAGCGTCGAGGTCGTGGTGCTCACGGCGGCGCTGGTGCTGCTGGTCCTGGCCGGCTTCTCGCCGCCCGGCGTGACCGAGCTCAGCAGCGAGGAGCAGGAGAACAGGCCGGGCGTCGTCCTGACCCTGCTGGTCAACTGCTGCTTCGTGCTGATCGCCCTGTTCAAGGGCAAGGCGCGGATGGCGGTCCTCGGCACCCTCGTGCCGTTCGTCGCGCTGATCGGGGCGCTCCGGCCGGCCCGGCCGGCCTCGCCGTGGGCGCGGCGCTTCCACCGCCGCCGCCACCGCGCCCGAGCCCGGGCGATGCTGCGCGCCTACCACCACGACGTGCGCTGGGCGGGCCCGCGCCGCAGGTTCCAGGACCTCATCGGCGGCGCGCCGGACCGGGCCCCGGCGCCCGGGCGGCGCGACTCCTGACGCGGGCGGGGCGCGGCGCGGCGCCGCCGCCGGTGCCGGGCGACCGCGGCGGCGCACAGCGCCAGCACCGCGGCGATCGCCGCCAGATGCTCCTTCCCGGCCAGGTTGTCCTTCAGGAGCACCTCGACCACCATCGCCACGACCACCAGCCCGCCGGTGAACCACGCCCGGTAGACACAGCAGACGTACACGGCGAGTCCGACCACCGCCGCCGACGGGCCGGTGTCCACGACCCGGGCGTCGGAGCCGGGCAGCCCGAACGGCCCGTCCGGGCCGACGGCGATGCCGATCCGCGCGTACAGCGTCCCGGCCAGGGTGGCGACATACGCGATCACGAGCGTGCGCCGCCGCCCCAGGCAGATCTCGGCGATCCCGAACACCACCAGGATCTGCGCCAGCGCCCCCCACACGGGCAGGTCCAGCGCCGGGACGAACAACGACAACGGGGTGCGCAGCAGGGCCGCCCACAACGGGTCCTCGGCCCGGACCGCCCCGAGCGCCCGCACCGGCCCGACCCCCCAGGACCTGGTCTGCACCGCGTGCAGCAGAGCCGTCAGGCAGACCGCGGCGAGCGTCATCGGGATCGCGCGCAGCCGGGCGGCCGTCAGTCCCGCGCGCACGGTCCCCAGCAGCGGACGCCACTCGCGGCGGGCCGCCCCGCTCAGCGCGCGGCCGGGTCTCATCCACCGGCTCCGAGCTGCGAGCGGTGCAGCCACTTGGGCAGACCGGGCGCCTCCAGGAACCCTTCGGCGCGGCCCGCGGCCAGACCGATGCGCAGCAGGTCGGCACTCTTCTCGAAGAGCATGAAACGCGGCTCCCAGATCGGCCGGTACTTGGCGTTGGCGCGGTACAGCGACTCGATCTGCCACCAGCGCGAGAAGAACGTGAGCATGGAGCGCCACAGCCGCAGCACCGGCCCGGCGCCCAGCCGCGACCCCCGCTCGAAGACCGAGCGGAACATCGCGAAGTTGAGCGAGACCTGGTCGACGCCGAGCCGCCCGGCCCGCCGCAGGAGTTCGATGACCATGAACTCCATCAGGCCGTTCTCGGCGTCCCGGTCACGGCGCATCAGGTCCAGCGAGAGACCGTTCGGCCCCCAGGGGACGAAGCTCAGCAGCGCCCGCAGCTCGCCGGGCCCGCCGCTCCCCGGGGCGGGCGCGTCACGGCACTCGACCATGACGCACCGGCCGTCGGCCGGGTCCCCGAGCCGGCCCAGCGCCATCGAGAAGCCGCGCTCGGTCTGCCCGTCCCGCCAGTCGTCGGCGCGTCGCACCAGTTCGGCCATCTCGTCGTCCGGGATGTCCGCGTGCCGGCGCACGGTCACCTCGTACCCGGCCCGCCTGACCCGGTTGTACGCCTGGCGCACGGTGCGCATCGCCCGGCCCTCCAGGGTGAACTCGGCGGTCTCCACGATCGCCTCGTCGCCCAGCTCCAGGGCGTCCAGGCCGTGGCGCGCGTAGACCGTGCCGCCCTCCTCGCTCGCCCCCATCACCGCGGGGACCCAGCCGTGCTCCCTGGCCTCGGCCAGCCACGGGACGATCGCCCCCGGCCACGCCTCCGGATCGCCGATCGGGTCGCCGGAGGCCAGCGACACCCCGCCGACCACCCGGTAGACGACCGCCGCCTTGCGGGTCGGCGACCAGACGACGCTCTTCTCCCGGCGCAGCGCGAAGTAGCCCAGCGAGTCCCGCTCCCCGTGCCGGTCCAGCAGCTCCCGCAGCCGGGTCTCGTCCTCGGCGGTGATCGGGTCGACGGCCCGGCGGGACCGGAACGCCGCGTACACGACGGCGATCAGCAGCAGCGTGGAGAGGATGTTGATGGTGACGCCGACCCAGCCCGGCGTGCTGATTCCGGCGTAGTGGGCGTCGTTCTCCGCGATCGACGCCAGCCGCAGCGTCCCGTACCGCCAGCGGTCCAGGAAGGTCGAACGGTACGCGTCATGGGCGGTGTTGGTGAGGGTGACCAGGCCCGCGGCGATCAGCGAGGTGACCAGCAGCCCGCCGCCCGCCACGGCGGCGGCCAGCTTCGGGTTGGACCGGTCGCCCTTCGCGTAGAACTCGCGCCGCCCGAGCAGCAGCGCCAGGACGAACACGGCGGTCAGCGCCAGCGAGACCCAGTTCTGCGGGTACCGCCGCACCTCCGGGAACGGGATCACCAGGGCGAAGAGCAGCAACAGCAGACTGCTCACCACTATGTTCACGATCCAGGCGGCCCGCTTGCGGCGGCGCATGGTGATCGCCAGGAAGAGTGCGACCACCCCGGAGGAGAAGCCCGCGGTGAGCAGGTAGGGGGTGAAGTAGTTCTCAGTGTTGTGGCGACGCAGGTCGTTGCCGAGAGTGACCCAGACCGCGCTCAGGAAATTGATGAACGAGACGACACGCAGGTACCAGATGGTGAACGCGGCGCACCTGCGCGACCGGGCGGTGCTCCGCGCCCGGGTGCCGTCCCGCCCGGATTCCACGGTGGACAATCGGACCTCTCCCATGAAAAGCGATCATATGGTGCATCGCATCGAGTGAGAGGACCGTGCTGCGGCCGGACCGGCGTCCGGCGGCCGCGGCCCCGCAGGGCCGGTCAGGCGCCGGTCGTGCCGCCGCCGGCTCCTTCGCCGGCCCGGTCCCTGCCACCGGTGACGTCCTCCCCGTCGGTGACGTCCCTCCGGCCGGCACCGTCCTCCTCGTCGGCGGCGGACGCGCGCTCGGGCAGCTCCGCCACCAGCGCGGCGGCGGCCCGCACCAGGGGGAGCGCGAGCAGTGCTCCGCAGCCTTCCCCGACGATGACGCCGTGGTCCAGCAACGGGTTGAGCGCCATCCGGTCCAGGGCCTTGGCCTGGGCCGGCTCACCGCTCGCCTGGCCCGCCAGCCACCAGTCCGGCGCCCGGAAGGCCGCCCGCTGCCCCACCAGCGCACAGGCCGCCGAGACCACACCGTCCAGGATCACCGGCAGCCTGCGCACGGCGCACTGGAGCAGGAACCCGGTCATCGCCGCCAGATCCGCCCCGCCCACCGCGGCCAGCAGCTCCAGCTGGTCGCCCAGGACCGGCCGGGCCCGCCGCAGCGCGTCCCGGATCGCCGCGCACTTGCGCATCCACGCCAGGTCGTCGATGCCCGCCCCGCCGCGCCCGGTGACCACCGAGGCGTCCGTGCCGCACAGCGCCGCGATCAGCGTGCCCGCGGCCGTGGTGCCGCCGACGCTCAGATCGCCGAGCACCACCAGGTCGGTGCCGGAGTCGGCCTCCTCGTCCGCGATCGCCATGCCGAGCCGCACCGCCCGCTCGGCCTCCTCGGCCGTCAGCGCGTTCTCGACGTCGATCCGCCCGCTGCCCCGCCGCACCCGGTGGCGCACCACGGACTCGGGCAGCAGCTCCGGATCGCAGTCCACACCGGCGTCCACGACCCGCACCGGGACGGAGAACTGCCGGGCCAGCACGGCGATCGGGGTCGCGCCCTCCAGCGTCGCCCGCACCAGCCGGTACGCGCTGCCGGCCGGGCGGCCCGAGACGTCCAGCTCGGCGACCCCGTGGTCCCCGGCGAAGAGCACCACGCGCGGCCGCTCGATCGCCTTGACCGGCACGGACTGCTGGGCGGCGGAGAGCCATTCGCCCAGCTCGTCCAGGCGTCCGAGCGCGCCCGGCCGCACGACCAGGCGCTCCCGGCGTTCCTCGGCGTCGCGCCGTACGCCTCCGTCGGGGCGCTCGATCAGGTCGGAGAAGTCGTCCAGATTCACGGGGTTCTGCCTCGCGGGGTCGATACGTCGTCGAGTGGGTCCGGCGAGCCCGGCGGCGGGCTCACTGCGGAACAGTACCCGTCACGATTCCGGCCCCCGGTCCGCACGGGGAGTGGCGCCGGTCCGGGCGCCGGGCCGGTGCGGGGGACCGGCCGGGGCCCTGGGCGGCCCGCCGTTCCCCTGCCGGAGCGCTCCTCCTCCGCGCGGGGAGCGGGCCGCCGCCGTCGGCCGCCGGCGAACGTCACCGGCCGCCGCCGAATGACACCGGCCGGCGGCGGCCGTCAGCGGGGCCCGTCCCCGAAGCGCAGGCGGGTCATCGCGGGCGTCAGGCCCCGCAGGCCGGGCAGCCGGGACTGGAGCCGGATCAGCCCGCCCGTCGCCCCGCGCCCCCGGGGCAGCCGCAGCGCCCGGACCTCGGTGATCGCCGGATGCGCACCGCGCAGCTTGTCGCGCTCGCCGGGGTCCATCGCCCAGCGCATCGGCGGAATGGTCATCCCGCCGACCTTCCACCGTCCGGTCAGCGTGTGGGCCGCGGCGCGGCGGCCCATCGAGTCCAGCACCAGGACGCCGCCGGGCAGCCGCTCGGCACAGGCCGCCAGGATCGCCCGCACCTCCGGCGGGCGCAGATACATCAGCAGCCCCTGCGCCGTGACCACGACGCCCCGGCCGCGCGGGTCCTCGATCTCGTCCAGCCAGGCCGGATCGGTCGCGGACCGGGCCAGGGTGCGCGACCGGTCCGAGACCGGCAGCAGCGCCCGGCGGAGCTCCGCGACCTCCGGCAGATCCACGCTCAGCCAGTTCAGCAGGCCGTTGTCGACCCGCCAGAATCCGGTCTCCAGGCCGTCCCCGAGGGCGACCACGGTGGCCCGCGGCCGTTCGGCCAGATACTCCCGCACGGCCAGGTCGAAGCAGCGCGAACGCAGTCCCTGGAGCTGCGACCAGAACGCGCTCGGCCGGCCGAACCGCTCCTCGAAGGGGTAGTCCAGGGCCTCCACCAGCCGGGGCGCCAACGGATCGTCCAGCACCGGATAGCGCTGTTTCGCCTCGTACGCCCGGTTGTAGAGCGTCCACAACAGGGTCTCGGGGACCCCGCTCAGCCTCGGCCGCACCCGTGCCATGACCGCTACTCCTCGTCCTGTGATTCCGTCCTGTGATTCCGTTCGGTGACTCCGTTCCGTGATTCCGTTTCGTGATTCCGTTTCGGACGCCGTGTCCCGTCTCCGCCGCGGCGCCGCGTTCCTCTTCCCGCGCGGTTTCCCACGCGTTCCGGCGCGGCCCGCGCCGTCGGCCGTCCGGCGTTCCGCGTCCCGGTCGGGGCCCCGGCCGGGGCCCGGGGTCGTCAGCCGCGCAGCGTCAGCACCTGACCGGCCACGACCAGCAGCACCTGTTCGCACTCCTCGGCCACCGCCGCGTTCAGCCGGCCCAGCTCGTCCCGGAACCGCCGCCCGGCGGCCGTCGCGGGCACCACGCCCGAACCGGTCTCGTTGGTCACGGCGACGACCGTGCGGCGCGTCGCGCGCACCGCGGCGACCAGCTCGGCCGTCCGCTTCCGCAGCGCGCTCCGTCCGCCGCCCGCCCAGGCCGTGTCGTCCCAGGCGTCCACCCGGTCCATCGCGTCCGTCAGCCACAGCGACAGGCAGTCGATCAGCAGCGGAGGGCCGTCCGCCGCCAGCAGTTCCACCAGCTCGCAGGTCTCCTCGGTGCGCCATGCCGCGGGCCTGCGCTCCCGGTGCAGCCCGATCCGGTCCGCCCAGTCGGCGTCCCCCTCCCGGCGGCCCCCGGTCGCCACGTACACCACCTCGGGGAACGTCTCCAGACGCCGCTCGGCCTCCACCGACTTCCCGGACCGCGCGCCGCCCGTCACCAGTGTGCGCCGGGGCGCCGGCGGAGTCGCCCGGTACTCGCCCACCACCAGCGTCGTCCCGTCCGGCACGGCCCGCGCGCCGGCCGCCGCGAGCCGCCGGTCCAGCTCGGCGCCGGGCGGGGCGTCGTGGTCCAGGTGGACGGCGACGATCTCGGTGTGCGGGCCGACCGCCCCCACCGCCCGCAGCCGCGCCACCGCGTCCGGCCGCCCGACCACGTCGCCGACCACGATGTCGTACGGCCGTGCCACCCGTTCCGTGAGCCCGGACGGCGCGGCCCCCGGCGGCAGATAGAGCAGCCGGACGCCCTCCGGGCCGGTCACCTCGTAGCCGGTCCCCGGCGCGTCCATCGCCACCGCCCGCACCCGGTGCCCGCTGATCAGCGTCAGCTCCCGCCCGTCCGGCACCCGGCCCGCGGGCGGCAGCCCGGCGGGCAGCTCCACGGCGGGCCCGTCGTGCGGGTGGGTGAGCAGCACCTGCCGTACGACGGCCAGCGAGCGACCCGCGCGGGCGGCGGCGAACACGGCGCCGGGGGTGAGGTCGAGCAGCAGCGCGTCGTCCACCAGCAGAGCGGTCGCCGCCCGCGAGCGCGTCCCCCGGGCGGTGGCGCAGGCGGCACAAGGGCATTCGGGCCTCGGCAGCCCGTCGGGGGCGCCGGTGCCGAGCAGAGTCAGTTCCACGCCTCCGATCCTCCCGCGTCCGCGCGGCCGGTGCGCGACGTGTGCGGGGTCCGGACGGGCGCGGCCCTGTTCACCCCGACCGGGCACGGGCACTGGGCGGACGAGTCCGAGGGGCGTCGTCGCGGTCAGCGACCGTGGGCGGCCAGAAGCCCCTGGCAGGCGGTGGAATTCGTTCGATTCCCGCCTGCCAGGGGCTTCAGGCATTCACGGAGCGCCTCGGGCATTCGAGGGCACTGCCCACGAATTCCCTGTCGGCCTCTCCGGGACGGTCGAGCCTTCGGCACGGCCCCGGCCGAGACGGACGAGCGGTCCGGCCGACGGCATTCCGCCGGGTGCGGTCGGGTGCGGGTCCGTGGTGATGAAGTGTTCCCGTGGTTACGAAGTGACCTTGTAGATGTCGGAGCAGGTGAGTCCGACGCTGTTGTTTCCGATGCAGGCCCAGAACGTGTAGGCCTTGTCCTCGGGCAGGTCCCTGTGCGCGGTGGCCGTGTACGGAGAGTTGTGCCCCGAGGTGTCGGCGATGAGGTAGGGGCTGGCCGTCACATATCCGGAGACGGCGTAGCCGTCCGCCTTGGAATCGGTCGCGGTCAGCTTGTCCCCGTTGGCCGTCCACTTCACGGTGCCGGCGGTGGTGCCGCCGGTCTTGATGGTGATGGTGCGGGAGCCGTCGCTCGCCATGGCGCTGACGGAGAACGTGACGCCGCTCGGGCCCGCGAAGGCGGAACCCGCGCCCATCGTCAGAGCGGCGCCCGACATGACGGCGGCAGCAGCGAGGACGGTCACCGCACGCTTGCGAATGGAAGTGTTCATTTATTTCCCCCCGGAAATGGGTTGCCCGTGATCGATCTGCAGCGACCCTACTCGGACCGGCGTCCGACGGCGAGAGAATTTAAAGTATCGCAAAAGTCGATAAAGGCTCGAATGCGGATATTTGGTGCGGGGGTTCCCGGGCGTCGGTTTTTCAATGGGTGGCGATCCATTCGAATGGGGATTTCGATCGGATATCGGGGTTGGTTGAGTTCTCCTTGGTCCGAGAATCGATCGTCTTATGTGATTTGTTGTCGTCGATCGAATCGAGTGCCCTGGCCGCCGTTCTTCCGTCCCGGTCCGAATCGCGGTGGGCGGGGCGAACCGGCGCGCCCGCTGCGGACGGCGGGCCGCGGCGAGGTCCGGTGCCGGGCGTCGCGGACCCGGGCGGGAAGGGCCGGACAGGGCTTAGGCTGCGGGCAGTCAGAGCGACTCAGGAGGCGGACATGGCGTGGACGTGGCGGTTCGAGAAGTCCGACGGCACGGAGACGGAGCCGGCCCTGCGGCCGGAGGAATTCACCACGCAGGGCGACGCGGAGTCCTGGATCGGGGAGTACTGGAAGGAACTCCTCGACGGCGGGGCGGAACAGGCGACGCTCTTCGAGGACGGCTCCGAGGTCTACGGCCCCATGAGCCTGCGCGCCGACGAGTCCTGACCGGCCCGCGACCGGAAAGGCCCCTCCGGCGGCTTCTCCGGTCGCGGCGGCTCGTCCCGCCGCACTTCGCGGCGGTCCGGGACGGCCCTCAGATCTCGCCCAGGGTGACCTCGGCCGTCCGCTCCGACCCGTTGCGCAGATACGTCACCGTGACCTTCTGGCCCGGTTTGTCCGAGGCCAGCGCCTCCGACAGGGAGGTGATCGTCGTGACGGGAGTGTCACCGATCCTGGTGACGATGTCGCCGGGCCGCAGACCCGCCCTCGCCGCGGCCCCGTCCGGCGTCACCCGGACCAGCGCCACCCCGGCGGGCTGGTAGTTCTGGTCGACGACGGTGCGCCCGGTGATGTTCAGGGCCGCCCGGCCCGAGTCGACGACCCGGCCGTTCCTGATGATCTGGTCGGCGATCGTCTTCACCATCGACGCCGGGATCGCGAACCCGATCCCCGGAGCCGCGCCGCCGCCCAGATCGGGGTCAATCGCCGCCAGCGTCGGGATGCCGATCACCTCGCTGTTCAGGTTGACCAGCGCGCCCCCGCTGTTCCCGGGGTTGATCGCGGCCGAGGTCTGCACCATGTTCGCGATCGTCGCGCCCGTGCCGCCGCCCGCGCTGCTCTCGCTGACGGTCCGGCCGACCGCGGAGACGATGCCCTGGGTGACGCTGGAGGACAGGCCGAGCGGCGAGCCCATCGCCAGCACGATCTGCCCCACCTCGACCCTCTGCGAGTCGCCGAACTTCGCGGGCTTCAGCCCCTTCGGCACCGAGTCGAGCCTGACGACGGCCAGGTCCTGGTCCGGATAGGCGTACACCAGGGTGGCGCTCTGCGGTTTCCCGCCGGTGGCGACCGTGACCTTGAACGTCCTGCCGCGGCCGACCACGTGGGCGTTGGTGACGATATGGCCCCTGGCGTCGTAGACGACGCCCGAGCCCAGGCTGTTGGACGCCTCGATCTGCACGACCGACGGCAGCACGTTCTTGATCACGGTCTCGTACCGGCTCTGCAGGTCCCCGTCGCCGGACTCCTGGGAGACGGGTCCCTGGCGCGACGAGGGCGACGCGGCGACGCCGGACTTCAGCGCGCCGGAGGTCTCGCCCGAGCAGCCGCCCACCAGGGCCATCGCGCAGAGACCTGCGGCTATGGGCGGGACCAGCCGACGGGCACGGTGACGGGAGTGGAATGCGTCCATGCCCGGATCATTGCCTCGCGTCCCGCCGACGGCCCGCCGGGTTCGGCGGGCCGGGACGCCCGGCCCGGCCCCAAAGGCCCGTCCCGGACGGGCGGGCGGGACTTGCGGGACGGCCCAGGACCGGTACGCCGTGAGGGTGAACGGGACCGCCCCGGCCGTCCGCCGCGCACCGGTGCACGCGGCAGGGCGCGGACCGCGCCCCGGGCGTCGCGGCGAGGCCCCGACGGGCTCAGCCGCGTACGCCGCAGAGGTGCAGCAGCGCGGCCACCCGGCGGTAGGGATCGGTCCGTCCGGCCCGGTCCTCCGCGGCCAGCACCCGCTCCAGCTCGGCGGCGGCCGGCAGCTCCTCCTCGTTGCTCACGTTGTCCGTGAAGACGCGCACGCCGTACCAGGCGTGCAGCGGCGCCGCGATCCCGGCGAGCGTGGCGGTCAGGACGTCCAGCCGGTCGGCCCGCACCGCCAGGCCCAGGCGGTTGGTGTACGCGTCCGTGTCGAAGGCGGCCAGCGCCGCGTCCCAGTCCCCGGCGATGCCCGGTCGCATCGCCAGCGCGTCGGCGTTCCGCACCAGCAGCGAGAGCAGCCCGCCCGGGGCCAGCATCCGGGCCAGCCCGGCGAGCATCGCGTCGGGCTCCCGGACGTACATCAGCACGCCGTGGCAGAGCACCACGTCGAAACTGCCGGGCAGGAAGTGCACCCCGGTGTCCAGCCCGTCGCCCTCGATCAGCCGCACCCGCTCCCGGATGCCCGCGGGCTCACCGCCGAGCGCCTCCCGGGCCACCCGCAGCATCTCCGCGTCGGACTCCAGACCCGTCACGGTGTGACCGGCACGGGCCAGACGCAGCGCCTGCGTGCCCTGGCCCATGCCCACGTCGAGGACGCGCAGCCGCTGACCGACCGGGAAGCGGGCCGCGATCTGCTCGTCGAGCTGCCGGGCCACCAGCTCCTGGCGGACGGTGTTGCGCAGCCCGCCGAGCCCCTTCAGCCACGCCGAGGAGACTCCCGAGAAACCGGTGACGGGGGTGATGTCGTCCGGCCGTCCGGCGGGCGGACCGCCGACCGGGCCGGGAAGATCTCCGCTCAGGGCCGTTCTCCACGCTTGACCTGCGGCTTCGGCAGTCGAAGCCGACGCATCTGGAGCGTGCGCATCAGCCCGTAGGCGACCGCGCCGCGCTTGGGGGTGTCGGGGAAGCGGGCGTTCAGCTGCTTCCGCAGACGGAACGACAGGCCGATCGAGTCGATGACGATCAGCACGATCACGGCGAGCCAGAGCAGCAGCGAGATGCTCTGGATGTTCCGCACCTGGATCACGCTGAGGATCAGAATGATCACGGCCATCGGCAGGAAGAACTCCGCGACGCAGAAGCGCGAGTCCACGTAGTCGCGCACGTAGCGCCGCACCGGGCCCTTGTCGCGCACCGGCAGATAGCGCTCGTCGCCGTTGGCGAGGGCCTCGCGCTGCCGTGCCAGGTCGGCGCGGCGCGCCTCGCGCTGCCGCTTCATGGCCTCCTTGCGGTCCATCGGCGCGCCGGTGGAGGCACGGCGGCGCTGCGACTGGGCGTCGCTGCGCTTGGGGGTGGGGCGACCCTTGGGGGCCTGCGGGTCGCGGGGCTTCTTGGAGAGGTCCGCCGTCACCTTATCGGTGGGCGCCTTCTCTTCCTTCGAACGGCTACGGAACACAAGGCCCAAGGGTACGGGGTCGATCGCCGCGACCCCAGGCCGCCCGGGAACGATCCGGCAACGGACCGCGTCCTCCATGGGAGACGGCGGCCGGGGTCCGCACCGGCCCCCGCCGGGAGGCCGCGTCCGGGACTCCCCGACCGGCGTCTACTCCCTGGGCCGGAGCGGCGACGGGGCGCAGTCGTCCTTGGGGAGGAGCACATCCGTGCTCGAACAGTGCGGTAATAGAGGTAGGGCCCGTACTGTGGGTTCTGTTGGGTGCTGGAGCTCAGTCCGTCAGAAGGGGGCGCGCGAAGCCCATGAGCGGTGTCATGAAGCGTATGGGGATGATCTTCCGCGCGAAGGCGAACAAGGCCCTTGACCGGGCCGAGGATCCGCGCGAGACCCTCGATTACTCGTATCAGAAGCAGCTGGAACTGCTTCAGAAGGTGCGTCGCGGCGTCGCCGACGTGGCCACCTCGCGCAAGCGGCTGGAGCTGCAGCTGAACCAGCTCCAGGGGCAGTCGGCCAAGCTGGAGGACCAGGGCCGCAAGGCGCTCGCGCTCGGCCGCGAGGACCTGGCCCGTGAGGCGCTGTCCCGGCGCGCCGCGCTCCAGCAGCAGGTCACCGACCTGGAGACGCAGCACTCCACGTTGCAGGGCGAGGAGGAGAAGCTGACCCTCGCGGCCCAGCGGCTGCAGGCCAAGGTCGACGCCTTCCGCACCAAGAAGGAGACCATCAAGGCCACCTACACGGCCGCCCAGGCGCAGACCCGGATCGGCGAGGCGTTCTCCGGGATCTCGGAGGAGATGGGCGACGTCGGCCTGGCGATCCAGCGGGCCGAGGACAAGACCCAGCAGCTCCAGGCCCGGGCCGGCGCGATCGACGAGCTGCTCGCGTCCGGCGCCCTGGACGACCCGACCGGCACGGCCAAGGACGACATCGCGGCCGAGCTGGACCGGATCTCCGGCGGCACGGACGTGGAGCTGGAGCTCCAGCGCATGAAGGCCGAGCTGGCGGGCGGGGCCCCGCAGCAGGCCATCGAGGGCGGATCGCAGGACGCCGCGCAGCGGCAGGCGGCCCAGTCCCCGCACAAGTTCGACAAGAGCTGAGGCGGCGTCATGATCGTACGGATCATGGGGGAGGGCCAGGTCACCCTGGCCGACAGCCATCTCGCCGAGCTCAACGGGCTCGACGACGAACTGCTGGCCGAGGTGGAGAAGGGCGACGGCCCGGCCTTCCGAGCCACCCTCCACGCGCTCCTGGGCAGGGTGCGCGAACTCGGCGAGCCCCTCCCGGACGACTCCCTGGAGCCGTCCGAGCTGATCCTGCCGTCGCCCGACGCGACCCTCGAAGAGGTGCGGGCGATGCTCCGCGACGACGGTCTCATCCCCGGCTGAGGCGCTTTCGGCGCCCCGCGGTCCCGCTTCCTCCAGCACACCGCGCCCGTCCGTGCCCCGGTTCCGGTCCACCGGCCCGGGGCACGGGCGTACGCGGAAGCGCGCCCGTCTCCTGGGCCGGGACCCGCCCGCGGACACCGGCCGGACGTCTTCGCACCGCCCGGCCGGCCGACGCGCGACACGCCGTAACGTAGCCTGCCGTGACCACCCTCGGAACGGGCGTTCTGCGCGCCCGGCACTGGCTGCGCGGCCATCCCCGGGCGATGGACGCCGCGCTCGCGGCGGCCGCGCTCGTGGCCATGATCACCCTGTCGTTCGCCCACCCCGGCGCACCGGACCGGCCGGTTCCCGGACCCCGCGGCCCGCACGCGAGCGACGTGCTGCTGATGGCGATCGGCGCCGCGGCGCTCGTCTGGCGGCGGCGCAACGCCATGGCGGTGCTGGCGGTCACCGCCGTGCCGACCGTCGTCGAGCTGGTGATCTCCGATCCGCCCGGGCCGGTGGTGCTGAGCAACGCCATCGCGCTGTACACCGTCGCCGCCGGCACCGACCGGCCCACCACCTGGCGGGTCGGCCTGCTGACGGCGGTCGCGCTGACCGCCACCGCCATGTGCTTCGGCGCCGCCCCCTGGTACAGCCAGGAGAACTTCGGGATCTTCGCCTGGACCGGCATGGCCTGCGCGGCGGGGGACGCGGTCCGCTCGCGGCGCGCCTTCGTCGACGCGATCCGGGAGCGCGCCGAACGCGCCGAGCGGACCCGCGACGAGGAGGCCCGGCGCCGGGTCGCCGAGGAACGGCTGCGGATCGCCCGCGACCTCCACGACGTCGTCGCCCACCACATCGCCCTGGTCAACGTGCAGGCCGGGGTGGCCGCCCATGTCATGGACCGGCGGCCCGACCAGGCCAAGGAGGCGCTGGCGCACGTACGGGAGGCCAGCCGCAGCGCCCTCGACGAGCTCCGGGCCACCGTCGGCCTCCTGCGGCAGTCCGGCGACCCGGCCGCGCCGACCGAACCGGCCCCCGGGCTCGCGGTCCTCGGCGAGCTGGTGGACACCGTGCGGCGGGCCGGACTCGCCGTCGAGGTGGCCTGCGCCGACCGGCGGCCCCCGCTGCCCGCCGCCGTCGACCTGGCCGCGTACCGGGTGATCCAGGAGGCCCTGACCAACGTCCGCAAGCACGCGGGCCCGGACGCGACGGCCGAGATCAGCGTCGTGCGGGTCGGGGCCACCGTCGAGATCACGGTGATCGACAACGGCTCCGGCGGCGGCGCCCCCAACGCGGACGGCGGCGGCCACGGCCTGCTCGGCATGCGGGAACGCGTCACCGCGCTCGGCGGCGCCCTCACCGCCGGACCCCGCTACGGCGGCGGCTTCCGGGTCCATGCGATCCTGCCCGTCGAGGCCCGTACGACGGAACCGGGGAACCAGCCGGGCGCGGCGGGCCGGACGGGGGAGGACCGGAACGCATGACACCGCCCATCAAGGTGCTGCTCGTGGACGACCAGGCGCTGCTGCGCAGCGCGTTCCGCGTGCTGGTCGACTCCGAGGCCGACATGGAGGTGGTCGGCGAGGCGGCGGACGGCGCCCAGGCCGTGGAACTCGCCCGCGCGACCCGCGCCGACGTGGTGCTGATGGACATCCGGATGCCCGGCACGGACGGGCTCGCCGCGACCCGCATGATCAGCGCGGACCCGGAGCTCACGGCCGTACGGGTGGTCATGCTCACCACCTTCGAGGTGGACGAGTACGTGGTGCAGTCGCTGCGCGCCGGCGCCTCCGGCTTCCTCGGGAAGGGGGCGGAACCGGAGGAGCTCCTCAACGCCATCCGCATCGCGGCGGCCGGCGAGGCGCTGCTCTCCCCGGCCGCGACCAAGGGCCTGATCGCCACCTTCCTCGCCCAGGGCGGCGGCGCGGCGGACGGCGGATCCGGCTCCGCCGCGTACTCCGAGCGGCTGGCCGCGCTCACCGGCCGGGAGCGCGAGGTGCTGGTCCTGGTCGCGGGCGGGCACTCCAACGACGAGATCGCCGAACGGCTCGCCGTCAGCCCACTCACCGTCAAGACCCATGTGAACCGGGCGATGGCGAAGCTCGGCGCGCGCGACCGGGCGCAACTGGTCGTCATCGCCTACGAATCGGGCCTGGTGCGCCCCCGGGCGGAGTGACGCCGCACCGCCGTGCCGGGAACCGGCGCCGGCACGGGCGGGGCGGACGCGGCGGAGGCGGGGGGCGGACTCGCCCCGGGGTGGAGGGGGGTGGAGGGGCGGCGTACTCCAGCTGCGGTATGCGCGGGATGAGAAAGCGACCCTGGGGCCGAGGCTTTTGCCGCCGCCGATACGGAATCGTGTAGGTGGCCGGGTCTGTCCCCCAGCTGCCCGCCCATCTGCCGCGCAAGCCACAGAAGAGAGACATCACCCATGTCCTGGCTGTCCAGATTCAGCCTCGCGCAACGAGCCCTGATCGGACTGATATCGATCGTCGCCCTCGTGTTCGGCGCGATCTCGATCCCGCAGCTCAAGCAGCAGCTGCTGCCGACCATCGACCTGCCGATGGTGTCGGTGCTGGCCCCCTATCAGGGCGCGTCGCCCGACGTGGTCGAGAAGCAGGTCGTCGAGCCGCTGGAGAACTCCATCAAGGCGGTCGACGGCGTCACCGGCATCACGTCGACCGCCAGCGAGGGCAATGCCGTCGTCATGGCGTCCTTCGACTTCGACAGCGGGGGCAGCAAGCAGCTCGTCGCCGACATCCAGCAGGCGGTCAACCGCGCCCGCGCCATGCTTCCCGACACCGTGGACCCGCAGGTCGTGGCCGGCTCGACGGACGACATCCCGACCGTCGTCCTCGCCGTCACCTCCGACAAGGACCAGCAGGCCCTCGCCGACCAGCTGGACCGCACCGTCGTGCCCGCGCTGGAGGACATCGACGGCGTCGGCCAGGTCTCCGTCAGCGGGGTGCGGGACCTCCAGGTCTCCGTCACCCCCGACGACCAGAAGCTCGCGGCGGCCGGTCTCGACGCCATGACGCTCGCCCAGGCGCTCAGGACGGGCGGGGCGACGGTCCCGGCCGGTTCCTTCTCCGAGTCGGGCAAGAGCCGCACCGTCCAGGTGGGCGGGCCGTTCACCTCGCTGAAGCAGATCGAGGACCTGCGGGTCGTCGCGAAGGACCCGGCGACGGGCAAGTCCGGCAAGCCGGTCCGGGTCGGCGACGTCGCCACCGTGAAGCAGGAGCCGTCCACGGCGGACTCCCTCACCCGCACCAACGGCCGGCCCAGCCTCGCCGTGGTGGCCACGATGGACAAGGACGGCAGCGCCGTCGCCATCTCGGACGCCGTCAAGGACAAGCTCCCCGACCTGCGCAGGGACCTCGGTTCCGGCGCCGAGCTGACCGTCGTCACCGACCAGGGCCCGGCCGTCTCCAAGGCGATCTCCGGACTGACCACCGAGGGCGCGCTCGGCCTGGTCTTCGCCGTCGTGGTGATCCTGCTCTTCCTCGCCTCGCTGCGCTCCACCCTGGTCACGGCGGTCTCCATCCCGCTCTCCGTGGTGCTCGCGCTGCTCGTGCTGTGGAGCCGCGACCTGTCGCTCAACATGCTCACCCTCGGCGCGCTGACCATCGCGATCGGCCGCGTCGTCGACGACTCGATCGTGGTCCTGGAGAACATCAAGCGCCACCTCGGCTACGGCGAGGAGCGCGGGACGGCGATCATCACCGCGGTGAAGGAGGTGGCCGGCGCGGTCACCTCCTCGACCCTCACCACGGTCGCCGTGTTCCTGCCGATCGGCCTCGTCGGCGGCATGGTGGGCGAGCTCTTCGGCTCGTTCTCGCTGACCGTCACCGCGGCCCTGCTGGCGTCGCTGCTGGTCTCGCTGACCGTCGTCCCCGTGCTGTCGTACTGGTTCCTGCGCGCCCCCAAGGGCACCGCCCAGGACCCGGACGAGGCCCGGCGCGAGGCCGAGGAGAAGGAGGCCCGCAGCCGGCTCCAGCGGCTGTACGTCCCGGTCCTGCGCTTCGCCACCCGGCGCCGGATTACCAGCGTCGTCATCGCCGTCGTGGTGCTGTTCGGCACCTTCGGCATGGCCCCGCTACTCAAGACCAACTTCTTCGACCAGGGCGAGCAGGAAGTCCTGTCCGTCAAGCAGAAGATGGCCCCCGGCACCAGCCTGGCCGCCACCGACGCGGCGGCCCGGAAGATCGAGAAGGTCCTCACCGACGACAAGGCCGTCAAGGACTACCAGGTCACCGTCGGCTCCTCCGGCTTCATGGCGGCCTTCGGCGGCGGCACCGGCTCCAACCAGGCGTCCTACCAGATCACCCTGAAGGACGCGGGCGACGCCGAGGCCGTGCAGAAGCGCCTGGAGACCGAGTTCGGCAAGCTCGACGGCATCGGCGACACCGCCATCTCGGCGGGCGGCGGCTTCGGCAGCCAGGACCTCGCCGTCGTGGTCAAGGCCGCCGACGCGGACGTCCTGAAGAAGGCGTCCGAGCAGGTGCGGGCCGAGGTCGCGAAGCTGAAGGACGTCACCGACGTCCAGAGCGACCTCGCGCAGAGCGTCCCGAGGATCTCCGTCAGGGCCAACGCCAAGGCGGCGGCGGCCGGCTTCGACCAGGCCGCGCTGGGCGCGGTCGTCGCCGGAGCGGTGAGCGGCACCCCGGCCGGCAAGGCGACCATGGGCGACACCGAGCGCGACGTCGTCATCACCTCCGCCCACCCGGCCACCACCATGGCCGAGCTGAAGAAGCTCCCCCTCGGCCCGGTCGAGCTGGGGCAGATAGCCGACGTCGAACTGGTCCCCGGACCGGTCTCGATGACCCGTATCGACGGCCAGCGCGCCGCGACCGTCACCGCCCGTCCGGTCGGTGACAACACCGGCGCGATCAACGCCGCGCTCCAGACGAAGATCAACGCCCTGAAGCTCCCGGACGGCGCCACCGCGAGCATCGGCGGGGTCTCCGAGGACCAGAACGACGCCTTCCTGAAGCTCGGCCTGGCCATGCTGGCCGCGATCGCGATCGTGTTCATGTTGCTGGTGGCGACCTTCCGGTCCCTCGTCCAGCCGCTGATCCTGCTGGTCTCCATCCCGTTCGCGGCCACCGGCGCGATCGGTCTGCTCATTCTCACCGGTACCCCGATGGGGGTCCCGGCGATGATCGGCATGCTGATGCTCATCGGCATCGTGGTCACCAACGCGATCGTGCTGATCGACCTGATCAACCAGTACCGGGCCCAGGGCATGGGCATCGTCGAAGCGGTCGTCGAGGGCGGGCGCCACCGCCTCCGCCCGATCCTGATGACGGCACTCGCGACGATCTTCGCCCTGCTCCCGATGGCGCTCGGCGTCACCGGCGAGGGCGGCTTCATCTCGCAGCCGCTCGCGGTGGTCGTGATCGGCGGCCTGGTCACCTCGACCCTGCTGACGCTGCTCCTGGTGCCGACGCTCTACGCGATGGTCGAACTCCGCAAGGAGCGCCGCGCCGAGAAGAAGGCGGCCAAGAAGGCCCGGAAGACCGGCGCCCCGACCCCGCCCGAGGCCGCGGAGTCCGCCCCGGAGCCGGTCGGCAGCCTCTGACCCGCCCCTCGGCCCGCCGCCGAGACAGGACGCCCCGGAACGGCCGCACGACTGGGCCGCTCCGGGGCGTCTCCCGTCGCGGCCGTGCGCTCTCGGCGACCGCGCGGGCCCGGTGACCGGTCCGCTGACCGGTCCGGTGACCGGACCGGCCCCGGCCCGACTCCGGAACCCACGCTTCCGGCCCGGAACGCGGCGCGGCCGCCGTCCCGGCACCTGTGTGCCGGGACGGCGGCCGCGGACGCGTACGGCGTCGGGGCGGGGGCGCCGTGTCCGTTACGGCAGCGCCAGCATCCGCTCCAGCGCCAGCTTCGCGTACTTCTCCGTCTCCGGGTCGACCTGGATCCGGTTGACCAGGTTGCCCTCGGCCAGCGACTCCAGGGCCCACACCAGGTGCGGCAGGTCGATGCGGTTCATCGTCGAGCAGAAGCAGACCGTCTTGTCGAGGAAGACGATCTCCTTGCCCTCGGAGGCGAAACGGTTCGCCAGGCGGCGCACCAGGTTCAGCTCGGTGCCGATCGCCCACTTCGAGCCGGCCGGGGCCGCCTCCAGGGCCTTGATGATGTACTCCGTCGAGCCGACGTAGTCCGCCGCCGCCACGACCTCGTGCCTGCACTCCGGGTGCACCAGCACGTTCACGCCCGGTATGCGCGCGCGCACGTCCTCGACCGAGTCCAGCGAGAAGCGGCCGTGCACCGAGCAGTGCCCGCGCCACAGGATCATCCGCGCGTCGCGCAGCTCCTCGGCGGTCAGCCCGCCGTTCGGCTTGTGCGGGTTGTAGACGACGCAGTCGTCCAGCGACATCCCCATGTCCCGGACGGCGGTGTTCCGGCCCAGGTGCTGGTCGGGCAGGAAGAGCACCTTGGCCGTCCCCGACTCCCGCTGGGCGAAGGCCCACTCCAGTGCCCGCCGCGCGTTGGACGAGGTGCAGATCGTGCCGCCGTGCCGGCCGGTGAACGCCTTGATGTCGGCGGAGGAGTTCATGTACGAGACCGGCACCACCTGGTCGGCGATCCCGGCCTCGGTCAGCACGTCCCAGCACTCCGCGACCTGCTCGGCGGTGGCCATGTCGGCCATCGAGCAGCCCGCCGCCAGGTCCGGCAGCACGACCTTCTGGTCGTCCGTGGTCAGGATGTCCGCCGACTCGGCCATGAAGTGCACACCGCAGAAGACGATGTACTCCGCGTCCGGGCGGGCCGCCGCGTCCCGGGCGAGCTTGAACGAGTCGCCGGTGACGTCCGCGAACTGGATGACCTCGTCGCGCTGGTAGTGGTGGCCGAGGACGAACACCTTGTCCCCGAGCTTCTCCTTGGCCGCCCGGGCACGCTCCACCAGGTCCGGGTCGGACGGGGCGGGCAGGTCGCCCGGACACTCGACGCCGCGCTCGCTCCTCGGGTCGGCCTCGCGGCCGAGGAGGAGCAACGCGAGGGGCGTCGGCTGGACGTCGAGATCCTGGACGGGGTGGGCCGTGGTCACGTCACGCACCCTTTCTTCTCTGCGGAGGAGCCTTTTCGTCGAAATGACGTTATCTATCATATCTGCTTTATGTCACTTTGACGACACCGATAGCGTCGATGTGACGCATCCCCCGGCGGGACCCGTGTGCGAGCATGAAGGGAACAGGCAA
The DNA here is from genome assembly GCF_037034285.1 of Streptomyces tyrfis. NCBI lineage: Bacteria > Bacillati > Actinomycetota > Actinomycetes > Kitasatosporales > Streptomycetaceae > Streptomyces > Streptomyces tyrfis. Next base: position 137,792 of record NZ_JBAGJZ010000001.1, on the reverse strand, counting down.
GCGCTCGGCCCGGAATGAATCCGCGGGCCCGACGGTTGCAACGTCGGCAAGCAGTCTCCGTACAACCCGGGAGAGAAGCAGATGTCCGTATCGGACGACACCACCACCGTGAGCGACGGCATCCTCCTGTCCGACGCCGCCGCCGCGAAGGTCAAGAGCCTGCTGGAGCAGGAGGGCCGTGACGACCTGGCGCTGCGCGTCGCCGTCCAGCCCGGCGGCTGCTCGGGCCTGCGCTACCAGCTCTTCTTCGACGAGCGCTCGCTCGACGGCGACGTCGTGAAGGAGTTCGACGGCGTCAAGGTCGTCACCGACCGGATGAGCGCTCCTTACCTGGGCGGCGCCTCCATCGACTTCGTCGACACCATCGAGAAGCAGGGCTTCACCATCGACAACCCGAACGCCACGGGCTCCTGCGCCTGCGGCGACTCCTTCAGCTGAGCCGCGAGGGCGGCTGAGCCCCGAGAGCGGGCGCGTCCCGAACGCCGGTCATTCGAAGGCGGGGGACGGAGAGAGCGTGCGAGGGCGGTGGTTCCGGATTCCGGAACCACCGCCCTCGCCGTGCGTCCGGGCCGTCACGGAGCCGTCGCCCCCGCCCGCGCCGACCCGCGCGTACGGTCGCGCCCGCGTACGCGCCGTCAGCCGCGGGGCACGCGGGCGCCCGAGGCCGCGTCGATCACCGTCCGGTCGCCGAGCGGCGCGTCCAGCGTGACCGTCCGGGTCAGCTCCTCGGCCGTCATCACGCAGACCTTCTTCGCGTCCCGCCCGGACTCCGTCACCGTCACCGTCACGCTCTTCCCGTCCTCGACGGCGCTCGCCGCGTATCCGCTGCACACCCCGCCCCAGAACGTCACCGACAAGGTCCGCCCCTCGGCGGCGTACGACAGGATCTGCCGGGCGGGCGAGGTCCCGGGCGCGTCGCCCCCGGACGTGCCGCCCTCGTCGCCCGGAGGCGTCGCCGACGCGTCCTTCGCCAGGTACGCGGGATCCACGGCGACCCGCGCCACCGTCGTCCCCGTGCCGCCCGCGGTGGGCCGCACCGAGAAGAGCCAGGACGGCACGAGCGCCTGCTCGCCCCCCACCCGGCGCAGCGACAGGCCGAACACCGCCTTGTCGACCGTGACCGTCGTGACCGGCGGCTCCGCCCCGGTCCGCGCCCCGCACCGGACCCCCGGCGACCTCACGCCGTCCTTGAGCGGTACGGGGTCGGCGCACCCGCCGATCCCGGCGCCCCCGCCCGCCCGCGACGACGAGCCGTTCAACTGCTTCAGGGCCTCGCCCGCGCTGATGACCGGATAGTCGTCCGTCTTCTCCAGGCCCTTCAGATGCCCGCTGCCGCCGACCACCTCGCCGTCCGGGCCCACCCGGATGCCGGTCGACCAGCCGTACGTGGGCAGCCCGTCCACCACCGGGTCGGCGTTCACCACCCGGGCGGACCCCATGAGCTGGCCGGCGTCCAGCGCGGCGCCGCCCTGACCCGTGGCCTTCAGGACCGGGGCCGCGGCCGCCTTCGCCGCGCTCTCGTCCACCGGGGAGCCGCCGCCGTCCTGAGCCGGCCCCCCGCCCGGGGCCGCCTTTCCGCCGGCGCACGACGAGACGCCCCGGCAGTCGTCCGTGCCCCCGGAGCCGTACCGGTCGAAGGTCCAGGCGCCCGGGGCCCTCCGGTCCACCCGGAGGAACGGCCCCGAGCCGTCCTTGTCCGAGCCGACCGTCCAGGACCCGCCCTCCGCCCGAGGGACGCCCGCCAGGCCGAGCGCCTTCGCCAGCCGGGTCACCTCCGCCGCCGTGACCGTCCCCGCCGCGCGCCGCACCGGAGCCCGCCCCGGTCCCTGCGGAAGCTCTCCGGACGCGCGGTGGACCACCCGGCCGCCGTGCGGATCGGGCTCGCCGATCGCGATGCCCCGCGGGGGGCCGTCCGGCGACGGACCCGGACCGTCCGCATCCGGGTCCAGGGCCAGCGGGGGAGGGGTGGGGCTCTTGGCGGCCGCCGTGCCGCCGTCGCCGTCCGCGGCGGTCGCCGCCCAGTACGCGCCGCCGCCCCCGGCCAGCAGCACGGCCGCCGCCACCGAGGCCGCCAGCGCGGCACGCCGCCTCGGCCGTCCCGCCGCGGCCGACGCCCCCTGCGGAACGTCTCCCGTCGGCGCGGTCACATCGTTGTCGGGTCGCTCGGTGCTCAACCGGATCCGCTCCTTCGCCTGCGCTGCCGTCGCAGACCGTCGACCGGTCTGCCGTCCGTCCCACGGGTCGGGGACAACGGTGTGACGGGGCGCGAGGGCACACGGTTCCCCCGGGCGGGAGGCCGTACTCCACCCGGGGGAACCGCGCGTTCAGTCGCCGTGTCCGGGCATGGGGCCGCCGTACTCCGGCATGCCGTCGACCAGCCGGACGGACGCGGCCGGCACGGTGACGCCGTGGATCCGGTCGGGGGCGACCCGGGCCGGGGCGGGCTTCGCCGGGGCGGTCCAGCGCGGCGCCATCCGCGCGCAGTCGCCGCGCAGCTCGGGCAGACCGGCCTCGGAATCGGGCGGGGCGATGTGGTTCCGCATAAGGGCACCGTAGGCAGCACACGCCTTGAGAGGAAAGTCCTACTATCGGGTAGTTTTCTCCCCTTCAGGGCGCCCTCGGGGAACGGGTAGCGTGAACTGTCACGCAGCCCCGGGGCCGAGGCCACTCGTTCCCCCCGATCTCCGCAGGAGCACCCCCGCCGTGCGAATCGCTGTCACCGGCTCCATCGCCACCGACCACCTCATGACCTTCCCCGGCCGTTTCGCCGACCAGCTGGTCGCGGACCAGCTGCACACGGTCTCGCTCTCCTTCCTGGTCGACAACCTCGACGTGCGCCGGGGCGGTGTCGCCGCCAACATCTGCTTCGGCATGGGCGTGCTCGGCACGGACCCGATCCTGGTCGGCGCCGCCGGGGCGGACTTCGACGAGTACCGCGCCTGGCTCGACCGCCACGGCGTGGACACCGGTTCGGTCCGGATCTCCGAGGTCCTGCACACCGCCCGGTTCGTCTGCACCACGGACGAGGACCACAACCAGATCGGCTCCTTCTACACCGGCGCCATGAGCGAGGCCCGGCTCATCGAGCTGAAGTCCGTCGCCGACCGGGTCGGCGGCCTCGACCTCGTCTCGATCGGCGCCGACGACCCCGAGGGCATGCTCCGCCACACCGAGGAGTGCCGCTCCCGGGGCATCCCCTTCGCCGCCGACTTCTCGCAGCAGATCGCGCGGATGGACGGCGAGGAGATCCGCATCCTCCTCGACGGCGCCGCGTACCTCTTCTCCAACGAGTACGAGAAGGGGCTCATCGAGACCAAGACCGGCTGGAGCGACGAGGAGATCCTCTCCAGGGTCGGCCACCGGGTCACCACCCTCGGCGCCCGCGGCGTCCGCATCGAGCGGGCCGGCCACGACCCGATCGAGGTCGGCTGCCCGGAGGAGGAGAGCAAGGTCGACCCGACCGGCGTCGGCGACGCCTTCCGGGCCGGCTTCCTCTCCGGCCTCGCCTGGGGCGTCGGCCTGGAGCGCGCCGCCCAGGTCGGCTGCATGCTCGCCACCCTGGTCATCGAGACCGTCGGCACCCAGGAGTACACGCTGCGCCGCGCCCACTTCATGGAGCGCTTCACCAAGGCGTACGGGGACGACGCCGCGGGCGAGGTCCGCGCCCACCTGGCCTGACCCGGCCCGCCCCGGTCCGGGCGGCGGACCGTCCTCGGCCCGAGACGGCGGACCGTCCTCAGCCCAGCCGGCGGACCGTGTAGGCCGTGCCCCGGTCCGCCGGCTCCTCGCCCACGTACTCCTGCCCGCGCATCCCGCACCACGCGGGGATGTCCAGGCGCGCCGCCTCGTCGTCGGAGAGGACCGTCACCGTTCCGCCGGGCGGCACCTCCGCGATCACCTTCGCCAGCTCGATCACCGGGACCGGGCAGCGCTTCCCGAGGGCGTCGACCACCAGGGACGCGGGCGTGCCGGGGGAGGACGCCGCAGGGGCGGGCGCCCCCAGCCGCTCCCGCACCTCCGCCACCGCCCGGGGCAGCACGTCCAGGAAGCGGTCCACCTCCTCGTCGGTGGTGCCGCGCGGCAGCGACACCCGCACGTTCCCCTCCGACAGCACCCCCATCGCCCTGAGCACATGGCTCGGGGTCAGGGTGCTGCTGGTGCAGGACGAACCGGACGAGACGGAGAACCCGGCCCGGTCCAGCTCGTGCAGCAGCGTCTCCCCGTCGACATAGAGACAGGAGAAGGTCACCAGGTGCGGCAGCCTGCGCACCGGGTCGCCGACCACCTCCACATCGGGCACCAGCTCCGGGACCCGGGCGCGGATCCGGTCCACCAGGACCCGCAGCCGCGCCGACTCGTCCGCCGACTCGGCGCGCACGGCCCGCAGCGACGCCGCCGCGGCCACCACCGCCGGAAGGTTCTCGAACCCGGGCGCCCGCCCCGACTCGCGTTCGTCGACCGGTCGCCGGGCCGCGAACCGCACCCCCTTGCGCACCGCGAGCAGCCCGACCCCCGGGGGCCCGCCCCACTTGTGCGCGGAGGCGGCCAGCAGCGACCAGCCCTCCGGCGCCGGCCCCCGGCCCAGCGACTGCGCCGCGTCCACCAGCAGCGGCACCCCCGCCGCCCGGCACGCCTCCGCGACCGGGGCGACCGGCTGCTCGGTGCCCACCTCGTGATTGGCGGACTGCAGACAGGCCAGCGCGGTGTCCGCGCGCAGCGCCCCCGCGTACTCCGACGCGCCCACGGCCCCCGAGCGGTCGACCGCGACCTCGGTGACCTCCCCGCCCTCCGCCTCATGGGCGGCGGCCGCGTGGAGGACGGACGAGTGCTCGACCGCCGAGACCACCAGATGGCGGCCGACACGCCGACGCCCCGCGAGGGCGCCGGACATTCCGTAATGCACCGCGAGCGTCCCCGAAGGAGTGAATGCGAGTTCGTCCGGACGACAGCCGACGGCCTCCGCGGCGGTCTCCCGGGCCGCGTCCAGCAGCAGCCGGGCCCGCCGCCCCTCGCGGTGGAGGCGGGCCGGGTCGGCCCACCCCTCGTCCAGTGCGGCGAGCAGCGCCTGGCGGGCGACGGGGTGCAGAGGAGCGGCGGAGGCGGCGTCGAAGTAGGGCACACCGCCACGCTAGCCCGGCGCGGCCCTGCCGTGGCCCCCACACCCCGCAGAGCCCGGAGCGGCCCGGAAGCGGAGCCCCCGCAGCCACCGGGGAGAACGCCGGTCCGGCGGACCTCCGCCACCGGGCAGGAGCCGGAAGCGGAGGGCCGCCGGCCCGGGGGAGAGGAGGGCGTCCGTCCCGGACGAAGAGGGTGCCCGCCAGGGAGAAAGAGGGGGAAAGGGGGCGTCAGATGGCGACCGGCGAGCCCCACTCCACCTCTTCGGGGGGTGGGGCGGCGCGTTGGGCACCCTCCCCGCGCGACCTCAAATGGCGTCCAGTAGGGTTTGGTCCGCATAAACATCCAAACCCCTGCCCGCGTCAGGGCGGCGACCGACCAGAACGACCGGCCGCGCCGACCGCGTGGGCGAGACTCTCGGGAAGGCGCTACGTGAGTCCCAACGGCTCCGACCGCTCGTCGCGGCGCCCGATGCGGCGGAAGCTGCCGCAGGTGCTGACTGCGGGCCTGGTTCTTGCAACCGCCACCGGTTGCACATACAAGGACTTCCCCCGCCTCGGTATGCCCACGCCGGTGACGGAAGAAGCACCGCGGATCCTCTCCCTCTGGCAGGGCTCGTGGGCGGCAGCGCTCGCCACGGGCGTACTGGTCTGGGGTCTGATCCTGTGGTGCGTCATCTTCCACCGGCGCAGCCGCACCAAGGTCGAGGTTCCGACGCAGACCAGGTACAACATGCCCATCGAGGCGTTGTACACCGTGGTTCCCCTGATCATCGTCTCGGTGCTGTTCTACTTCACCGCGCGCGATGAATCGAAGCTCCTCGAACTCAAGAAGCCGGACCACACCATCAACGTGGTCGGCTACCAGTGGAGCTGGGCCTTCAACTACATCGAGAACGTGGACGGCTCGGCCGCCACGGGCAACGAGATCCCCAAGGAACTCGACGCCATTCCGGACAAGTACCGGAAGGACTTCCCCAAGAGCGCCGAGGGTGTCTACGACTTCGGCATCCCGGGCACGCGCAACCCGCAGACCGGCAACCCGGGTCCCACCCTGTGGCTGCCGAAGGGCGAGCGGGTCCGCTTCGTCCTGACCTCGCGTGACGTCATCCACTCCTTCTGGGTGGTGCCGTTCCTCATGAAGCAGGACGTCATCCCGGGCCACACGAACGCCTTCGAGGTGACCCCCAACCACGAGGGCACCTTCCTGGGCAAGTGCGCCGAACTCTGTGGCGCGGACCACTCCCGGATGCTCTTCAACGTCAAGGTCGTCTCCCCGGAGCGCTACCAGGCGCACCTGAAGGAGCTGGCGAAGAAGGGCCAGACGGGCTACGTGCCGGCCGGCATCAAGCAGACTGAACCGGCCAGGAATGCGGAGACGAACAAACTGTGAGCATCCTCAACGAAGGTGCCGCGGCAGCAGACGACTCGTACGAGGACGAGCTGCCGGTACGGCGCAAGCAGCCGGGGAACGTCGTCGTCAAGTGGCTGACCACCACTGACCACAAGACGATCGGCACGATGTACCTGGTCACGTCGTTCGCGTTCTTCTGCATCGGCGGTCTGATGGCGCTCTTCATGCGCGCCGAGCTGGCCCGTCCCGGCACGCAGATCATGTCGAACGAGCAGTTCAACCAGGCGTTCACGATGCACGGCACGATCATGCTGCTGATGTTCGCGACGCCCCTGTTCGCCGGATTCGCGAACTGGATCATGCCGCTGCAGATCGGCGCGCCCGACGTGGCGTTCCCGCGGCTGAACATGTTCGCGTACTGGCTCTACCTCTTCGGTTCGCTGATCGCGGTGGGGGGCTTCCTCACCCCGCAGGGCGCGGCCGACTTCGGCTGGTTCGCCTACTCCCCGCTGACCGACGCGGTCCGCTCGCCCGGCATCGGCGGCGACATGTGGATCATGGGTCTGGCCTTCTCCGGGTTCGGCACGATCCTCGGTTCGGTCAACTTCATCACCACGATCATCTGCATGCGCGCACCCGGCATGACGATGTTCCGCATGCCGATCTTCACCTGGAACGTCCTGCTGACCGGTGTCCTGGTCCTGCTGGCCTTCCCGGTCCTCGCCGCCGCGCTCTTCGCGCTGGAGGTCGACCGCAAGTTCGGTGCGCACATCTTCGACGCGGCCAACGGCGGAGCCCTGCTCTGGCAACACCTCTTCTGGTTCTTCGGCCATCCAGAGGTGTACATCATCGCCTTGCCGTTCTTCGGGATCATCTCCGAGATCATCCCGGTCTTCAGCCGCAAGCCGATGTTCGGCTACATCGGCCTGATCAGCGCCACCATCGCCATCGCGGGCCTCTCCGTGACCGTGTGGGCCCACCACATGTACGTCACCGGCGGCGTCCTCCTGCCGTTCTTCTCCTTCATGACGTTCCTCATCGCGGTGCCCACCGGGGTGAAGTTCTTCAACTGGATCGGGACGATGTGGAAGGGCTCCTTGTCCTTCGAGACACCGATGCTCTGGGCCGTCGGCTTCCTGATCACCTTCACCTTCGGTGGTCTGACCGGTGTGATCCTGGCGTCGCCGCCGCTGGACTTCCACGTCTCGGACTCGTACTTCGTCGTCGCGCACTTCCACTACGTCATCTTCGGCACCGTGGTCTTCGCGATGTTCGCCGGATTCCACTTCTGGTGGCCGAAGTTCACGGGCAAGATGCTCGATGAGCGGCTGGGCAAGATCACCTTCTGGACGCTGTTCGTGGGCTTCCACGGCACCTTCCTGGTGCAGCACTGGCTGGGCGCCGAGGGCATGCCGCGTCGTTACGCGGACTACCTCGCCGCCGACGGCTTCACCGCGCTGAACACGATCTCGACGATCGCGTCGTTCCTGCTCGGACTGTCGATGCTGCCGTTCTTCTACAACGTGTGGAAGACCGCCAAGTACGGCAAGAAGATCGAGGTCGACGACCCGTGGGGCTACGGCCGCTCGCTGGAGTGGGCGACCTCCTGCCCGCCGCCGCGGCACAACTTCCTCACGCTGCCGCGGATCCGCTCCGAATCGCCGGCCTTCGATCTGCACCACCCGGAGATCGCGGCCCTGGAGCAGCTGGAGTTCCACCCCGAGGGTGAGAAGGCCCTCGCCGGCGGCAAGGAGGCGGGCAAGTGAAGATCCAGGGCAAGATGTTCCTCTGGCTGAGCGTCTTCATGCTCGCCATGGCCATCACCTACGGTGTGTGGTCGAAGGAGCCCGCGGGCACCACCGCGCTCTTCCTGGCCTTCGGCCTGAGCGTCATGATCGGCTTCTACCTGGCCTTCACGGCCCGGCGGGTCGACGCGATGGCCCAGGACAACAAGGAAGCGGACATCTCGGACGAGGCCGGCGAGGTGGGGTTCTTCTCCCCGCACAGCTGGCAGCCGCTCTCCCTGGCCATCGGCGGCTCCCTCGCCTTCCTGGGGGTCATCTTCGGCTGGTGGCTGATGTACTTCTCGGCCCCGATGATCCTGATCGGCCTGCTCGGCTGGGTCCTCGAGTACTACCACGGCGAGAACCGCACCCAGTGACCTCGCGTCACCGCTTCACCGGCTCCGTCTGACGGGGGCCCGTACCTCTCCACCAAAGGAGGTACGGGCCCCCGTTTGCACGTATATGGCGCGCCAAAAGGGATGAAATATCCATAACGTGTGTTCATGGACCACACTCCGCGCATCCGCCCCGTAGTGAGCAGCACTCTGCTGGCCGCGACCCTGGTCGCAGGTGCGGCCGCATGTGGAGGTTCCGACGACCACCCCCTCGCGGCGAAGCCGTACGACGCGGCCGACGAGATCTCCTCCAACCTCCCGGAGGGCGACAAGAAGGCGGACTCCGAGCGTCCGCTCGAAGTCGGCGTCAACGACGACGACGGACGGATCACGGACGTGATCGCCACGGACGCGACCGGACGCCGCCTGGCGGGCGAACTCGACGCCGACGGAAGACGCTGGCGCTCCACCTCCCCGCTCGCCGCCGGCACCCGCTACACCGTGCGGGTCAGCATGGAGGACGGCGACGGATCACCGGGCAGCCGCACGCTCTCCTTCGAGACCGACGCCGTCAGGAAGAAGTCCCTGAAGGTCGCCTTCGGGCCCAAGGCGGGCACCTACGGGGTGGGACAGCCCATCACCGCGCAGCTGAGCGTCCCGGTCAAGGACCGGGCGGCCAGAGCCGTCGTGGAACGCGCCCTGCAGGTCCGCTCCACGCCCGCCGTCACCGGCTCCTGGTACTGGGTCGACGACAAGACCCTGCACTACCGCCCGAAGGAGTACTGGCCCGCGAGGGCCACGATCGACGTCACCAGCGGCCTGGCGGGCATCAAGGTCAGCGACACGCTCTACGGGACGCCCACGAAGGCGCTGAAGCTCACCACGGGCGACCGCGTCGAGGCCATCACCGACGCCGCCGCGCACACGATGACCGTCAAGCGCGACGGCAAAGTGATCAACACCATTCCGGTCACCACCGGCAAGCCCGGCTTCTCCACCCGCAACGGCGTCAAGGTCGTGCTGAGCAAGGAGTACTCCGTACGCATGCGCGGCGAGACGATCGGCATCGCGGCGGGCTCGGACGACTCGTACGACCTGCAGGTCTACTACGCGACCCGCGTCACCTGGAGCGGCGAGTACGTGCACGCGGCCCCCTGGTCCACCGGGGCGCAGGGGTACGCCAACGTCAGCCACGGCTGCACGGGCATGACCACCGCCCTCGCCGAGTGGTTCTTCAACACCGTGCGCGAGGGCGACATCGTCCAGGTCGTGGGCAGCCAGGGCGAGACGATGACGCCGTTCGACAACGGCTACGGCGACTGGAACCTGTCCTGGGACAAATGGCAGAAGGGCAGCGCACTGCGCAAGAGCGGCGAGCCGGAGCGCGCGGACACCATCCAGGCGGCCCGGCTGCGCCCCGAGGTCTGACCGGCCCCGGGCGTGCGCCGCCCCTCGGCAGGGCGGACGGGCCGGGCTCAGACGCCCGCGCAGAGCCTGCGGCGCAGCAGGGACGCCAGGGCGTCCGCGAACTCGACCGGCTCCACCGGAAGGGTCACCGCGGCGTCCGCGCGGCTCCAGGTGGCCAGCCAGGCGTCCTGCGGGCGCCCGATCAGCAGCAGCACGGGCGGGCACTGGAAGATCTCGTCCTTGATCTGCCGGCAGACGCCCATGCCGCCCGCGGGCGCCGTCTCGCCGTCCAGTACGCACACGTCGACGCCGCCGCCGTCCAGCGCCGCCAGGACGGCGGGCAGGGTGGCGCACTCCAGGAACTCCACCTCCGGCACGTCGGCCGCGGGCCTGCGCCCGGCTGCCAGCCTCACCTGCTCCCGGGTGCGGGCGTCGTCGCTGTAGACCAGGACCCTGGCGGTCGGCTGCATTCTTCCTCCGTGACATCCGTGTCGGCGGGGCTTTCCGGGCATGAACCGATGCGCGGATCGTACTCCGCCCGACGGCCTGTCAGCACGGCCCGCGACAGTGGATTCATGGGCCGTTCGAGGAGGGCACACCCGGTTGACACACCGAACGGCACCCCCCGGAGTGAGGGCGGGATAAGCGACCGACATAATGTCGGTCGTGGCGACAGCAACGACAGTAGAAACCGGGCACGCGCACCCGTCGGTCAATCGACCGAACCTCACCAGCGTCGGAACCATCATCTGGCTGAGTTCCGAGCTGATGTTCTTCGCGGCCCTCTTCGCGATGTACTTCACCCTGCGATCGGTGACCGGACCCGCGCACTGGAAGGAAATGGCCTCGGCCCTGAACTTCCCGTTCTCGGCGACGAACACCACGATCCTGGTGCTCTCCTCCCTCACCTGCCAGCTCGGCGTCTTCGCCGCCGAGCGCGGCGACGTGAAGAAGCTGCGCACCTGGTTCGTGATCACTTTCGTGATGGGTGCGATCTTCATCGGAGGCCAGATCTTCGAGTACACCGAGCTGGTGAAGAAGGACGGCCTCTCGCTGTCCTCCGACCCGTACGGCTCGGTGTTCTACCTGACGACCGGCTTCCACGGGCTGCACGTGACAGGCGGGCTCATCGCCTTCCTGCTCGTCCTGGGCAGGACGTACGCGGCCAAGAGGTTCACCCACGAGCAGGCGACCGCAGCCATCGTCGTGTCCTACTACTGGCACTTCGTCGATGTCGTGTGGATCGGCCTGTTCGCCACGATCTACATGATCAAGTAATCGGGCTCGTCCCGAACCACATCCAGCATCGACGCAGAAGATCCTGACACCGGGGTAATCCGTGAAAAAGCTCTCCGCACGACGACGCCATCCGTTGGCGGCGGTCGTCGTCCTACTCCTCGCGCTGGCGGCCACTGGGGGGCTGTACGCCGCGTTCGCGCCCGCGAGTAAGGCGCAGGCCGACGACACCGCCCAGTCCCTCGCCATCGATGAGGGAAAGAAGCTGTACGCCGTCGGCTGCGCCAGCTGCCACGGGACCGGCGGTCAGGGCACCACCGACGGGCCGAGCCTGGTCGGCGTGGGCTCCGCCGCCGTCGACTTCCAGGTCGGCACGGGCCGCATGCCGGCGCAGCAGCCGGGCGCCCAGGTGCCGAAGAAGAAGGTCATCTACACCCAGGCCGAGATCGACCAGCTCGCGGCGTACGTCGCGTCGCTCGGCGCCGGTCCGATCACGCCGACCACGAAGCAGTACGACCCCGCCGGCGCGGACGCCGCCAAGGGCGGCGAGCTGTTCCGCACCAACTGCGCCCAGTGCCACAACCTCACCGGTCAGGGCGGCGCGCTGACGAACGGCAAGTACGCGCCCAGCCTCGAGGGCGTGTCCACGAAGCACCTGTACGAGGCCATGCAGACCGGCCCCCAGAACATGCCGTCCTTCCCGGACACGACGATGCCCGAGGAGCAGAAGCGGGACATCATCGCCTACGTCAAGGCCGTGAACAGCGATGACACCCCGAGCCCGGGTGGTCTCGCGCTGGGTGGCCTGGGCCCGGTCAGCGAAGGCCTGTTCGCCTGGATCTTCGGTCTCGGCGCACTGATCGCACTTGCCGTTTGGGTCGCGGCCCACACCGCTAAGGCCAAGAAGTCATGAGTAGCCAAGAGATTCCAGACGAGAACCTGTCCATCGCGCAGGACACCGCGCACGGCGCGGTAGAGGTCGCCGACAACCCGTTCGCCGACCCGGGGCTGCCGGCTCACAAGCCGCGCATTCAGGACATCGACGAGCGGGCCGCGAAGCGCTCCGAGCGCACCGTCGCCCTGCTCTTCACGCTGTCGATGCTGGCGACGATCGGCTTCATCGCCTCGTATGTCGTCTTCCCCGTCGACAAGATCGTGTACATCTGGCCGTTCGGTCATGTGAGCGTGCTCAACTTCTCCCTGGGCCTGACCCTGGGCGTGGCGCTCTTCGCGATCGGCGCCGGGGCCGTCCACTGGGCGCGCACCCTGATGTCCGACGTCGAGGTCGCCGACGACCGGCACCCCATCGAGGCGGAGCCCGAGGTCAAGGCGAAGGTCCTCGCGGACTTCGCGGACGGCGCCCGGGAGTCCGCTCTCGGCCGGCGCAAGCTGATCCGCAACACCATGTTCGGCGCGCTGGCCCTGGTGCCGCTCTCCGGTGTGATGCTGCTGCGCGACCTCGGCCCGCTGCCGGAGAAGAAGCTCCGCAAGTCGCTGTGGGCCCAGGGCAAGCAGCTCATCAACATGAACACGAATGAGCCGCTGCGCCCCGAGGACGTCGCGGTCGGTTCGCTGACGTTCGCCATGCCCGAGGGCCTGACGGAGGACGCGGAGGACTTCAACAACCAGATCGCCAAGGCCGCGCTGATGATCGTCCGGATCCGTCCGGAGGACATCAAGGACAAGCGCGAGCGCGAGTGGGCGCACGACGGAATCGTCGCCTTCTCCAAGATCTGCACCCACGTCGGCTGCCCGATCAGCCTGTACGAGCAGCAGACGCACCACGTGCTCTGCCCCTGCCACCAGTCCACCTTCGACCTCTCCGACGGCGCCCGCGTCATCTTCGGCCCGGCCGGCCACGCCCTTCCGCAGCTGCGCATCGGCGTGAACAGCGAGGGCAACCTCGAAGCGCTCGGTGACTTCGAAGAGCCCGTCGGTCCTGCATTCTGGGAGCGCGGATGAGTACTGCGACCACGCACGCCCCCGGCTCCTCGGCGCCGGGCAATCGCAAGGCGCCCGCCGGTGAGCGGGTGGCCGACTGGGCGGACGGCCGTCTGGGGATCTACTCCCTGGCCAAGGCCAACATGCGCAAGATCTTCCCGGACCACTGGTCCTTCATGCTCGGGGAAGTCGCGCTCTACAGCTTCATCATCATCATCCTCACGGGTGTGTACCTGACGCTGTTCTTCCACCCGAGCATGAACGAGGTCGTGTACCACGGCTCCTACGAGCCGATGCAGGGCATCAGGATGTCCGAGGCGTACGCCTCGACGCTGGACATCAGCTTCGACGTCCGCGGTGGTCTCCTGGTCCGCCAGATCCACCACTGGGCCGCGCTGATCTTCCTGGCCGGCATGTTCGTGCACATGATGCGCGTCTTCTTCACGGGCGCCTTCCGCAAGCCGCGCGAGATCAACTGGCTGTTCGGCTTCCTGCTGTTCGTGCTCGGCATGTTCACCGGTTTCACCGGCTACTCGCTCCCGGACGACCTGCTGTCCGGTACGGGTATCCGCTTCACCCAGGGCGCGATCCTGTCCGTGCCGATCGTCGGCACGTACATCTCCATGTTCCTGTTCGGCGGGGAGTTCCCCGGTCACGACTTCGTCGCCCGGTTCTACTCGATCCACATCCTGCTGCTGCCGGGCATCATGCTCGGCCTCGTGGTGGCGCACCTGATCCTCGTCGTCTACCACAAGCACACGCAGTTCGCGGGTCCGGGCCGCACCAACAAGAACGTCGTCGGCATGCCCCTCATGCCGGTGTACATGGCGAAGGCGGGCGGCTTCTTCTTCCTGGTCTTCGGCGTCATCGCCGTCATCTCGGCCATCGCCACGATCAACCCGGTCTGGTCCATCGGCCCGTACCGGCCGGACCAGGTGTCCACCGGCGCCCAGCCCGACTGGTACATGGGCTTCGCCGAGGGTCTGATCCGAGTGATGCCGGGCTGGGAGATCAACCTGTGGGGTCACACCCTGGTCCTGGGCGTGTTCATCCCGCTGGCGCTCTTCGGAGTGGTACTCGCGATCATCGCGGTCTACCCGTTCATCGAGTCCTGGGTCACCGGTGACAAGCGCGAGCACCACCTGCTGGACCGCCCGCGCAACGCCCCGACCCGGACGGCCTTCGGCGTCGCCTGGATCACCGTCTACGTCATCGTCTTCATCGGCGGCGGCAACGACCTGTGGGCCACGCACTTCCACCTGTCGATCAACGCCATCACCTGGTTCATCCGGATCTTCATCTTCGCGGGCCCGGTCATCGCGTTCGTCGCCACCCGGCGGATCTGCCTCGGCCTCCAGCGCCGCGACAAGGAGAAGGTGCTGCACGGGCGCGAGTCCGGCATCATCAAGCGCCTGCCGCACGGTGAGTTCGTGGAGATCCACGAGCCGCTCAGCCCGGAGAAGCTGCACACGCTCACCGCGCACGACCAGTACGAGCCGGTCGAGATCGGCCCGACGGTCGACGAGAACGGCGTCGAGCGCAAGGTGTCCGCACTGCAGAAGCTCCGTGCCCGTCTCAGCAAGGGCTACTACGGCGAGAACAACCAGATCGCCAAGCCCACCGTCGAGGAGTACAAGGAGATCACCAGCGGCCACGGTCACCACTGATCGCCTGAACTGATCGCCACAGCCGGAGCCCCGTCCATTCGCTGGACGGGGCTCCGCGCTGTTCCCCGGCGCTCGATAGGGTGGGGCCGACCCCTTTACCCGGCTGTGGACCCCCAGGAGCGGACCATGAACGTTGCGACCCCGATCGGCGGCGACAGCGTGGCGGACCGTACCTGGCCCGGCCTGCTGAACCCGCTGCTGCGCGGCGAGGACCTGAGCGCGGACGACACCGCCTGGGCGATGGACCGCATCATGAGCGGCGAGGCGACCGACGTGCAGATCGCCGGATTCGCGGTGGCGCTGCGCGCCAAGGGCGAGACGGTCGACGAGGTGGTCGGCCTGGTGCGCGCCATGTACGAGCACGCCCGCACCATCCACGTGCCCGGCCGCACGGTCGACATCGTCGGCACGGGCGGCGACCTCGCCAAGACGGTCAACATCTCCACGATGTCCGCGATCGTCGTCGCGGGCACCGGCGCCAAGGTCGTCAAGCACGGCAACCGGGCCTCCTCCTCGGCGAGCGGCTCCTCCGACGTGCTGGAGAAGCTCGGCGTCAACCTGGACCTCAGCGCCCCGCGCGTCGTCGAGGTCGCCGAGGAGGCGGGCATCACCTTCTGCTTCGCGGTGAAGTTCCACCCCGCGCTGCGGTACGCCGCCCGGGCGCGCAAGGAGCTCGGCGCCCAGACCACGTTCAACATCCTCGGCCCGCTCACCAACCCGGCCCGGGTGCGCGCCCAGGCCGTCGGCGTCGCGGACGCGCGGATGGCGCCCATCGTCGCCGGCGTCCTCGCGGAGCGCGGCAACTCGGCGCTGGTCTTCCGCGGCGACGACGGCCTCGACGAGCTGACCACGACCGCGACCTCGCGGATCTGGGTGGTTCGGGACGGCTCGGTGCGCGAGGAGGCGTTCGACCCGCGCGACATCGGCCTTCGGCTGGTCCCGGCCGAGGCGCTGCGCGGCGCCGACCCCGCGTACAACGCGGACGTGGCCCGGCGGGTGCTGGCCGGCGAGGGCGGGCCGGTGCGGGAGGCGGTGCTCCTCAACTCGGCCGCGGCGCTGGTGGCCCTGGACCCGACGGACGCCGCCCTGGACGAGCAGCTCGCCGCCGGGGTCGTGCGGGCCGCCGAGTCCATCGACTCCGGGGCGGCCCGGGCGGCGCTGGAGCGCTGGGTGGCGGCCAGCAACGCCTGAGGGGACGCCGGGTGACCGCGGATCGGACGCGGCTCGCCCGACGGCCTCCGCACCGGCGGGACGTGACGCGGGCGCGGTCCGGATCCTGGACCGCGCCCTTGCGCGTTCCCGCGCATATGGCAAGATGCAGGCAGGTCATGAGTGACAGCGACTACGGCCCCGGCCCGCTGTCCGGCAACCCTCCGTCCGTGGCGGGGTGCCCCGGGTGAAGACCAGGCCGTGGGCAGCGAGGCCCGCGGCAAGCGCGGGCCCCTCGGCATCAGTGAATGCCATCCCCCGGGGTCCTGGTCCCTAGGGAGTCTCTTGTGAGCACGCGAATGCGCTAGTGCTGCGACCGGAAGGTCCACCGGCGCGCGGCATCCCGGCACGTCCCCCGGCTCCCGGCTCGGTCCGGGCGGGGGAGTTCCGTTCCCGTCGCGCTTCGTCCCGCCCCTGTGCGTCCCGTACGAGGGCGGACCCGTTCTCGCGACGCGCCGCACCGGACGCCGCGAGCGCCCCGGCGGACCTTCTCCGGCCACAGCACTGGGCCGAAAGCCCTCCGCGCACCCTTCTCCAAGTCTTCGCCGCGCCGGCGCGCACCCGTCGGCGCGCGCTTTTCGCCTGCCTCTTACGGGAGTTCGCCATGTCTGTCCTCACCGCTGCCACCGACCAGTCGCTTTGTGCCCCTCTGCCGGTTCTGGGTCGGGATGTAACGGTTCCCCTGGTCACGGGCGGTGAAGTCACCTACGCCGCGCTCGACTACGCCGCGAGCGCCCCGGCCCTCCAGCGCGTCTGGGACGACGTCGCCGCGTACGCCCCGTACTACGGCAGCGTCCACCGGGGAGCCGGGTACCTCTCGCAGCTCTCCACGGACCTCTTCGAGAACAGCCGGGCGGCCGTCGCGGAGTTCCTCGGCTGCCGCGCCGACGACCAGGTGGTCTTCACCCGCTCGACCACCGACTCGCTCAACCTGCTGGCCGCCGCCGTCCCGGCCGACTGCCAGGTCTTCGTCTACGAGACCGAGCACCACGCCTCGCTGCTGCCGTGGCGCGACGCCCGGGTGACGTACCTGGACGCCCCGCGCACCCCGGCCCAGGCCGTCGAGACGCTGGAACGGGCGCTCGCCGACCGCGATCCTTCCCCGAGCGGTCGACTCCGTCCCGGCGGGGGAGACCCCGTCGGCCCCGCGCTGGTCTGCGTCACCGGCGCGTCCAACGTCACCGGCGAGCTGTGGCCGGTCGGGGAACTGGCCGCCGTCGCGCACGCGCACGGCGCGCGGATCGTGCTCGACGCCGCCCAGCTCGCCCCGCACCACCCGATCGACATCGCCGAACTGGACGTCGACTGGGTCGCGTTCTCCGGGCACAAGCTGTACGCGCCGTTCGGCTGCGGCGTGCTCGCGGGCCGGGCCGACTGGCTCCAGGACGCCGAGCCCTACCTCGCGGGCGGCGGCGCCTCGCGCAAGGTCGCCCGCCGCGCCGACGGCGGCGTGGACGTCGAGTGGCACACCACCGCCGCCCGCCACGAGGCCGGTTCACCCAATGTGATCGGCGCGTACGCCGTCGCCTCCGCCTGCAAGGCGCTCACGGAGGAGGGCTTCGACCGGCTGGTCGCCAGGGAGCAGCGGCTCGTCGCCGCCGTCCGGGCCGGGCTCGCGGGGATCCCCGAGGTCAAGGTGCTCTCGCTGTTCGGCGACGACGCCCCCCGGGTCGGGGTCATCTCGTTCGTGGTGGAGGGATGGAACAGCTCGCACTTCGCGGCGGCGCTCTCCGCCGAGTACGGCATCGGGGTCCGGGACGGGCTGTTCTGCGCGCACCCGCTGGTCCGCACCCTGCTGGGCGGCGACCCGGGGGAGGCCGGCGAGTGCGGCGCGCCCGAGGCCGGCCCGGGGGAGCTCTCGCTCAACGCGATCCGGGTGAGCTTCGGCGCCGGCACCCCCGACGAGCATGTGGAGCGCTTCGTGCGCGCGGTCGGGGAACTGGTCGGCCAGGGCGCCCGGTGGACGTACCGCACCGAGGGCGGCCGGTGCGTCCCGGACCGGGCCGAGACGCGGCACTGAGGGCGGTGCCGAGGGGCGCGCGACACCCGGCGGAGCGGGGCGGCCCTCCGCCGGACGGGCTCCCCGCGCGCCGGGCCGGGGCGGGCCGCCTACGCGTCGAGGCCGATGTTGAAGGCGGCCTCCAGGTCGTGCTGCGAGTACGTGCGGAAGGCCACGTGGGTGTCGGTGGCCTCGACGCCAGGGATCTTGCTGATCCGGCCGGGGATGACGTCCGCCAGGTCGTCGTGCCGGGCCACCCGGACCATGGCGATCAGGTCGTAGGTGCCGGTGACGGAGAAGACCTCGCTGACGTTGTCCAGCGCGGCGATGGCCTCGGCGATCTCGGGAATCCGGTCCACGCTGGTCTTGATGAGCACGATCGCGCTGATCACGGCTGGTTCTCTCCCTCGGTGGCCGCTGCTGGGGCCTTCACTCTATCCGCACGCCGACAGCGCCCCCAGGCGTACAGGAAGCCGAGGGCGAAGCCGGCGACATGGGCCAGATAGGCCACCCCGGGCCCGCCGTCGCCCGCGTCCCGGACGGCCAGCCACTGCAGGACGAACCAGAACACCAGCACGATCCAGGCGGGGAAGCGCAGCGGCAGGAAGAAGAGGAACGGGAACAGGCTGGTGACCCGGGCCCGGGGGAAGAAGCGGAGGAAGGCGCCCAGCACCGCCGAGATGGCCCCCGACGCGCCGACCAGCGTCTGGTCGGAGGAGGCGTGCGCCGCCGCGTAGGCGACCAGCGCGAGACCGCCGCAGGCGGTGTAGAAGAGGACGAACTCGACGCGGCCCATACGTTGCTCGGTCATCGCCCCGAAGACGTGGAGGAACAGCATGTTCCCCAGCAGATGCAGCCAGCTGCCGTGCACGAAGAGCGCGGTGAGCGGGGTGAGCAGGGCGTGCCCGGAGCCGTGCCACAGCTGGGTCGGGATCACTCCCCAGCGTTCGAAGTACCCGGTCTGGGCGGCGAGCACGGCCTCGGCGTCGCCGGGCGGCGGGCGCAGGCCGGAGAGCGGGCCGAGCGCGAAGATCAGACAGCATCCGGCGATCAGGCTGTGGGTGACCAGCGGTCCGCCGGGGGCGATCGTTCGCAGGAGTCCGCTGGTCAGCCTGGTGGCCGCACCTCGCAGATCGATCATGAGCAGAGCATGACGCAAGCGGAGGGATCGGGACAGAGCGCCTCGCCGTGTCGGAGGGGCACGGAGAGGCCGTAGGGTAAAGAGAGGCCGGCGTCCCCGTGAAACCGCCGCCGGCCCCTCCGGGAAAACAGGACACCCGCAGTTCGACGGCGCACCGCGAGATCCTTGAAGCAGACGGCACGAGGCTCGACGAAAGAGGACGCAACGATGACGACGGTTCCGCAGCCGACGGACGAGACCCGCTGGCGCTGCACGCTCTGCGGGAATCTCACGCGCTTCGACGTCACGCGCTCCTCCAAGGTCGTCGAGTACGTCCACCTCGACCTGGCCGGGGAGGCCACCGTCGAGGAACGCGAGGTGGTCAGTGAGACCATCGAGTCGGTGCGGTGCCGTTGGTGCAACGCGGTGGACCAGATCGAACTGGTCGCCAGGCCGGGCGCCGGTTCCTGACCGGAGCCGCGAGGACAGAGACATGATGTGGGGTGAGGGATGGTGGAGCGGCCCGCTAGCGGCGCCGAGCCGGCCGAGGAGGCCGACGGCGCCGTCGAGGCGCTCGACCGCCCGCTGCCCGAAGGTGTGCGGCGGCGGGTCGTCGCGTTGGTCTCGGACGCCTTCGGCGCCCTGACGATCGCCGAGCTCCCCGCCCCGCTGAGGCAGTACGCCCGCTTCACCCCGACCCGGCGCGCCAAGTTCGCCGGGAACTCGATGGCGGCCGCGCTGGAGAGCGACGCGCTGTTCCGCCGGCGCATCGGTGAGCGGCTCCAGGAACAGCAGCCCGAACTGGCCGCCGCCCTGGAGGCCGGCTCGCCGCCCGCCGCCGCCGACCCCCTCGACGTGGCCGCGGCCGCGTATGTGCTGCGCCCGGCGGGCTGGGTGAAGCTGGTCGCCGCCGCCGGCGAGGAGGTCCAGCGCGCCGACGCCGAGCGCGCCGACGAGGCGAGCCGCCGCGAGCTGGAACGGCTGCGCGAGGAACTGGCCCGCGCCCGCGCCCAGACGAAGTCCGAGACGGAACGGCTCCGCGCCGAACTGGACGCCGCCCGCAAGGAGAACGAGTCGCTCCAGCGCAAGCTGCGCAGCGCGGTCAACGAGGTCCGGCGCGGGGAGGCCGCGCTGCGCCGCGGCCGGGCCGAGGCGGAGGCGGCCCGCGCCGAGGCGGCCGCCGAGCTCTCGGCGGCGGAGAGCGAGACCCGCCGGCTCAAGGCGCGGCTGGGCGAGGCCGAGGCGTCCGCGGAGGCCGGCCGCAGGGCCGCCCGGGAGGGCCGCACGGTCGAGGACATGCGGCTGCGGCTGCTGCTGGACACGGTGCTGGACGCGGCCCGGGGACTGCGCCGGGAACTGGCCCTGCCCCCGGCGTCGACACGCCCGGCCGACGGGGTCGACGCGGTCGAGCCCGGCCGGATGTCGCCCAAGGACATCGCGGCCAGGGCCCTTTCGGAGACCGACCCGGCCCTGCTCGACCAGCTGCTCGCGCTGCCGCAGGCGCACCTGATCGTGGACGGCTACAACGTCACCAAGACCGGCTACCCCCAACTACCCCTGGAGAAGCAGCGCTTGAGGCTGCTGGGCGGGCTCGCGGTGCTGGCGGCGCAGACCGGCGCCGAGATGACCTGTGTCTTCGACGGGGCCGAACTCGCCGCCCCGGTGCTGCTCGCGCCGCCGCGCGGCGTCCGGGTGCTGTTCAGCAAGCCCGGGGTGACCGCCGACGAGCTCATCCGCCAGCTCGCGCGCGCCGAACCGCCGGGCCGCCCGGTCGTGGTGGTCTCCACCGACCGCGAAGTGGCCGACGGGGTGGCCAGGGCGGGCGCCCGGCCCGTCGCGTCTGTCTTGCTCCTGAAGCGCCTTTCGCGCGTCTCCTGACGCTTGGCCGGGACTCGGCGGATATCGGGGAACGGACCGTCAGATCCCAGCTACACCCCGTGTGATATAGGTAAAGAAGTATCTGTTCCGGTGAGATTTTGCCGGTGAGGATTTGAACTGATCACAAGATGGTCACTAGGGTCAGGGCTCGAACCTTCGCTCGGTTGATCACCCATCCGGGGTGGCGGCGAAGGAACCGCCGAGTCCGTGACGTGCCACGGAGCCGGGGCTACAGCCCCCACAGCCCGGTAGGCGGCCGGAGGAAGAAGGAGCTCGCCTTCGTGGCGTCCCACCGTCGTCCCAAGCAGCCGAGCCGCGCCCGTGTGACCGTGCTCACCGCGACCGCCGCCGCAGCCGTGGCCCTGACCTCCCAGGCGGCCCACGCCGACCCCAAGCCCTCCAAGAGCGAGGTCAAGGCGAAGGTCGACAAGCTCAGCCATGAGGCCAGCACGGCCAACGAGCAGTACTACGGCGCCAAGGAGAAGCAGCAGAAGCTGGAGAAGGAAGTCAGCGCGCTGCAGGACAAGGTGGCCCGGGGGCAGCAGGAGATCAACAACCTGCGCAACGGCCTCGGTTCGCTCGCCGCGGCGCAGTACCGCTCCGGCGGTCTCGACCCGTCGGTCCAGCTCTTCCTCTCCTCCAACCCGGACACCTTCCTCGACGAGGCCTCCGCGCTCGACCAGTTGTCGGCCAAGCAGGCCGAGGCGCTCCGGAAGATCCAGGAGAAGCAGCGGATCCTCGCGCAGCAGCGCAAGGAGGCCCAGAAGAAGCTGGGCGACCTCGCGGACGTCCGCAAGACGCTCGGCGAGAAGAAGAAGCAGCTCCAGAGCAAGCTCGCCACGGCGCAGCGCCTGCTCAACACGCTGACCGCCGCCGAGCGCGAGAAGATGCGCGAGGACGACCGGCGTGCCAGCCGCTCCGCCGGCGACCGCGTCGAACTGGGCAACGAGGCTCCCGCCTCCGCCCGCGGCGCCGCCGCCCTGAGCGCCGCCTCCACCAGGGTGGGCATGCCGTACGCCTCCGGCCACACCGGCCCCAGCTCCTTCGACTGCTCCGGGCTGACCCAGTGGGCCTACGCCCAGGCCAACGTCCAGATCTCCCGGGTCACGTACACCCAGGTCAACGACGGCCCCCGGATCGGCCGGAGCGCCCTCAAGCCGGGCGACCTGGTCTTCTTCAACAACACCTCGCACGTGGGCCTCTACGCGGGCAACAACACCGTCCTGCACGCCCCGTACCCGGGCGCGTACGTCCGCTACGAGTCGATGAACACCCTGGGCAGCTTCCAGTTCGGCGTGCGCGTCGGCTGACGACGCCCGAACGGGCGAATTCCCGCGCCCCGCACATCGGCCCGCCCCGCCGGAGACCACAGGTCACCGGCGGGGCGGCCGTTTTCCGGCCGTCCACCCGCCCCGCGAGGTCCTTGGCCGCTCCGTAGCCGTACGACTACTGTCTGCCTGCTGTGCGGCTCCCGTCGTCGGTCCGCCCGTCCGGGCGGCAGGGGCCGCGCACATCTGCGTACAGCGGAAGGGAGCGCGGCGTCCTGTGGTGTCCCATCGCCGTTCCACACAGTCCGGTCTCAACCGGGGCGCCCGGGCCACGGTCCTGTCCGCCGCGGCGGCGACCGCCGCGGCCGCGTTCGGGGCGGTCCCCGCGCACGCCGACCCGCAGGACACGTCCCGTTCGGTGCGGGCCCGGATCGACCAGCTGTACGCCGAGGCCGAGCAGGCCACCCAGCGGTACGACGAGGCCGGCGAGAACGCCGGCCGGCTGCGCCGCGAGGCGAACCGGGCCCTCGACCGGGCGGCCCGGAGCCAGGAACGCCTCAACCGGGCGCGCGCGGCGCTGGGTTCGCTGGCGGCCGCGCAGTACCGCTCCGGCGCCCTGGACCCCGCGCTCGCCCTGCTGCTCTCCTCCGACCCGGACGGCTACCTCGACCGGGCCGCCGCCCTGGACCGGCTGACCGAACGCCAGACCGCCCGACTGGAAGAACTCCGCCAGACCCGGCGCTCCCTCGCGCAGATCCGCGCGGAGGCCACCCGGGCCCTGACCGAGCTGGAGACCAACCGGGAGGCCGCCGCCCGCCACAAGCGGACCGTCGAACGCAAACTCGCCCGGGCCAGGCAGCTGCTGGGCACGCTCTCCGGGGCCGAGCGGGCGGACCTCGCCCGGGCCTCGCGCTCCGGCCGCGGCGACATGATCGCGCCGGCCCTCGGGCTGCCGGCCGGTTCCACGCGGGCGGCGGCAGCCGTCCTGGCGGTCCGTCAGGCGCTGGGCCGGCCGTACGTCTGGGGCGCCAACGGGCCCTCCGCCTTCGACTGCTCCGGGCTGACGCAGTGGGCGTACGCCCGGGCCGGGGTCAGCCTGCCGCGCACCTCGCAGGCGCAGCGGCACGCCGGACGCCTGGTGCCGCTCTCCGAGGCGCGCCCCGGCGACCTGGTCGTCTACCGTGCCGACGCCAGCCATGTCGCGATGTACGTCGGCGGCGGCCAGGTCATCCACGCCCCGTATCCCGGGGCCCCGGTGCGCTACGACCCCGTCGGGATGATGCCGGTCTCGTCCGTCACCCGGATCTGACCGCCTGCCGGGCCCGGCGGGACGCAGCGGGTACGGCGCGACACGGCGCCGGTGCGGCGGGACACGGCGGGACGCTGCGGGGACCACGCCCGCCGCGCCCCTTCCGGCTTTCCGCCCGCGCCCGGCCCGTACCCTCGACCGGGTGATCTGGAGCGACCGACGGGACACCCCGCGCAGGGGATGGGGACGGGGACGGCGGGCGGGGCCGCCGCTGCTCGCCGCGCTGCTGCTCGCGTCCGCCTGCGCGGCCCCCGACGACCCCGCCCCCGGCTCCGCCGCCCGCCCCGTGCGGGCGCTGCTGGAGCGCCGCGCCGCCGCCGTGCGGGCGCACGACCCGGACGCCTACCTGGCCGCCGTCGACCCCCGCGCCACCGGGCTGCGCGCGGCCCAGCGCCGGGAGCTGGACGACCTCGCGGACGTGCCGCTGGCCTCCTGGACGTACCAGGTCACCGGGCTCACCGAGGACGGCGCCGGCCGGGCCGTCGCGGACGTGCGGCTGAACTACCGGATCACGGGCTACGACCGGGCCCCGGCCACCGAGGACCGGGTGCTCGACCTGCGCCGGGACACGACGGACGGGCACTGGTACATCACCGCCGACCGGCCGGACGGGAACGGCGGACCGCTCTGGCGGCAGGGCCGGGTCCGGGCGGTGCGCGGCGCCCGCAGCCTCGTCCTCGGCGTCGGCCGCGCCGAGCGCGAGCTGCGCGCGATCGCCGCGGCCGCCGACCGGGCGGTGCCCGCGGTCTCCGCCGCCTGGCCGGAGCGCTGGCCCGGCCGGGTGCTGGTGCTCGTGCCGCGCACCGCGGACGGCGTGGCGGGGCTGCTGGGCGGCCCGGCGGGGGACTACCGGGGCCTGGCGGCCGTCACCACCGCCCTCCCCGGCGGTCCGGACCGGGCCCCTGCGGACCGGGTGATCGTCAACCCGGAGGCGTACGGCACGCTCGACGCCCTCGGGCGGCGGATCGTCCTGACCCACGAGATCACCCATGTCGCCACCCGGGCCCGCACCACCGGCGCCACCCCGTCCTGGCTCTCCGAGGGCTTCGCGGACTGGGCCGCGTACCGCCCCGAGCACCGCCCCGCCGCCGAGGCGGCGCCCGAACTCGCCGACGCCGTCCGGCGCGGGGAGATGCCCGCCGCGCTGCCCGCCGACGAGGACTTCGGCTTCGCGGGCGACGCGGCACGCCTGGCGCGGGCGTACGAGGGCGCCCGGCTGGCCTGCGAGCTGATCGCCGACCGGTGGGGCGAGCGGAGACTGTCCGCCTTCTACCGGGCCGTGGCGGAGCACCGGGAGCGGGACGGGGCGGTGGCGGCGGCCCTGCGGGAGGTGCTGGACACCACGCCCGCGGAGTTCACCGCGCGCTGGCGGGACCATCTGCGCGCGCGGCTGGGCTGAGCGCGGGAACGTCCCCGGCGGACGTCCCGGGCTCCGGCGCGTCCGCCGACGCCGCCGGGGCGTCCGCCGGGGCGGACACCGTCCGCCGCCACAGGCGCCGGCAGGCGATCAGCGTCGCCGCGATCAGCAGGCCGTTGCGGGCGCACACCAGCGCCACCCCCGTCGCGTCACTCGCGACCACATGGTCGAACCCGAACGGGAACTCCGCCTGGGTGAGCCCCGTGGCCAGCAGCACCAGCACGGCCGGCAGGCGCATGCCGCTGTCCCGGAAGACCAGGCACACCGCGGCCAGTCCGACCAGCCACAGCATGTACTGGGGGCTGATCACCCGGCTCGTGGCCGTGAACAGCAGGACCGCCGTGAACGCCGCGTCCGCCGGGGTGCTCGCCCGGAACGCACGCGCCCGCAGCCGCCACAGCAGCAGCCAGCCGAGGGCGGCGGCGGACAGGCCCAGGGCGAGCGCGCTCACCAGCCCCACCCCCGGCCCCAGGAACTCCAGCGAGCCGTAGTGGAGCTCCACCCGCCCCGGCCAGCCGAACCACCGCGCCACATGGAACACCAGCGCCCCCAGTGACTCGACCTCGGTGCCCCGGTCGCGCTGGAAGCCGAGGAAGGCGAACGCCCCGGGCACCGCCGCCGCGCACAGCAGCAGCCCGGCCGCCGTCACCGCCGCGGCCGTCCACGCCCGGCGGGTCCGGACGCCGGGCTCGGCGCCCACCAGGATCAGCGCCGGCCACACCTTCAGCAGCGCGCCGGCCGCCGCCAGCGCCCCCAGCGCCCGGGGACGACGGATCCCGGCCAGCAGCGCCGCCACCGCCACGGCCGTCACCATCACGTCGTAGCGGGCGTACGCGGTGGCGCCCAGCAGCGGCACCCCGGCCACCCACACCCAGGCCCCCGCCGCCGACCGTTCCCGGCGGCGGCCCGCGTGCAGCAGCAGCGCCAGCACCAGGCCGTCGCAGAGCACCGCCAGGACGAAGAAGGCCGAGGCGTAGTCCAGGGCCGGCAGCAGGGCGGGGGAGAGCACGGCGAGCGCGGCGAGCGGCGGGTACTGCCAGGTGACGTCGGCACGCGGGTACGTGCCGGACCTCAGGACCTCGGACCAGCCGTGGTAGATCACCGAGACGTCGGCGGTGACGTCCGGCCCGGGCAGGACGATCACCCGGGAGACGCAGAGCAGCAGCCCGATCCTGGTGAGGGCCCACACCGCGGCGGCCGGCCGCGCCCCGGTCGATTCCGTCATGGCCGCCTCACCCGTTCCGTCCGTTCCCTTGCCGTACTCCACCGATATGCGCGGGTACGAGGAGCCATCATGCCCCGCCGCCCCTGCCTCGGCGTTCGCGGACATGCGCCCGGTACTGTCGGCCGGGATGGACAAGACCTTGATCGTGACCAACGACTTCCCGCCCCGCCCCGGCGGCATCCAGGCGTTCCTGCACAACATGGCCCTGCGTCTGGACCCCGCGAAGGTCGTCGTGTACGCCTCCACCTGGAAGCGGACCCCCGAGGGCGTCGCGGCCACCGCCGCCTTCGACGCCGAGCAGCCGTTCACCGTCCTGCGGGACTCCACGACGATGCTGCTCCCCACTCCCCGGGTCACCCGGCGGGCGGTGCGGCTGCTGCGCGAGCACGGCTGCTCCTCGGTGTGGTTCGGCGCGGCCGCCCCGCTCGGGCTGATGGCCCCCGCGCTGCGCAGGGCCGGCGCGCGCCGCCTGGTCGCCACCACCCACGGCCACGAGGCCGGCTGGGCCCAGCTGCCCGCGGCCCGGCAGCTGCTGCGCCGGATCGGCGACGGCACGGACACCCTCACCTACCTGGGGGAGTACACCCGCTCCCGGATCGCCGCCGCGCTCAGCCCCGCCGCGGCGGCCCGGATGGTCCAGCTGCCGCCCGGCGTCGACGAGAAGACCTTCCACCCGGACTCCGGCGGAGACCTGGTCCGGGCCCGGCTCGGGCTCGCCGGCCGGCCCGTCGTCGTCTGCGTGTCGCGGCTGGTGCCGCGCAAGGGCCAGGACACCCTGATCCGGGCGATGCCGGCGATCCTGGACCGGGTCCCGGACGCGGTCCTGCTGATCGTCGGCGGCGGCCCGTACGCCGACGACCTGGAGCGGCTGGCCCGGGAGACCGGGGTCGACGCGTCGGTGCGCTTCACCGGGGCGGTGCCGTGGGAGGAACTGCCCGCGCACTACGGCGCGGGCGACGTCTTCGCCATGCCGTGCCGCACCCGGCGCGGCGGCCTCGACGTGGAGGGCCTCGGCATCGTCTTCCTGGAGGCGTCCGCGACCGGGCTGCCGGTGGTCGCCGGGGACTCGGGCGGCGCACCGGACGCGGTGCTCGACGGCGAGACCGGCTGGGTGGTGCGCGGGGGCTCCGCGGAGGAGGCCGCCGACCGGATCGTCACCCTGCTGCTGGACCCGGAGCTGCGGCGGCGGATGGGGGAGCGGGGGCGGGCCTGGGTCGAGGAGAAGTGGCGCTGGGACCTGCTGGCGGAGCGGTTGCAGGCGCTGCTCTGATCCGCCTTCTCCGGATCCGTCTCCGGCCCTTCTCGGGTCCGCAGTCTCCGGTCCGTCTCCGGCCCTTCTCGGATTAGCGGTCTCCGGTCCGTTTCCGGCCCTTCTCGGGTCCGCCGGGGAGACCGGCGGACCCGGCGCGCATACGCGGTCGGGCCCGCGCCCGGACACGCGGACCGAGGTCGTCCCTGGACACGCGGTGCGGTCGGGGCCGTTCCCGGACACGCGGTCGGGCCCGCGCCCGGATGCGCGAACGGGGCCGCGCACACCGGTGCGGGCCCCGTTCCGGGTCTTCGGGCCGAGGGGGCGGTCAGCGGCGGTAGATCGACTCGATCTCGTCCGCGTAGTCCTTCGCCACCACGCTCCGCTTCAGCTTCAGCGACGGGGTGATGTGGCCCGCCTCCTCGGTGAACTGGGAGGACAGGATGCGGAACTTGCGGACCGACTCCGCCTTGGACACCGCGGCGTTCCCGTCGTCCACCGCCCGCTGCACCTCGGCCAGCAGCTCCGGGTCCTCCCGCAGCGACGCGGCCGTCGACCCGGCCGGCTTGCCGTGCTCGGCGGCCCAGCGGCGCAGGAACTCCTCGTCCAGGGTGATCAGCGCCCCGACGAACGGCCGCCCGTCCCCGACCACCATGCACTCGGCGACCAGCGCGTGGCCCCGGATGCGGTCCTCGATCACCGCCGGGGCGACGTTCTTGCCGCCCGCCGTCACGATGATCTCCTTCTTGCGGCCGGTGATCGCGAGGTAGCCGTCCTCGTCGAGGGTGCCGAGGTCGCCCGTGTGGAACCAGCCGTCGGACAGCGCGTCGGCCGTCGCCGCCTCGTTGCCCCAGTAGCCGGTGAACAGGTGCTCGCCGTGCAGCAGCACCTCGCCGTCGTCGGCGATCCGCACGACCGAGCCGGGCAGCGGCTGCCCGACCGTGCCGATCTTCTGGCGGTCCCACGGGTTGAAGGCGGTGGCCGCGCAGGTCTCGGTCAGGCCGTACCCCTCCAGGACGGTGAAGCCGATGCCACGGAAGAAGTGGCCCAGCCGCTCGCCCAGCGGCGCGCCCCCGGAGATCGCGTACTCGCCGCGCCCGCCCAGCACCGCGCGCAGCTTGCCGTAGACCAGCCGGTCGAAGAGCTTGTGCTTCAGCCGCAGACCCAGCGAAGGGCCCTGCGCGGTGTCCAGCGCGCGGCTGTAGGCGATCGCCGTGTTCGCGGCCCGGTCGAAGATCCCGCCCTTGCCGTCGGCCTGCGCCCTGGCGCGCGCCCCGTTGTAGACCTTCTCGAAGACGCGCGGCACGCCGAGGATCAACGTCGGGCGGAACGAGGCCAGTTCATCGGTGAGGTGCTTGATGTCCGGTACGCAGCCGAGCCTGATCGGGGCCATCACCGAGGCCACCTCGACCAGCCGCCCGAAGACGTGCGCGGTGGGCAGGAACAGCAGCACCGAGCACGAGCCGGTGCGGAAGAGCGGCTTCAGCCGCTCCACCACGTTGCCGCACTCCGCGAAGAAGCTGCGGTGCGTGAGCACACAGCCCTTGGGGCGGCCCGTGGTGCCCGAGGTGTAGACGATGGTGGCCGGATCGTCCGCCTTGGCGCTCCGCATCCGCCGGTCCACGGTCTCGTCCGGGACGTCCGCGCCCGTCGCCGTCAGCCGGGCGAGCGCGTCCTCCTCGATCTGCCAGACGCTCTTCAGCGCGGGCAGGTCCGCCCGGACCGACTCCACGGACGCCTGGTGCGCCGGGGACTCCACGACGCACAGCGTGGCGCCGGAGTCGCCGAGGATCCACTGGATCTGCTCGGGCGAACTCGTCTCGTACACCGGGACGGTGACCGCGCCCGCGCTCCAGATCGCGAAGTCGAGCAGCACCCACTCGTAACGGGTGCGGGACAGCAGGGCCACCCGGTCGCCCGCCTCGACGCCCGCCGCGATCAGGCCCTTGGCCACCCCTCTGACCTCGGCGAGGAACCGGGTGGCGTCGACGTCCGTCCACGCGCCGTCCACCTTGCGGCTCATCACCGCGACGTCCGGGTGCTGAGCGGCGTTGCGGCGGATGAGATCCGTCAGGTTGCCGTCCGAGGGGACCTCGTACAGGGCCGGAAGGCTGAACTCGCGCAAGACTGCTGCTCCTCATCGGGCTCCGGTGCCACGGCTCTGTGTGACGCACCGGCCGCTGTCCAAGACCGGCAGGTGCTCAAACGTGAAATGAGCACGACCGGACTGCCCGGACGTTACCCACCAGTACTCAGTTCCCGATAGAGGGTTCCGGCCAGATGTCTTGTGCGTCACACACAACGGTGATCCTTGCGCGCACAGTAGTCCACCGTGTGTCACGCCCGGCCTCTCGCCGCCGCCCTCCCGGGCGGTCTACGCCGGTGCCGGGCCACGGCCTAGGGTGAGGCCATGGCCGCCGCCCCGGACACCCGAGAGAAACCCGCCGCACGGCGCACCCGCCTCCACGTGGTCAGCGACGTGCACGGCAACGCCGAGGCCCTGGCCCGTGCCGGGGACGGCGCCGACGCCCTGATCTGCCTGGGCGACCTGGTCCTCTTCCTCGACTACGCGGACCACTCACGCGGCATCTTCCCCGATCTCTTCGGCGTGGAGAACGCCGACCGGATCGTCGCCCTGCGCACCGCGCGCCGCTTCGAGGAGGCCCGCGAGTTCGGCCGCTCCCTGTGGGCGGGCATGGACCGGGACGCCGCGATCGTCTCGGCGGTGCGCAAGCAGTACGCCGAACTCTTCGCGGCCTTCCCCACCCCGACGTACGCCACCTACGGCAACGTCGACATCCCCGGTCTGTGGGCCGAGTACGCCCGGCCCGGCACCACCGTCGTCGACGGCGGCCGGGTCGAGATCGGCGGCCGGGTGTTCGGCTTCGTCGGCGGCGGCCTGAAGTCCCCGATGCGCACCCCGTACGAGATCGACGACGAGGAGTACGCGGCCAAGATCGAGGCGGTCGGCCCCGTCGACGTGCTCTGCACCCACATCCCGCCCGAGGTGCCGGAGCTGACCTACGACACGGTCGCGCGCCGCTTCGAACGCGGCAGCCGGGCCCTGCTCGACGCCATCCGCCGCACCCGGCCCCGGTACGCGCTGTTCGGCCACGTCCACCAGCCGCTGGTCCGCCGGACGCGGATCGGCGCCACCGAATGCGTGAACGTCGGCCACTTCGCGTCCACCGGCAGGCCATGGGCCCTGGAGTGGTGACGGTCCCGGGCCGGGCCCTGGGACGGAGCACCGCGGGCACGCGATAGCCTTCTGACGGCAGGGTTCTGCCGACGCATCCGGTACCGCGCACCGGAACACCGCACTGGAGGAGCCACGGCGATGGCCGAACACACCAGCTCGACGATCGAGATCGAGGCGTCGCCGGCCGACGTCATGGGCGTGATCGCCGACTTCGCGCGCTACCCGGAGTGGACCGGCGAGGTCAAGGAGGCCGAAGTCCTCTCCACCGACGACCGGGGCCGCGCCGAGAAGGTCCGCCTCGTCCTCGACGCCGGCGCGATCAAGGACGACCACACCCTCGCGTACACCTGGACCGGCGACCACGAGGTCAGCTGGACCCTCGTCAAGTCGCAGATGCTGCGCTCCCTCGACGGCTCCTACGCGCTCGCCCCGCTCGGCGCGGGCGACCGCACCGAGGTCACCTACCGGCTGACCGTCGACGTCAAGATCCCGATGCTCGGCATGATCAAGCGCAAGGCGGAGAAGGTCATCATCGACCGGGCCCTGGCCGGCCTGAAGAAGCGCGTCGAGTCCGTCCGCAAGGCCTGACCCGGTGCGCACGGTTCTCGTCACCGGACCCGGCGGCGCGGGCCGCACCACCGTCGCCGCGGCGACCGCGCTGGCCGCCGCCCGCCGGGGCCGCCGCGCCCTGCTGCTCTCCGCCGACGCCGTACCCGGCCTCCCCGGCGGCGCCGGCCCCACCGAGGCCGCCGACGGACTGTGGACCGCCCGCGTCGACTCCGGCGAGCACTTCCGCGACGAACTCCTCGCCCTCCAGGACCGGGCCTCCGGCGTGCTCGACCTGCTCGGCGGGAACCGGATGGACGGCGAGGAGCTCACCGAACTCCCCGGCAGCACCCAGCTCGCCCTGCTGCACGCGCTGCGCCGCGCCGCCGCGGGCGACTGGTCGGACGGCCGCTTCGACCTCGTCGTCGTCGACCTGCCGCCGCTGCGCGAGGCGATCGCCCTGCTCGCCCTCCCCGAGCAGCTCCGCCGCTATCTGCGCCGGCTGCTGCCCTCGGAACGCCAGGCCGCGCGCGCCCTGCGCCCCATGCTCGCCCAGCTCGCCGGCGTGCCCATGCCCGCCCAGTGGCTCTACGAGGCCGCCGCCCGCAAGGACGCCGAGCTGGCCGTGGTCCAGGCCCTGATCGAGGACCGCGCCACCACGCTCCGACTGGTCGCCGAGCCGGGACCGGCCGCCGAGGACGCCCTGCGCACCGCCCGCACCGGTCTCGCCCTGCACGGACTGCGCGTGGACGCCCTCGTCATGAACCGGGTCCTGCCCCCGCACTCCGGCGACCCCTGGTTCGCCGCCCTCGCCGCGCAGCAGGAGAAGACCGCCGCCCTCTGGTGCGCGGAGTGGGCGCCCACGACGGGCCTGCGCACGCTGCCCCATCTCGGCCGCGACCCCCGTGGTCTCGACGACCTCGCCCTCCTCGACGACGGGACCCGCCCCGCCGCCGGGGCGGACGCCGGCGACGGCCGCCTGGCGGGCGACGGACTCGCCACCGGACCGGACGAGCCGGTCCCCGGCCGGGCCGACGACCCCTGGTGGGTCGAGGACCCCTGGTGGACCGGGGACCCCGACGCCCCGGCCGCGCACGGCGGACGGCGCGCCACGCCGCCCGGCGCCCGGATCGTGGCCGCCCCGCCCGCCGACGGCGACCCCGTCCTGGTGTGGTGCCTGCCCCTGCCCGGGGCCGTCAAGTCCGACCTGCAGCTCGTGCGGCGCGGGGACGAACTCCTCCTCACCGTCGGCCCGTTCCACCGGATCGTGCCCCTGGAGCCCGGGCTCCGCCGCTGCACCGTCTCCGGAGCCGCCCTCACCGACGGCGTGCTTCGGGTCAGGTTCACCCCGGACCCCGGCCTGTGGCCCCGCACGGACTGAACGGCGCCGCGCCGTTCGGGTAACGTCGGTAGTAGCCGCCCGCACGGTCCGGTACACGCGACCGCGGGCCCGTCACGTCGCAGGAGTCCGCCATGACCGAAGCCACCGATCGTCCCGCCGACGACGACGCGTGGGCGCGGGCCTGCGCCGAGGACCTCGAAGCGGAGAAGGCCCGCCGCCGCGCCCGGTACGGCGCGCCGCCCGGGAGCGCGGCCGAGGAGCTGCGCAAGCTGATCGACGCCTTGACCGACCGGCTCTCGTCCCTTCCGTCGCCGCTGTTCGGCGAGGCGGCCCAGGACACCGTGCGCCAGGTCGTCGAGCAGGCCAAGTCCGCAGCCCAGCCCGTCATCGAGCGCAACCCGGACGTCTTCGGCCACCTCGCCGCGGCCGGCGGCGAACTCCTCGCCGCCTACCGCTCCGCCGTGGCGGGCCAGGAACGCCGCTGGACCAGGGACGCCCAGGAGCCGACGGGCCCGGACGGGCGGCCCGGCGGCCCCGCCGACCCGCGTGACGACGGCCCGGGCGGCGGCGAGCACATCGACCTGGACTGACCTGCGCGGAAGGACCCGGTCCCGGGCTCGGGTACGGTTGGGCCCCAGCGGGGCAAGACCGAAACTGAGGGATTCATGGGACTCACCATCGGCGTCGACATCGGCGGTACGAAGATCGCGGCGGGAGTGGTCGACGAAGAGGGCCACATCCTCACCACGTTCAAGGTGCCGACCCCGCCGACGGCTGACGGCATCGTGGACGCGATCGCGACGGCGGTGTCCGGCGCGAGCGAGGGACACCGGATCGAAGCGGTCGGCATCGGCGCCGCCGGATACGTCGACGACAAGCGCGCCACCGTGCTGTTCGCGCCGAACATCGACTGGCGGCACGAACCGCTGAAGGACAAGGTCGAACAGCGCGTCGGCCTCCCGGTCGTCGTCGAGAACGACGCCAACGCCGCCGCCTGGGGCGAATACCGCTTCGGCGCCGGACAGGGCCACGACGACGTCATCTGCATCACGCTCGGCACCGGCCTCGGCGGAGGCATCATCATCGGCAACAAGCTGCGCCGCGGACGCTTCGGCGTGGCCGCCGAGTTCGGCCACATCCGGGTCGTCCCGGACGGCCTGCTCTGCGGCTGCGGCAGCCAGGGCTGCTGGGAGCAGTACGCCTCCGGGCGCGCCCTGGTCCGGTACGCCCGCCAGCGCGCCAACGCCGCCCCGGAGAGCGCGGCGGTCCTGCTGTCGCTGGGCGACGGCACGATCGGCGGCATCGAGGGCCACCACATCAGCCAGGCCGCCCGGCAGGGCGACCCGGTGGCGATCGACTCGTTCCGCGAACTGGCCCGCTGGGCCGGGGCCGGGCTCGCCGACCTCGCCTCGCTCTTCGACCCGTCCGCGTTCATCATCGGCGGCGGCGTCTCGGACGAGGGCGAGCTCGTCCTCGAACCGATCCGCAAGTCGTTCCGCCGCTGGCTGATCGGCAGCCAGTGGCGCCCGCACGCCCAGGTGCTCGCCGCCCGGCTGGGCGGCAAGGCCGGACTGGTGGGCGCGGCGGACCTGGCCCGCCAGGGCTGACCCGCCGTCACGCACGGCCCGGACGCCCGCAGTCACGCACGGCCCGGACGCCCGCCGCGCCCCATGGGACGCGGCGGGCGTCCGTCGTATCGTGGGCCCATGGTTGCGACGCCCCTGCCCGACTCCCGCACCGAGCCGGACGGCTCGGCGGTCATCAGGGTCCTCGGCTACAACATCCGGTCGATGCGCGACGACCGCGCGGCGCTGGCGCGCGTCATCGGCGGCTGCGCCCCCGACCTCGTGCTCATCCAGGAGGCCCCGCGCTTCTTCCGCTGGCGCAAGCGCGCCGCCTGGCTCGCGGCCCGGACGGGTCTGGTCGTCCTCGGCGGGGGCGCCACGGCGGCCGGGCCGCTGCTGCTCTGCTCGCTGCGGGCGTCCGTGGAGCGCACGGAGGACCTCCTGCTGCCGCTGACGCCCGGTCAGCACCGCAGGGGCGTCGCCACATCGGTGGTGCGGATCGCGGGCACCCGGATCGGCCTGCTGAGCTTCCATCTGAGCCTGCGCTCCGAGGAACGGCGGGCGCAGGCCGGGATGGTGCTGGAACAACTGGACGCGATGGGCGTCGAGCACGCCATCGTCGCCGGGGACGTCAACGAGACACCGGGCGGGGCCGCGTTCCGGCGGCTGGCCGGACGGCTCCAGGACTGCCGGGAGGTCCGGCCGTGGGGCGGCGAGGACACCTTTCCGTCGGACCGGCCCCGGCGGCGCGTCGACGCGGTCTTCGCGACGGAGGGCATCGAGGTGCTCGGCTGCGGCGTCCCCGCCGGGCTGCCGGGCGTCACCGAAGCGGACCTGCGGGCGGCCACCGACCATCTGCCGGTGCTGGCGGCGCTGCGGGTGCCCGCGCTCAGGCCCTGATCGCGCGAGCGCGGCGGGCCGCCGCGAGGCCGGCCGGTCCCGCCGCCCGGACCGGCCGGTTCCACGACCGGTCCCAGGGACGTCCGTCCGCGCGGGCCGGGATCAGACGACCGCCCCGCGGCCCGGGTCGTCGTCGTCCTCGTCGTCATCCGACATCCGGGCCACCAGCGTGATGAAGCCGCCCACGAAGCCGCCCACGCAGACCGTGGCCAGCCACCAGGTGACCTCCCACCGCAGCAGGACCGCGAGCAGCATCAGCACCGGACCGCCGACGACCCCGAGCCAGGCGAACTTCGCCGTGACGTCGGCCTCCGGCAGCGGCGGCGGCTCCGGGGGCACGAAATGCCCCTCGTCCGTCTCGTCGAGGTCGTCGTCCTTCGGCTTCGCGAGCTCGTAGTCGCGCGGCCCGCCGACGCCTGGCGCGAACACGACCGAGCTGCCGAGCGGGCGCTCCGGCGGCTTCGGCGGTTTCTTGTCGATGCCCTTGTCCGGATCCAGCACGTCCGACCGGTCGTCGTTCAGCCCTGCGAGATCCTCGACCGACCGGAACGGCCGGGCGCCCGGCGGGTCCGGCGGCTCCTCGCCGAACCCCGCGACGATCGCCCGCCACGCCGCCTCCTCGTCGATCCCCGCGCCACCCGGCTCTCCGGACGGGCCGGGGCGCGCGCCCCCGGCGGCCGACGGCGCCTCCTCACCGGCGGCCGGGGCCCCGGCCGCCGCGCCCGCGCCGTCCTCGGGCGTGCCCGCCGCCGACGGGGCCGCGCCCTCCGGGGGCCCGGCCGTCTCCCCGGCGGGACGGGGCTCGCGCCCCTCGCCGTTCTCCGTGCGCTCCGCGTCGTGCTCAGCCACCGGACGTGCTCCCCTTCTTCCCGACGCTCGGAGCGAGACGGGCGATGAACCGGTGGCTCTCGTCGAAGATCCGCTCCGCATCGTGGTCCAACGTCGCGACGTGGTAGCTCTGTTCCAGCAGGATCTCCTCGACGTCGGTCGACGACACCCGGCTGAGGATCCGGGCCGAGTCGGCGGGCGGCACCACATGGTCCTGCGGACTGTGCAGCAACAGCAGCGGCTGGGTGACCTGCGGCAGCTCGGCGTCGACCAGGCGGAGGAACTTCCGCAGCGAATGCGCCGCGTGCAACGGCACCCGGTCGTAGCCCAGCTCCGGCGACCCCTCCTTCGCGATGTCGTTCGCCAGCCCCTTCGTCGTCGGCACGAGATGGCGGGCGACCGGCAGCGCGTGCGCCGACAGGCCGTGCACCTTGTTCGCCGGATTGACGAGCACCAGGCCGCTGATCGCGTCACCGTGCTTCGCCGCCAGCCGCAGCGTCAGCGCGCCGCCCATGGAGAGGCCGCAGACGAAGACCCGGGCGCACCGCTCCAGCAGGCCGCGCAGCTCCCGGTCCACCTCCGCGTACCAGTCCTGCCAGCCGGTGACCTGCATGTCCTCCCAGCGGGTGCCGTGCCCGGGCAGCAGCGGCAGCGAGACGGTCAGGCCGCGCTCCGCCAGATGATCCGCCCAGGGACGCAACGACTGCGGGGAACCGGTGAAACCATGGCAGAGAAGGACGCCGACCTCTCCGCCCTCGTGGCGGAACGGCTCGGCTCCAGGCAGGACCGGCACCGGGGGTCTCCTGTTCGTGAGGCTCGAAGGGGAGCGAAAGGGGGAGTGCAGAGGATTGCTTCACCGTACGCGACCGGACCGACACCGGCCAGGGCCGTCCCGGCCGCCGCCCGCCACGACGTCCGGTGCCGGGCGGGAGCGGCGAGGACCGCACGGGTTAAGGTCTGTCGGACAGCACACAGGAGGCACCCGAGTTGATCTACGGCGCAATGAAGCTCTCCATCGGCAATGGGCTGAAGCTCGCCTTCCGGCCCTGGGTGGAGGGCCTGGAGAACATCCCCGCGCACGGTCCGGCGATCCTCGCGAGCAACCACCTGTCCTTCTCCGACTCCTTCTTCCTGCCCGCCGTCCTGGACCGCAAGGTCACCTTCATCGCCAAGTCCGAGTACTTCACCTCGCCCGGGGTGAAGGGGAAGCTGACCGCCGCGTTCTTCAAGGGCGTCGGCCAGCTCCCGGTGGACCGCTCGGGCACCCGCGGCGCCGGCGAGGCCGCCATCAAGGCGGGCATCGAAGTCATCGAGAGCGGCGGGCTGTTCGGCATCTACCCGGAGGGCACCCGGTCGCCCGACGGCCGCCTCTACCGGGGCAAGCCCGGCGGGCTCGCCCGGGTCGCGCTGGCCACCGGGGCGCCCGTCATCCCCGTGGCGATGATCGACACGGAGAAGATCCAGCCGCCCGGCAAGGTGGTCCCCAAGCTGATGCGCCCGGGGATCAGGATCGGCAAGCCGCTCGACTTCAGCCGCTACCACGGCATGGAGGGCGACCGCTTCATCCTGCGCTCGGTCACCGACGAGGTGATGTACGAGATCATGAAGCTCTCCGGCCAGGAGTACGTCGACATCTACGCGACCGTCGCCAAGCGGCAGATCGCGGAGGAGGCGAAGCGCCGCGCCGAGGAGGAGAAGCGCCGGGCCGAGGAGAAGCGCGCGACCGGCGGGTCCGGAACGCGGGACTGACGGAACGCAGGGCTGACGGAACGCAGGGCTGACGGAACGGTTCGGCACGGCGCGCGCCGTGCCGTCCGGGGGGTGGGGAAGTGGTCAGGCGCGAACGCGTCGTACGGATGTCGGTCGAGCAGCCGCTGTGGCGCGCCCTGACGGCCTATCGCGTCCTGACGATGCTCTACGCGGTGCTGCTCACCGTGTTCGGGCGGGAACGGTACGACCGGCCGTGGGTCGCCGTCGCCTTCCTGACCGTGCTGGCGGTCTGGACGGTCGTCACCCTCCCGAAGGTCGCGGGCGCGGCCGCCTGCACCAAGCGCTTCCTCGGCGCCGACCTGGCGGTCGCCCTCACCGGCATACTCCTCACCCCGCTCGCCGACTTCGAGGCCCAGCGGGTCGACGGCCCCACGCTGCCGTCCATCTGGACCGCAGGCTCGGTGCTGGCCTTCGCGCTCAAGGGCGGCTGGCGCTGGGCGGCGTTCGCCTCCACCCTGGTCGCCGTCGTCAACATCGTCGAGCGCGGCCAGCCCAGCCGGGACACCTTCCACAACGTCCTGCTGGTCTGGGTCGCCTCCATCGCCATCGGCTACGTCGTCGAGGTCGCCCGGGCCAGTGAGCGCACCCTCGCCCGCGCCCTGGAGATCGAGGCCGCCACCCGCGAGCGGGAACGGCTGGCGCGCGACATCCACGACAGCGTCCTCCAGGTCCTCGCGATGGTGCAGCGGCGCGGCACCGCGCTCGGCGGCGAGGCCGCGGAGCTGGGCCGGATGGCGGGGGAGCAGGAGGTCGCCCTGCGCTCCCTGGTCACCAGCGGGCTGGTGCCCGCCACCCGGGTCTCCGAGGACGCCGCCGAGGGGGCGGTGGTCCGCAGCGTGGAGGTCGACGACGAGCCGTCCGGGCCGGCCGCGTGCGACCTGCGCTACCTGCTCGCCCCGCACGCGGGCGCGCGGATCAGCTTCGCGGAGCCGGGGGCCCCCGTGCTGCTCGACCCCGCCACCGCGGCGGAGCTGGCGGCCGCCGTCGGCGCCGCCCTGGACAATGTGCGGGTGCATGCGGGGGAGGACGCCCGGGCGTGGATCCTGGTCGAGGACTGGCCGGACGAGGTGATCGTCACGGTCCGGGACGACGGGCCGGGCATCCCGGAGGGGCGGCTGGCCCAGGCGGAGGGCGAGGGCCGGATGGGGGTCGCGCTGTCGATCCGGGGCCGGCTGCGTGACCTGGGCGGCACGGCCGAGTTGGTCTCCGTGCCCGGTCAGGGCACCGAGGTCGAGTTGAAGGTTCCGAAGGTTTCACGGGGGAAGGCAGGATCAGCCGGATGAGTACGGAGAACAGCCGCGTCGCCGACGAGCGGACCGCCGGGGCGGAGGCGCGGACGACCAGGGTGATGGTGGTCGACGACCACCCGATGTGGCGCGACGCGGTCGCCCGCGACCTGTCCGAGTCCGGTTTCGAGGTGGTGGCGACCGCCGGCGACGGACCGCAGGCGGTCCGCAGGGCGAAGGCGGTCGCGCCCGACGTCCTCGTCCTCGACCTCAACCTGCCCGGCCTGCCCGGCGTACAGGTCTGCAAGGAGGTCGTCGGCGCGCTCCCCGGGCTGCGGGTGCTGGTGCTCTCCGCGAGCGGCGAGCACGCCGACGTGCTGGAGGCCGTCAAGTCCGGCGCCACCGGCTATCTGCTCAAGTCGGCCAGCACGCAGGAGCTGATCGAGGCCGTGCGGTCCACCGCCGCCGGGGACCCCGTCTTCACCCCGGGCCTGGCCGGACTCGTCCTCGGCGAATACCGCAGGCTCGCCTCGGACCCGGCGCCCGCCGCCTCCGACGAGCCCAAGGCCCCTCGGCTCACCGAGCGCGAGACGGAGGTGCTGCGGTTGGTGGCCAAGGGACTGTCGTACAAACAGATCGCCGAGCGGCTGGTCATTTCGCACCGCACGGTGCAGAACCACGTCCAGAACACCCTGGGCAAGCTTCAGCTGCACAACCGGGTGGAGCTCGTGCGGTACGCGATCGAACGCGGCCTCGACGACGCCTGAGCCCTCCGGCCCGGGCGGCCCGTCGGCTCCTCGGGCCGCCGAGGCGACCGGCGCCCGGCGGCGGGGAGGGCCGGCCGCGCCGGGCGGCGTGCCGGGGGAGCGGGCCGTATATTCGCGATGACCGGCCCCGGTCCCCGATCCGCGCGACGAACGGGAGCAGTCGTGGAGATCCTGGCCTTCGGTGTGCAGTCCGACGAGAGGCCGCTGCTCGAAGAGGCCTTCCGACGGGCCTTCGGCGGACGGCACCCCGTCCGGTGCCTGGACGTCTTCCTCGACGCGGACACCGCGCCCATCGCGGCGGGCTACGAGATCATCTCCAGCAGCGTCAACGCCGACCTGGGGGGCAGGGTCCTGCAGACGCTCGCGGCGGGCGGCACGCAGCTGATCGCCCAGCGCTCCACCGGCTTCAACAACATCGATCTCGACGTGGCCGAACGGCTCGCCCTGCGGGTGGCCCGGGTCTCCCACTACTCGCCGTACGCGGTCGCGGAGTTCGCCTGGGCCCTCGCGATGGCGGTCAACCGCCGTGTCGTCCGGGCCGTGAGCCGCACCCGCGACTTCGACTTCCGGCTCGACGGCCTCCTCGGCCGGGACATGCACGGGCGCACGGCCGGGGTGATCGGCACGGGGAAGATCGGCGAGGCGTTCACCCGGATCGCGCACGGCTTCGGCATGAGACTGCTCGGCTGGGACGTCGCGCGGAACCCCGCCTGCGTCGGCCTCGGCATGGAGTACGTCGAGAAGGACCGGCTCCTCGCCGAGTCCGACCTGGTCAGTCTGCATGTGCCGCTGCTCCCCGCGACCCGCCGCCTGATCGGCGCGGACGCCCTGGCGCGGATGAAGGACGACGCGATCCTGATCAACACAAGCCGCGGCGGTCTCATCGACACCACCGCGCTGGTCTCCGAGCTCCGCGCGGGCCGGTTCCTGGGCGTCGGACTCGACGTGTACGAGGCGGAGGCGGGACTCTTCTTCCTCGACAAGTCCCTGGAGGGGATCGACGACGACACCCTCGCCCGGCTCGTCACCTTCCCCCACGTCGTCGTGACCTCGCACCAGGCGTACTACACCCGGGACGCCGTGGGCCAGATCATCGACGCCACCGTGCGCAACGTCGACGACTACCTGGCCGGCCGCCGCAGCGAGAACGTCCTCGTCCCCGCCCTCCCGAAGGACTGAGGTCCCGGGAGACCCGGGGCGGGGGCCAGGGCCCCCGGCCCCGGCCCGGCCCCCGGCCCCGCCCCGGCCCCCGGCCCCGCCCCGGGCGCAGGCCCCGCCCCGGGCGTACGGTTCTCCCCGGGTCCCCGGGTCCCGCCGCCCCCCTCAGCCGCCGACCGGCAGCCCGGCGAGCAGTTCCGTCACGATCGCCGTGCCGCGCAGGGTCAGCACCGACTCCGGGTGGAACTGCACCGACGCGAAGCCCGGGCCGCGCAGCGCGTGCAACTCCCCGGTCGCCGGATCCAGGCTGGTCCGGATGCCGTGCGCCGCCAGCTCGTCCGCCGCGCCCTCGTCGCAGCGGGCCGTGAAGCTGTTGTAGAAGCCGACCGTCTCCGGCCGGCCGAAGAGATCGATCCGGACCTGCGCGCCCTGGTGGGGCACGGCCTTGCGGACGATGTCCAGCCCCAGCTCCGCCGCGATCAGCTCATGCCCCAGGCAGACCCCCAGCAGGCCGTGCCGGTGCTCCCGGACCAGCTCCGCGGCGATGCCGCGCAGCAGCCGCATCTTCGGGTCGGCCGTGTCGCCCGGGTTCCCCGGCCCCGGGCCCAGCACGACCGGCCCCGCGTGGCCGCGCACCCGCTCGCGCAGCCCCGGCTCGTCGAAGCGGTGCACCGACACCTCCAGGCCCGAGGAGCGCAGCAGATGGGCCAGCATCGCGGTGAAGGTGTCCTCGCCGTCGATCACCAGCGCACGGCCGGAGACCTCCCGGGACCGTTCCCGCATCCGCAGCCAGAACGGGGCGAGCCCGTCCCGCCGGGCGTCCAGCGCGGCCCGCACCCGGGGGTCGTCCGCCAGTCGCGCCGGGCTCGCCGCCTCCGCCCGGGGCCGGCCCGGCCGCACCCCCAGCGCGGCGAGCACCCCGGCCGCCTTCGCGTGCGTCTCCGCGACCTCGCCCGCCGGATCGGAGTGGCGCACCAGCGTCGCCCCCACCGGCACCCGCAGCCGCCCGTCGGCCGCGATGTCGGCGGTACGGATCAGGATCGGCGAGTCCAGGGTCTGCGTTCCGTCCGGCTCCCGCCGCAGCAGCGCCAGCGCCCCCGCGTAGTAGCCGCGCCCGCCGGACTCGTACCGTTCGATGACCCGGCAGGCGTTCTGCACGGGCGAGCCGGTGACCGTAGCGGCGAACATGGTCTCCTTCAGCACCTCCCGCACGTCCAGCGAGGAACGCCCCCGCAGCTCGTACTCCGTGTGCGCGAGATGGGCCATCTCCTTCAGCCGCGGCCCGACCACCACCCCGCCCATGTCGCCGACCGTGCACATCATCTTGAGCTCCTCGTCGACGACCATGGAGAGCTCGTCCCGCTCCTTGCCGTCCGCGAGGAAGTCCAGCAGGCCCTCGGCGGTCGGCCCCTCGGCGGGATAGCGGTACGTGCCGCTGATCGGGTTCATGACGACGGTGTCGCCGGACATCCGCACATGCACCTCGGGGCTGGCCCCCACCAGCGTCCGCCCGCCCCCGGCGGCGCCGCCGGTGTGCACCACGAACGTCCAGTACGCGCCGCGCTCGCCCGCCAGCAGCCGCCGGAAGAGGGCCAGCGCGTCGGCCCGGCCGAAGCCGGGGATCTCGCCCCGGAAGGTCCGCCGGACGACGAAGTTGGCGCCCTCGCCCCGCCCGATCTCGTCCTCGACGACCCGCCGGACGATTCGTGCGTACTCCTCGTCGGGGACGTCGAAGCCGCCGTTCTCGACCCGCACCTCGCGCTCCGGCAGCCGCTCCAGCACCTCCGCGAGCGGCAGCTCGTACACCTCGTCGGCGACCAGCACCGACAGCGGGGTGCCGTCGTCGCGCACGTCGAAGCCGCGCTCGGCGATCTGCCGGAACGGCACCAGGGCCAGCGAGGGCAGCGGCCCGACCGGGAGATCGGCGAGCCGGTCCGCCTCCCGCACCCGGCCGATCAGCACCTCGACGGTGTCCTGGTCGTGGCCGGGCGTACGCCTGCGCAGCAGGGCGAACGGGGGGCAGTCGTCGCCGAGCAGCCGTTCGACGACGAGGGCGGTGCGCGGGGAGCGGTACGGGGGCTGGGGCACGGGACTGTTCCTTCCATGAGGAGGAACGGCTCCCAAACGCGGAGAAGGCCGCCCCTCGGGCGGCCTTCGCGTGGTCTGTCGCGCGATCGATCAGTGGGCCGCCGGATGAGCGGTCCACCACCAGTTCTGGGTCGTCTGCGCGAACATGCACCGAACCCTAGCGGATGACGGGATCGTCCGAGCGCGCGTCTCAACTATTGAGCTTTCGGATGGACGCGCCGTCCGACCCCGTAATGTGGTCGGTGTGACCGTGAACGCCAATACCTCCGTCGCCGGTGGCAACACCTGGCGAGACCTTCCCGCGGCGCAGCAGCCCGAGTACCCCGATGCCGAGGCTCTGCGCGATGTACTCGCGGAACTCGCGTCGTATCCGCCGCTCGTCTTCGCGGGCGAGTGCGACCAGCTGCGCGCCCGCATGGGAGCCGTCGCCAAGGGCGAGGCGTTCCTGCTCCAGGGCGGCGACTGCGCCGAGGCGTTCGACGCGGTGTCGGCCGAGCACATCCGGGCCAAGCTGAAGACGCTGCTCCAGATGAGCGCCGTCCTCACCTACGCGGCGTCCGTGCCGGTCGTCAAGGTGGGGCGGATCGCCGGCCAGTACTCCAAGCCGCGCTCCAAGCCGACCGAGACCCGCGACGGCGTCACCCTGCCGACCTACCGGGGCGACTCCGTCAACGGCTTCGCCTTCACCGAGGACGCCCGCGTCCCGGACCCGCAGCGGCTGAAGCAGATGTACCACGCGTCCGCCTCCACGCTGAACCTGGTGCGCGCCTTCACCACCGGCGGCTACGCCGACCTGCGCCAGGTGCACGCCTGGAACCAGGACTTCGTGAAGTCGTCGCCCTCCGGCCAGCGCTACGAGGCGCTCGCCCGCGAGATCGACAACGCGCTGAACTTCATGAAGGCGTGCGGCACGGACCCGGCGGAGTTCAAGGCCGTCGAGTTCTACGCCTCGCACGAGGCCCTGCTGCTGGACTACGAGTCGGCGCTGACCCGCGTCGACTCGCGCACCGGGCAGCTCTACGACGTCTCCGGCCACATGGTC
This sequence comes from Streptomyces tyrfis, assembly GCF_037034285.1. Lineage (NCBI taxonomy): Bacteria > Bacillati > Actinomycetota > Actinomycetes > Kitasatosporales > Streptomycetaceae > Streptomyces > Streptomyces tyrfis. Next base: position 93,849 of record NZ_JBAGJZ010000001.1, on the reverse strand, counting down.
TGGATCGGCGAGCGCACCCGGCAGCTGGACCACGCGCACATCGAGTTCGCCTCGAAGATCCGCAATCCGATCGGCATCAAGCTCGGCCCGACCACGACGGCGGAGGAGGCGCTCCAGTACATCGAGCGCCTGGACCCGGACCGGGAGCCCGGCCGGCTGACCTTCATCGTCCGCATGGGCGCGGACAAGGTCCGCGACAAGCTCCCCGAGCTGGTGGAGAAGGTCACGGCCTCCGGCGCCACCGTGGCGTGGGTGACCGACCCGATGCACGGCAACACCTTCGAGGCCGCCTCCGGCCACAAGACCCGCCGGTTCGACGACGTCCTGGACGAGGTCAAGGGCTTCTTCGAGGTGCACAAGGGCCTCGGGACCCACCCGGGCGGCATCCACGTCGAGCTCACCGGCGACGACGTCACCGAGTGCGTCGGCGGCGGACACGAGATCTTCGTGGACGACCTGCACCAGCGCTACGAGACGGCCTGCGACCCGCGGCTCAACCGGAGCCAGTCCCTCGACCTGGCGTTCCTGGTCGCCGAGATGTACCGGGACCAGTAGGCGTCACCGCAGGTGACACGCGTACGACGGTGGGGCACGGATCGCTGTGATCCGTGCCCCACACGCCTTCCGGAGGTTCCCGGCGCCTTGCGTGCCGGGTAAGGTTAGGTTTGCCTCACCGGGTAGGGGGACGGTCTGGCAGCAACGACCGAACCCGTCGGGAGGTGAACCGCGTGTACGTCTGCTCGTGCTTCGGCGTCACGGAGCAGCAGGTCAGGGAGCATGCGGAAGCCGGGGCCTGCACCCCCCGGAAGATCGCCTCCGTCAGCAAGGCGGGCACGGACTGCGGCGGCTGCGTCCGCGCCATCCAGGCCGTGCTCGGCCGGGGCGCCTGCCCGCGCCGTGAACTGCTCGACCGGAAGCGGACGGCCGGATCCGGCGCCGACGCGCCCGGTTCCGCCGCCCCCGTCCCCGGGGCCGCGCCGGGCGCCGCTCCGAGCGCCGACGGGGACACGCCGACGGCCGTCCCGGCGGCCGCCCCGGGCGTCCGGTTCTCCGAAGCGGCCTGACCGCTCCCGGAGCGGCCTTCCCGGGAACTCAGTAGCCCTCGCGGCCCGTCTTCCCCTTCGGCCCCATCTGTCCGCCGTGCCCCTCGTCGTGCGGCTGCTCGATCTGCTGGGCGATGTAGAGCGGCTCCCCGAGCTTCTCGACGAGCGCCAACTGGGCCTCCAGATAGTCGACGTGGTGCTCCTCGTCGTCGAGGATCGCCTCGAAGACGTTCGCGGAGGTGATGTCGTCCTTCCCGCGCATCAGGTCGATCCCGCGCCTGAGCCGGTCGATCGCCTCCACCTCGATCTGGAGGTCGGCCTGGAACATCTCCGTGACGGTCTGCCCCACCCGTACATGGAACAGCCGCTGGTAGTTGGGGAGTCCGTCGAGGTAGAGGATCCGGTGCGTGAGGATCTCGGCGTGCCGCATCTCGTCGAACGACTCGGCGCGGGTGTACTTCGCGAGCTTCAGCCAGCCATGGTGCTCCTGCATCTTCGAGTGCAGGAAGTACTGGTTGATCGCGGTCAGTTCGGCGGTCAGCTGCTCGTTCAGGAACTCGATGACCTCGGGATCGCCCTGCATCGGAGAGGCTCCTTCCGGCTGGTGAGTACCGGCCAATACGGGTGAGTGTCGGCGTATGTCAGTGAATGCCGGTCAATGTCAATGAATACGGCAAGTTGGCCGAATCCTCGCATCGCGCCCAGTAATCGTCCAGTAAGTACACGCTTAGTGGTATTTGCCGGAATTATCGACACCCTGGTCGGAACCACCCCTGCCTGTCTGTCACCATGGAGGCATGGGTCAGCCGGAAAGCCGGGAAAATCGCGCGTCGGAGCAGTCGGAGCTTCCGCCGGGACAGCGGCTCCAGCGAGGCTGGCCGGTCACCCATTACGGCCCGGTGCCCAAGTTCAAGCCGGACCGCTGGGAGTTCCGGGTCTTCGGCGCCACGGCGGACGGCGCGAAGCACTGCTGGAACCATCGGGAGTTCTCGGTGCTGCCGTTCGCCACGGTCGTCGCCGACCTGCACTGCGTCACCAAATACAGCATGCTCGGCGCGGAATGGGGCGGGGTCCTCGCCCGCACGGTCCTGGAGCTCGCGCCGCCCGCGCCGGACGTCACGCATGTCATGGTCTGGGCCGAGTACGGCTTCAGCTCGAACATGAGGCTCGCCGACTTCGCCTCGGAGCGAACGATTTTCGCCACCCACAAGGACGGCGAACTGCTCACCGCCGAGCACGGCTTCCCGCTCCGGCTCGTCGTGCCGCACCTCTACGCCTGGAAGGGGCCCAAGTGGGTCCGCGGTGTCGAGTACATGACGGCGGATCGCCGCGGCTTCTGGGAGGAGCGCGGCTACCACAACATCGGTGACCCGTGGCGTGAGCAGCGCTACTCGTACCAGGAGGAGCTCGGGGACGGCCCCGAGCTCTGACCCGGCGGGCGGCCGGTCCTCCCGGCCGGTCTCAGTGGTACGGGTGCACCACCGCGTGCCCCTTGCCCCGGCCGATCATCCACTTGTTGACCGGTGTCGTCACCACGAAGGCCACGACGAGCGAGAGCGCGAGCGTTCCCCAGAACAGCGCCTCGGAGAGCGTGGCGTCCATGGCTCCCGGCCACAGCGCGATCAGGCCGTTGTCGATCAGCTCCATCGCGGCGATGGAGAGCGTGTCGGCGGCGAGGGCCACCCGGAGGGCCGTGCGGAAGTCGACGCCGGCCTTCCGGACGGAGCGCAGCGTCAGCGTGTAGCCGAAGAAGAAGGCCAGGACGATCGCGAGCGCCATCGTCGCCGAGCCGCCCCAGCCGAACGCCGTGCCGATCACCATGCCGAGGACCTCCCCGACGGCGCATCCGGTGAGGCAGTGCAGGGTGGCCCGGGCGGCCATGGCCCAGCCGGACCCGCCGTGGGCGCGGCCGTGGCGGGCGGGGTGGCCGGAGCCGTCCCCGCCGTGGCCCGGATGGGCTCCGTGGTGACCGGAGTGCGCGGAGCGGCCTCCGTGTCCGGTGTGCCCGCTGTGCGCGGTGCGGTGTGCGTGGTGGTCCCGATGCCGGTCCGGGGCGTTCGTCCCGCCCGGTCCGGGCCGCTCGCCGTGCCCGTCGTGCTCGCTCCGCTCGTGCTCCGTCTCGTGCCGCATGATCATCCCCCATGCCGAGTGGCGGTTCCTTCGGACAGCAGGAATCGTATACCCCCCAGGGGTATTCCTCAACGGGGGATCGGCATCGAACGCGGACGGCCGCCGCGCGCGGCGGGGCCCGGCCCCCGCCGCCCGGCCCCGCCCGCTCAGCCCCCGTCGCGCAGCGCCTTCAGCCGGGCCACGTCCGCCGCATGGCCCTCCTTGCCGCCCGGGGTCTCGATGACCAGCGGCACGCCCTCCGTCGCAGGGTGGGAGAACAGCTCCCGGAACGGCTCCTCGCCGATGTGCCCGGCGCCGATGTTCGCGTGCCGGTCCTTGTGGGCGCCCGCCACGTCCTTGGAGTCGTTGGCGTGGATCAGCTTCAGCCGGCCCGCCCCGACCGTGTCCACCAGCAGGTCCAGGGTCCGCCGTACGCCCGAGGGGGCCGCCAGGTCGTGGCCGGCCGCGTGGATGTGGCAGGTGTCCAGGCACACGCCGAGCCTGGGGTGGGAGTCCAGCGCCTCGAAGTACGGGCCGAAGTCCCAGGTGCGCGAACAGAGCGAGGACCCCTGACCGGCCGTGGACTCCAGCAGCAGCCACGGGTCGTCCTCGTGCGTCAGCTCGTCCAGCAGCGGCCGCAGACGCGTGCGCACCTGCGCGAGGGCCCGCTCGCGCGCCCGGCCGCCGGTCGCGGAGCCGGTGTGCACCACCACGCCCAGGGCGCCGATCGCCCGGGCCCGGCGCAGCGAGTGCCGCAGCGACTCCACCGACTTCTCCGCGGTGGCCTCGGTGTGCGAGCCGAAGTTGATCAGGTACGGCGCGTGGACGTACACCGGCAGCGACGCGGCGGCGCACTCGGCGCGGAACCGCTCGTCCTCGGCGGGGTTCCCCGCGGGCGTCGCCCAGCCGCGCGGGTTGGCGACGAAGACCTGCACGGCCTCCGCGCCCATCTCCCGGGCGTAGGCGAGGCCGACCTTGGCGAGACCGCCGGCCACGGGAACGTGGCCGCCGACTGGGTTGCGCATGTGGAACTAGAGCCCCTTGATCCTGATGGTGATGGTGCTGCCCTCGGGAGCCTGCCCGCCGCCCTCGACGGACTGGTCCGCCACGGTGTCGCTGAAGGACAGGAACGGACGCTTGACCTCGACCTCGAAGCCCGCGCCCTTCAGTTCGCGCTTCGCGGCGTCGACGTCCTTCCCGGTCACGTCCGGGACGGTGAGCATCCGCGGCCCCTTGGAGACCGTGAGCCTGACGGTGTCCCCCTCGGCGGCCCGCGCGCCCTTCGCCGGGGACTGACGGGCGATGTCGCCGGAGACCTCGGGCGCGTTGATCCGGCCGGGCAGCACCTCGGCCTTCAGCCCGTGCTCGTCCAGCGCGTCCGTGGCGTCCTGGACCGACAGGCCGGTGACGTCGGGGACCTCGACCGGGGCGCCCTTGCTGACGACGAGGGCGACCGCGGTGTCCGGGTGCCGTCCGGCGCCCGCCCCGGGCTCGGTCCGGATCACGTCGCCGCGACCGGTGTCCTCGCTGAACTCCCGGGTGATCATGCCGGGCGCCAGACCGGCCTTCTTCAGCTCGCGCCGGGCCTCCGTGAGGGAGAGGCCCCGGACGTCGGGCACCTTCACGATCTCGGGACCGCGCGAGACGACCAGCCGCACCCCGTCGTTCCTCCGGATGCGCGCCCCGGACGCCGGATCGCTGTCGATCACCTTGCCGCGCGCCACGGTGTCGCTGTAGGCGCCGTCGACGCCCTTGACGTCCAGACCGGCGTCCGCGATCCGCTGCCGGGCGTTCTGCTCGCTCTGCCCCAGCAGCGAGGGGACCCGGGTGAACTGCCCGGAGTTGATGTACCAGACGCCCGAGCCGATGCCCAGCGCCAGCAGCACGGCCGCCACCACGGTGACGACGGAGCGCCGGGGCCGCCGGAAACGCCCCGGTCCGGCGTCCGGCCCGGCCGCCGGACCGGACGGCTCCCGCGGCGGCAGCGCCAGCCGGCTGGTGTGCTGCGCGGTGACCTCGTGACCGGACGGGACCGGTCGCGGGATCACGCTGGTGCGGTCCTCGGCGGCGTCGCGCTCCTCGGCCAGGGCCTGCGGCGGCACCGCGTCCAGCTGGGCGTCGGAGAGCGCGGACCGGGCCCGGCGGGTCTCGGCCAGCAGCGCCACCGCGTCGGACGGGCGGACCTCGGGATCGCGCGCGGTGGCGCTCGCCACCAGGTCGTCCAGCTCCACCGGAAGGTCCGGGACCAGGGCCGACGGGGCCGGGACGTCCTCGTTGAGATGCCGGTAGATCACCTGGGCGGGGGTGTCGCCCGCGTGCGGCTTGGCGCCGGTCAGCATCTCGTACAGGACGACGCCGCAGGCGTACACGTCGGTCCGGGTGTCCGCCGTGCCGTGTTCTATCTGCTCGGGGGCGAGGTACGAGACCGTGCCCAGCACCGACCCGGTGGTGGCGGTGGCGGAGCCCACCGCCCGCACCAGCCCGAAGTCGGCCACCTTGACCCGGCCGTCGTCCCCTATCAGGACGTTCTCCGGCTTCATGTCGCGGTGCACGAAACCGGCCCGGTGCGCGGAGCCGAGCGCGGCCAGCACCGGCTCCAGGATGTCCAGCGCGGCCCTCGGCTGCAGGGCGCCCCGGTCGCGCAGCACGTCGCGCAGGGTGCACCCCGGGACGTACTCCATCGCGAGGTAGACGTACTGCCCCTGGGCGCCCTGGTCGAAGACCGCGACCACATTGGGGTGCGCGAGCCGGGCCACGGACTTGGCCTCGCGTATGAACCGCTCCACGAAGGAGGCGTCGGTGGCGAGCGCCGGATGCATCACCTTGAGGGCGAGCACCCGGTCCAGCCGGGTGTCTACGGCCCGGTAGACCGTGGCCATGCCGCCCGCGGCGATGCGGGCATCGACGCGGTAGCGGCCGTCGAGCAGCTGCCCGACGAGCGGGTCCTGGAGGGTCGTATCCACGCAAGCGAGTCTACGAGCAGCCGGGGACCCCCTCCGACGGTCCGGACGGCCCCGGGGCCGAACCACGGCCGAGCCGTGACAGGGACACGATGCGCGCGCCCGCCCCGGCGGCTCCGCGCGCCGGTCGCGCGCCGGTTCAGAAGGCCGGGCGTTCCGGGTCCAGCACCGCGCGCCCCGCCACCGGCGACGACGCCTCGGCGAAGTGGCGGCGCGGGATCCGGCCCGCCCGGTAGGCCAGCCGGCCGCCCGCCACCGCGTGCCGCATCGCGGACGCCATCAGCTCCGGCTCCTGGGCCCTGGTCACGGCGGACGCCAGCATCACCGCCGCACACCCCAGCTCCATCGCCAGCGCCGCGTCCGAGGCCGTCCCGGCGCCCGCGTCGAGGATCACCGGCACCCGGGCCTGCTCGACGATCAGCTGGAAGTTGTGCGGGTTGCGGATGCCGAGCCCGGAGCCGATGGGGGAGCCGAGCGGCATCACCGCCGCGCAGCCCACGTCCTGGAGCCGGCGGGCCAGCACCGGGTCGTCGTTGGTGTACGGCAGCACCGTGAAACCGTCGTCCACCAGGGTCTCGGCGGCGTCCAGCAGCTCGACCGGGTCGGGCAGCAGGGTCCGCTCGTCGGCCACCACCTCCAGCTTGACCCAGTCGGCGCCCAGGGCCTCCCGGGCCAGCCGGGCGGTCAGCACGGCCTCGCCCGCGGTGAAGCAGCCCGCCGTGTTCGGCAGGACGCGGATGCCGAGCCGCCGCAGCACGGACAGCACCGAGCCCTGCACGGTCGGGTCCAGGCGGCGCATCGCGACGGTGGTCAGCTCGGTGCCGGAGGCGACGAGGGCGCGTTCCAGCACGTCGAGGCTGGGCGCCCCGCCCGTGCCCATGATCAGCCGGGAGCCGAACACGGCGTCGCCGAGGGCGAAGAGGTCGTCGGACACGGTCAGCCTCCCTGGACCGCGGTCAGGATCTCGACCCGGTCGCCGTCGCGGAGCGCGGTGGCCGTCCACTGTCCGCGCGGCACGACGCTCTCGTTCACGGCGGCCGCGACCCCGGACCGGGCCGCGGTCAGACCGGCGACGAGGACGTCCAGGGCGGTGCCCGGGTCGAGGAGACGGACCTCGCCGTTCACGGTCACGCGCACGGGGGCGCGGGACGGGCCGGGGGAGGGGTCGGCGGCGGTCGCGGAGTCGGGGACGGGCGCGGACTCGGTCATGCGGGCTGCTCCTGACGTACTTCGGAGTCGGCGGCGGGCGAGAAGCGGTGCGGGGTGAAGGGGCGGGCTTCCTCGGGCAGTTCGCCGTCGGCCAGCAGCGCCGCCATGATGTCGCCGGTGACGGGCGTGAGCAGCACCCCGTTGCGGTGGTGGCCGGTCGCGAGATGGAGGCCGGGCAGCGCGGTGGGGCCCAGCAGCGGGGCGTTGTCGGGGGAGCCGGGGCGCAGACCGGCCCGGGCCTCGGTGAGCGGCAGCTCGGTGATGCCGGGCACCAGCTCGTGGGCGTCCCGCAGCAGCTCGTAGACGCCGCCCGCGGTGACGGTGGTGTCCCAGCCCATCTCCTCGCTGGTGGCGCCGACGACCAGTTCGCCGTTCTCCCGCGGCACGAGATAGAGGTGGCCGCCCCGGACCAGGGCCCGGACCGTCCGGGAGAGGAAGGGCGCGTACCGGGCGGGCACGGTCAGCCGCAGCACCTGCCCCTTCACCGGCCGCACCGGCGGCGCGACCCCGGGCGGCAGGCCCGCCAGCCGGCCGCTGAGACTGCCGGCGGCGAGCACCACCTGGTCGGCGGCGCGCTCCGCGCCCCCGGCGAGCACGACCCCGACGGCCCGGTCGCGTACCACCCTCAGCCGCTCCGCCCGGGCGCGGTGGAAGACCACCCCGGCCCGCTCGCACGCGGCCAGCAGCGCGGCGGCCAGCCGGCGCGGATCGACCTGGTGGTCGCCGTCCACCCGCAGCCCGCCCCGCACCCCGGGCGCGAGCATCGGCTCCAGACGGCGGCACTCGCGGCCCGTCAGCCACTCCGACTCCAGGCCCGAACGCCGCTGCAGGGCGTGCAGTTCCCGCAGATGGGCGCGGTCGTCGGAGTCCAGCGCGACGGCCAGCGTGCCGCAGGCGCGAAAGCCCGTGTCCCGGCCGCTCGCCTCCTCCAGCTCCGCCACGAAGTCCGGGTAGCGGGCGGCGGAGGCCAGGTTCAGCCCCAGCAACAGCTCCTCGCCGTAGTGGAGTTCGGTGACGGCGGCCAGCATCCCGGCCGCCGTCAGCGCGGCCCCGCCGCCCGGTTCGGGGTCGACGACCGCGGTGCGCAGACCGCGTTGCGCGGCGCGCCAGGCGGTCACCAGGCCGATGACGCCGCCCCCGACGACGAGGACGTCGCAGCCGCCGGAACCGGCGCCGGCCCGGCCGGGAGCCTCACGGAGCACGCCGCGACCCGAGCCGGGCGCGCCGGGACCGCGGGCGGGCACGCCCGGACCTGCGCCGGGACCGCGGCCGGGCGCGCCGGGACCTTCGTCGGGAACGTCGGACCGCTCCTCGTTCCGAGAAACACGCATGGGCGTCCAGCCCCTCCCTTCGCCGGCATGACCCGGATCAGGTTCGTACGGTCGGAGGCCGCCCAGCCTCCCTCTCAGCCCGCTCCGTGCGGGCTCCCGCGAGTGTCTTACCGTGGCCACCCTAAACCCCGCCCCCGCGGCCCGGTAAGGGAGCGGCGGCCGAGGCCCGTTCGCCGTCGTGGCACTCCCGGACGGCCGGACCGGGCCGGACGGGCCAGGGGAGCGGGAGCCGCGGGAGGGCGGCGGCGCCGGCGCCGTGGAGCAACTCCCCCTGTCCTGACGTGTCGTCAGGTGTTTAAGGTGTACGGGTGAGCGATCAGCAGCAGTCGGAACGCCCGGACCCGGACACGGGACGCCGCGTGGTCATCGCAGGCGCGGGCATGGCCGGCGTGCAGACGGCCGTGGCCCTGCGGGAACAGGGCTTCACCGGCCCCGTCACGGTGATCGGCGCCGAACCCCACCAGCCCTACGACCGGCCCCCGCTGTCCAAGGCGGTGCTGCTCGGCAAGGCCGAGGACTCCGCCTTCGACATCGACTTCGAGGCGCTGGACGTCGAGCTGCGGCTGGGCCTCGACGTCACCGGCCTGCGGGCCGCGGCGCACGAGCTGGACACGGCCTCGGGCCCCGTCCCCTACGACGTGCTGGTGCTCGCGACCGGCGCCGAGCCGGTCGTCCTGCCCGGCACCGAGGGCGTCCCCGGCGTCCATCTGCTGCGCACCCTCGACGACGCGGCCCGGCTGCGGCCCGTCCTCGACCGGCGGCACGACGTGGTGGTGGTCGGGGCGGGCTGGATCGGAGCCGAGTTCGCCACCGCCGCCCGCGCCGCCGGCTGCGCGGTCACCGTCCTGGAGGCCGCCGACCGGCCGCTCGCCGGGGCGCTGCCCGCCGAGGTCGCCGCCCCGATGGCCGCCTGGTACGCCGAGAGCGGCGCCGAACTCCTCACCGGCGCCCGCGTCGACCGCGTCGAACCGGGCAGGGTGGTCCTCGCCGACGGCCGGGAGATCCCGGCCGGGGCCGTCGTCGTCGGCATCGGCGCCCGGCCCGCCACCGGCTGGCTGGCCGGCTCGGGCGTCGAGCTGGGCCCCGACGGATCGGTGACCGCCGACAGCCTGCTGCGCACCTCGCTGCCCGACGTGTACGCGGTCGGCGACTGCGCCTCGTTCCCCTCCGCCCGGTACGGCGAACGCCTGCTCGTCCACCACTGGGACAACGCCCTCCAGGGCCCCCGGACGGTCGCCGCCGACATCGTCGCCGCGGCCGGGGACCGCCCGGCGCCGCCCGCCTACGACCCCGTCCCGTACTTCTGGTCCGAGCAGTTCGACCGGTTCGTGCAGTACGCGGGGCACCACGCGGCCGCCGACACCCTGCTGTGGCGCGGCGACCCCGCCGAACCCGCCTGGTCGGTGTGCTGGCTGCGCGACGGCGTCCTGGTCGCCGTCCTCGCCGTCGGCCGCCCCCGCGACCTGGCGCAGGGCCGCAGACTCATCGAGGCGGGGACGCCGCTGGACCCGGCGCGGGTCGTCGATCCCTCCGTGCCCCTGAAGTCGACGCCCCTCTGACGGCGTACCGGCGCCCCTCGTACGGTCGGCCCGGCTACCGGCTGTCGGTCCGGGATGGCACGCTTGTCCTGTGACCGAGATTGACGCAAAGATCGATGCTCTCGTCCCCGCCTGGCTCCACCTCCCCGACATCGCCGACATGCTCGGCGTCGAGGTGACACGTGTGCGGCAGCTGGTCAAGGAGGGCCAGCTCATCGCCGTGCGCCGCGGTGAGAACCGGGCGCTCCAGGTGCCGGCCGCCTTCATCGCGGGCGACAAGGTGGTCAAGGGCCTCTCCGGCACCCTGACCCTCCTGAGGGACGACGGCTTCGACGACGAAGAGATGCTGGAGTGGCTCTTCACTCCCGACCCGACCCTGCCGGGCACCCCCGCCCAGGCGCTGAGCGAGAATCGCGGCACGGAGGTGAAGCGCCGCGCCCAGGCGCTCGCCGTCTGAACCGGTGACCGCGAGGCGGCGGCACGGACCGCGCGGTCCGTGCCCCGTCCTCGTCCCGGCCGCCGCTCCGCCAACGCTCTCCCGGGGGGAACCACACCATGCCCACGCCTCGCGCGCAGCTGTCCGACGCCCGGCTCTACCTGTGCACGGACGCCCGCAGGCGCCAGGGAGACCTCCCGGCCTTCCTCGACGCCGTCCTCGCCGCCGGGGTGGACATCGTCCAGCTGCGGGACAAGGGCATGGAGGCCGCCGAGGAGCTCGAACACCTCGCGGTCCTCGCCGACGCGTGCCGGCGGCACGGCAAGCTCCTCGCGGTGAACGACCGGGCCGACGTCGCCCACGCCATCGGCTCCGATGTGCTCCACCTCGGCCAGGGCGACCTGCCGGTCCCCGCGGCCCGCGCCGTCCTCGGCGACCAGGTGCTGATCGGCCGCTCCACCCACGCCGCGTCCGAGGTCGACGCGGCCGTCGCCCAGCCCGGCGTGGACTACTTCTGCACCGGCCCCTGCTGGCCCACCCCGACCAAGCCCGGCCGCCCCGCCCCGGGGCTCGGCCTCGTGCGGTACGCCGCCTCGCTCGGCGTCCGGCGCCCCTGGTTCGCCATCGGCGGGATCGACGCGGGCAACCTCGACGAGGTGCTGGACGCGGGGGCGCGCCGGGTGGTCGTCGTCCGGGCGATCACCGAGGCCGACGACCCCGCCGCGGCCGCCGCCGAGCTCGCCGGCAGAATCCGGGCCCGCACCGGGGCGTGATCGGCCGGACGTCCGACCGAGTGTCCGAGGAATGGACAAACAAACGCGCAATCCGGACATTTGAGGTTGGTCTGGTCCTACGGCCCGTGCCGTCTGGTTAACCTGCCCGTATGGCCCTTGGCACACCTACCACCAGGACGGATCACGCGCCCACGGTGCGTGAGCTCCTCGCGACCGGCGAGCCCTCGTACTCCTTCGAGTTCTGGGCGCCCAAGACCGAGAAGGGCGAGCGGAACCTCTGGAACGCCCTGCGCCGCGTCGAGGCGGTGCGGCCGAGTTTCGTCTCCGTGACCTACGGCGCCGGGGGCTCCACCCGGGCCGGGACGGTCAAGGCCACCCAGGAGATCGCCGCCGACACCACCCTCACCCCGGTCGCCCACCTCACCGCGGTCAACCACTCGGTCGCCGAGCTGCGCAACATGGTCGGGCAGTACGCCGACGCCGGGATCCGGAACATCCTCGCGGTGCGCGGCGACCCGCCCGGCGACCCGATGGGCGAGTGGGTCGAGCACCCCCGGGGCGTGCGGTACGCGGCCGACCTCGTCCGCCTGATCAAGGAATCCGGCGATTTCTGCGTCGGCGTCGCGGCATTTCCCGAGATGCACCCGCGTTCGACCGACTGGGACGCCGACATCCGACATTTCGTGGACAAGTGCCGCGCCGGGGCCGATTATGCGATCACTCAGATGTTCTTCAATCCCGACGACTATGTGCGCATGCGTGACCGGGTAGTCGCTGCGGGTTGCGAAACGCCCATCATTCCCGAGGTCATGCCGCTGACCAGCGTCAAACAGCTCGAACGGTTCGCCCAGCTGAGCAACGCCGCTTTCCCTTCCGCCCTGAAGGAACGCATCCTCGCGGTCAAGGACGATCCCGCCGCTGTACGCTCCATTGGTATCGACTTCGCAACGGAGTTCTGCGCGAGGCTGCTTTCCGAAGGCGTGCCCGGACTGCACTTCATCACGCTCAACAACTCGACGGCGACGCTCGAGATCCACGAAAATCTCGGACTGCACAAGCAGTTGTGACCGGCCGTACCCGCCCCCTCCCGCGGCGGAGGCCGTAGGAGGGGGCGGGCATGGGCTGGACAGTCCTCTACATCGCGTTCGGAATCGTCGCGCTGTGGCTGCTCGGCGAGGTGCTCCTGCAGTACAAGGCGCGCCTCCGCTGGAGACTGCTCGCCTTCGTCGGCTTCCTCGGCGTGGTCGTCGGCGTGCTGACGCCGTCCGTGTTCGTGATCACTGTCGGCGCGATCGCGTTCGCGACCGGCCAGACCTACGTCACGCTGTCGTTCCGGCGGGGCTTCTCCACCGGCTGGGCCCTGGGGGGACGCCCCGGCGAGAGCCGGCGCCGCCGCGGCGGAAAGGGCCGCGGCGGGAGCGGCCGCGCCGGCCGCAGGGCGGCGGCCGGGGCTTCCGGCCCCGACGCCCCGTCCGCCGGTACGACGGACACCGCGGGACCGGCGGAATCTCCGGAACCGGCGGAGCAGGGGCACGCGTACGACTACGACGGGCGGGCCCAGGCTCCCGCACTGCCGGATACCGAGCCCCCGACGGCGGTCTACGCGCCGGAGCCGCTGCCCGACGACACCGGCCAGTACGGCGTCTACTCCGGCCACCGGCACGCGGCGGGGGAGAACGGCCGGGACGACCGGCCGCAGTACGCCGCGTACGACGCCTACGCCGACCCCGCCGCCCACGCGGCGCCCGGCCAGGACCCCTTCGCCGGCCACGCCCCGTCGGCCGGCGGCCAGGACTTCCCGGGCGGCCAGGATCCCTTCGCCGCCGGGACGTACGACTACGGCGCCGGCGGACACCAGCAGTACGCCGCGTACTCCGACCCCTACGTCGGGACCGGCACCGCGGGCGGCCCCGCCCCGTACGACGGCTACGGCGACGGCTACGACGCCTTCGGCGGACGGCAGCAGCAGTACACCGCCCCCGACCCGTACGCCCAGCAGCAGTACGCCGACACCCCGCCCGGCGGCGTCTGGGTGCCGCAGCAGCGCGAGGGCGAGCAGTACCCGGCCGCGCCCCCGGAGCAGCGGCCCGCACAGCCCGCCCCGTACCCGAACGGTTACCACGACGGCAGCGGCTACGACGGGGAGCGGTACCGCTAGGGGGTGTCTCCGAGGTGCCGTCCTCCGGCCGGAGGACACCGCCGTCGTCCGGCCGGGGGGCCGGCCCGGAGCCGCTCGGGCCGGCGGAGCCGCGGCCCGGGCGAGGTCACTGGGAGCCCCGGAACCCGTCGCCCTCCACGATCAGCCCGGCGACCAGCGCCCCCGACATCCCGGCGTGCGCGAGCCCGCCGCCCGGGTGCGACCAGCCGCCCGCGAGAAGAAGCCCCGGCAGCCGGGTGCGGTTGGCCGGATGCAGATACGCCCCCTCGGCCCCCGCCAGCGCGGGCGCGGGCACCGAACCGCCCTCGGCTCCGGTGTCCGCCGCCGTCTCGGCCGGGGTCCGTACCTCGGCGTGGAGCAACCGCTCCCGGACGCCGGGCACGACCGCTCCGGCCGTCTCGATCAGGGTCTCCGCGAAACGCGCGCGGACCGCGGCGTCCGTCCAGTCCACCGCCCCTTGCGGGGCGACCGTCGCCGTCAGCGTCACCGCCTCGTGGGCGTCGTCGGGGCGGGTCGCCGGGTCGTCCGGGCGCAGCACCGTCACCGTCGGCCGCTCGGCCACCCGCCCGGCGAACACCGCCTCGCACTCCGCCGCGCCGTCCGCCGGGTGCACCAGGGTCCGGTGCGCGGCGTCCGCGGACCGGGCGCCGCGCAGCGCGAGCATGACCAGGAAGCGGCCCGGCGCCAGCGACTGCCCCCGCGCCTCCCCGGGGCGCGGCTGCACCGTCACGTCGCCGTCGCGCCACAGCTCCCCGCCGGGCACCAGACCGGGACGCGGCCGGACCCCCAGCACCACGTGATCGGCCTCGACGGCCGTGCCGTCCGCCATCTCGACGCCCGCCGCCCGGCCGTCCTTCTCGATCACCCGGACGACCTCGGCGCTGAAGGCGAACTCCACCTTCCGGGCCAGGCATCGCTCGTACACCGCCCGGGCCAGGGCCCGGATCCCGCCCTCGACGTACCAGCTGCCGAAGGTCTCCTGGAGATACGGCAGCAGGGCGGCGGCCGCCGGTGCGCGCCGCGGGTCCAGACCGTACGACAGGGCGTACCCGTCGAGCAGGGCGGCCAGCCGGGGGTCCGGCAGCTCCCAGGCGCCGACCTCCGCCACCGTGCCCGCCCGGCGGGCCGGCCGCAGCAGCCTGCGCCGCGACGGCGCGGGATACGGATCACGGCCGAGCACCTGCCAGTCGGGGCGCAGCGGCTCCTCCAGCAGCGGACGTCTCGACCGGTCCCAGGCGTCCCGCGCCCGGTCGAGGAAGGCGCCCCAGGCCGCGCCCGCGCCGCCGCCCAACGCCGCGTCCAGGGCGGAGACCACCCCGGCCCGCGAGGCGTTCGGCAGCGAGAAGGCCGTGCCGTCCGCGAAGACATGGCGGCTCGCCGGATCGACCTGAGTCAGCGTGACGCACCGCTCCAGCGGCTCCCTGCCGGTCTTCACGAACAGGTCGCGGTAGACCGCGGGCAGGTGCAGCAGGGCGGGCCCGGTGTCGAACGAGAAGCCCTCATGGGCATACCGGCCGACCGAGCCGCCGAAGGTCTCCGATCGTTCGCACACCGTCACCCGGTGGCCTGCCACGGCGAGCCGGGCGGCCGCCGCCATCGCGCCCATTCCGGCGCCGATCACCGCAATACGTGCCATGGCAGCGACCTTAACGGCCGCCTGCGACAGTCACTCCGGCGGCTGGGGCACACCCGCCGCGGCCAGGCGCCTCTCCTCGCGCCGCCGGGCCCGGCGGCGCAGATAGCGGCGGATGCGGGAGGCCAGGAAGGCCACGGTCACCAGACCCAGCAGCAACAGCGCCCCAGCGATGACCGCGGCCGCCACCGGATGGAACATCGCGAAGACGACGATGCCCGCGACGCCCAGGTCCTCGGCGGTGCTCACCACGAAGTTGCTGAACGGCTCGGGGGACGAGTTGACCGCCATCCTGGCGCCGGCCTTCACCAGATGGCTGACGAGCGCGGTGGAACCGCCGACGGCGGCCGCCGCGAGCTCCGGCAGCGAGCCGCTCTCCCCGGCCAGCAGCGCCGCCACGACCGCCCCGGCGACCGGCCGGACGGCGGTTTGCAGCGCGTCCCAGGCCGTGTCCACGTACGGGATCTTGTCCGCCACCATCTCGCACAGGAACAGCACGCCGGCCACGATCAGGACGTCGGTGCGCTGCAGCGACGCGGGCACCTCGTCGGAGAGGCCGGTCGCGCCGAAGACGCCGAGCAGCAGGACCACCGCGTACGCGTTGATCCCGCTCGCCCAGCCGCTCGTGAAGACCAGGGGGAGTACGGACACGGGGCGATCGTAACCACACGCCGCGCGCCGCCGGGCGGGATCCCGGGCGAAGGCCTGAGTATCCGTACCTAGGCGGGGAGATGAGTAGGTACGCGGATGGGTTCCCGTCGGCGCGGACGGAAGAGTGGAGGGCACGGACAGGGGCGCGGCGCACGGCACCGCCGACACGGGGCGGCGGAACCGGCGCGGCACCCCTTCCGGAACGGGGGAAGTACGACGGAGAGCCCGGCGCCACGGGGGAACGAGGCGCGGGGGAGGCTCTCCGGCAGCGAAGGAGCGCCGGTCCGGCGCGGGCCCGGGGGATCGGGCCTCACCGGACCGGCGCCCTCGCGTACCGGTCCCGCGTTCTCGCCCGCCGGCCGGACGCTCTTCCGCCGTCAGACGTTCCTGCGCACCGGCCGGACGCCCTCGCGCACCGGTGCGGCGCTCTTGCGCACCGGTACGGCGAGAGCCCGGTCAGCGCCCGCTGACCCGCCCGTGCAGCAGCAGCGACAGCGCCGAGTGCACGTCGTCGATCGACCGCCCGGGCTGGAACGCCTGCCAGTCCAGGGCCGCCACCAGCACCATGCCGACCAGCGCGGCGGCCGTCAGCTGGATGTCGATCTCCTCGCTGAGCTCACCGCGCTCCACCCCTTCGCGCAACACCTCCTCGACCACGGTCACGGCCTCCTGACGCACCACCAGGAGGGTCGACTGCCAGGCCCGGTTGGTGCGCCACAGCTCCGCGACGTACAGCTGGGTGAAGGCCGGGTAGCGGTCGATGAAGACCAGGCCCGCCCGGATCATGGCGTCCAGGGCCTCGACCCGGGTGCCGCCGCGCTCCTCCGTCTCCTCGGCCGCGGTGCGCAGCGAGGCCGTGAGCAGCCCGACGCCGTGACGCAGCAGCTCCTCGAAGAGCTCGGTCTTGCTCTTGAAGTTGTAGTAGACCGTGCCCTTGGCGACCCCGGCGCGCTCGGCGATCTCGTCCACCGTGGTCGCCGAGAAGCCCTTCTCCGCGATGAGGGTCACAGCCGCCTCGTAGAGCCTCTGCCGGGTGGCCTGGCGGCGCGTGCCGCTGCTGCTTTCCATGCCCTTGATTCTCACAGGTTCCGGCGCGCTCACAGACTCAGCTCCGGGTGGAGCCGGTCCAGGGTCCACACCTGCTTGCGGCGTGCGGCCAGCGCGGTCAGGGCGAGCGATCCCGCCGTGAAGGCGAGCAGCACCGCGGAGCCCTGCCAGACCGGGCCGAGCCCGCCGCCGGTGATCAGCCTGCGCAGCCCGTCGACGATGTAACTCATCGGCAGATAGGGGTGGATGGCGTTGAAGAACCCGGGGCTGGTCTGGACGGGATAGGTGCCTCCGGCCGAGGTCAGCTGGAGCATCAGCACGGCCAGCACCAGGATGCGTCCGGCGGCCCCGAACCGGGCGTTGAGCCACTGCACGATCGCGGCGAAGCAGCACGTCACCAGCGCGAGGAAGCCGATCGTCCCGGCGGCCCTGGTCATCTCCAGCCCAAGCCCCCAGTGCAGCACAGACATCAGGGCGGCGACCTGGAGCAGGCCGATCGCGGCCACCGGCAGCCAGCCGGCGAAGGCGATCCGCCAGGCGGAGGCCCCGGCCGCGAGCGCCCGCCGGTTCAGCGGCTGGATGAGCATGTACGCCACCATCGAACCGACCCAGAGGGAGAGCGGGATGAAGTAGGGGGCGAAGCCGGTGCCGTAATTGGGCGCGGCGTGCAGCGACTCGGAGGCCAGCCGCACCGGGTCGGCCATGACCTCGGTACGGGCGTCGCGGTCCTTCTCGTCGTAGTCGGGGATCTTGCCGACGCCGTCGTTGAGGCCCTGGGCGAGGCTGGTCGAGCCGTCGCCGAGCCGGACCAGGCCGCTGTCCAGGTCGGTGGCGCCCTTCTTGAGGTTGCCGACGCCGGTGTCCAGGTCGGCGGAGCCGGTCCGGGCCGTGATCAGGCCGGCGTGCAGCTCGTTCGCTCCCTCGGCGACCTTGTGGGCCCCGGTGTTGAGCGCGTCGACCTTCGCCACGGCGGACTTCAGGTCCTCGTCGAGGCGCGGCGCGCTCCTGGCCAGCTCCTCGGCCTGTCCCTGGAGCGAAGTCAGCTGGGAGCGCAGCTTCTTGAGGTCCCCGTTCTGGTTCGTGACCAGCGCCTCGACGTCGGCGGCGACCTTCGCGACGTCGGCCGCCGCGGTCCTGGCGCGCTTCAGCGCCGGGCAGACGTCGGGGTCGGCGGGCGTCTGTTCCGTACAGGTGGTGCGGTGGACCTCGGCCAGGTCGTCGGAGGCCGTGCGGGCGTCGGCGGCCGCGGTGGGCGCCGCCTTCACCAGCAGGTCGAGGTTGTCGCGCACGGTCCGCGCGGAATCCGCGACCAGCCGGGCGGTGTCGCCGATCGACCTCCCGTTGTCCTTCAGGAACGGGCGCACGTCGGCCGCCACCCCGTTGACCTTGTCGGCCAGCGCCTGGGTGCCGTTCGCGACCTGCCGGGAGCCGGCCTCCAGGTCGCCCGCGCCCTTGTTCAGCCTGACGATGCCGCCCGCCAGGTCGCTGCTGCCGTGCTTGGCGTTCCGCAGCCCGTCCGCGAGGTCCTGCGAGCCCTTCTTCGCCTTGCCGATGCCGCCCTTGAGGTCGTCGGCGCCCTTGGCGGCCTTCGCCGTCGCGTCGTGCAGATCGGAGAAGTCGATGAAGATCCGGTCGTAGAAGGTGCGGGAGGCGTTGGTGGACGCGGCGGTGCGCACCTCGGAGAAGACCGACCGGGAGATCTGTCCGACGATGTAGTTGTTGGCGTCGTTCGTCCGCACCTGGAGCGCGCCGGTCTCGGGGGAGGAGCCCGAACTGGAGGCGATCCGCTCGCTGAAGTCCGACGGCATGGTGAGCGAGAGGTAGAACGTGCCGTTCTCCACGCCCTTGTGGGCCTCGGCGGAGCTCACCTCGTGCCACTCGAAGGTCTTGGAGTCGAGGAGCTTGCCGGTGAGCTCGTCACCGGCCGAGACGCGCTTCCCGGCGACGGTGGCGCCCTTGTCGTCGTTGACCAGCGCGACGGGGATCCTGTCCAGCCGACCGTACGGGTCCCAGAAGGAGCAGAGGTACAGGGCGCCGTAGAGCAGAGGCAGAAGCAGCAGCGCGATGAGCGCGGCGACCGGCAGCTTTCCCCTGCCGAAACGCTTCAGCTCAAGCGCGGCGAGTTTCGGCGTACGCATCGGCCGGTCCCTTCCGGGTCGTGGTCTGGTCGGCCCCGGCGTCCCGCGGGCGGGCCGGGGCGGGCGTGGTCGCGTGGGTCGCGGGCGCGGGAGGCGCGGGCTCCGCGGGCCGCCCGGGCGCGGGCGTCCCGTCGGACGCGGCCTCGCGGGGCCGGACCGGGCCGTCCGCGGCGCTCCGGGCGCGGACGGCCGGGACGGGGACGCGCCTGCGGGCGTGGGCCGGGGAGGCCGCGCCGTCCCGGGGACGCGCCGGGGAGGTGCGGGCGTGCGCCGGGGTGACCGTGGTCGCGGTGCGCACCGTGACGGCGCCCTCGGGCGCCTGACTGCACACCGCGAGCACGGTGGTGCCCGCGTCGGCGATGGACCGCAGCAGCTCCCAGGCCCGTTCGCGCTCGGCGTCGGAGAGCTTGAGGTCGGTGTCGTCCACCGCGAGCAGCCGGGGCCGGCCGATCAGCGCGAGGGCGATGGACAGCCGCAGCGCCTCCAGCCGTTCGAGGTCCCGCACGGAGGTCCGCTCGCCCTTGGGCAGGGCGTCGAGGTCGAGCCCGGCGGCCTCCAGCGCCGCGTCGATCCGTCCCCGCGCGGCGGCGACGCGATCGGCGCGCGGGCGCAGCAGGGCGCGGAGCGCGCCGTCGAAGCGGTGCTGCAGCAGGGCCCGTTCGCGCAGGTGCTCGGCGACGGTGAAGGCGGGGTCGAGCTCGTTGACCCCCGCCACCTGGCCCAGCGCGCTGAGGCGGCGCACGGCGGCCATCTTGCGCGGCAGGCGCAGCCCGCCGACCTCCGCGCAGCCCTCGGTGGGGCGCATCCGGCCGGTGAGCGCCAGCAGCAGGCAGGTGCGGCCGGAGCCGGACGGCCCCTCGACCGCCACCAGCGACCCGGGCCCGGCGTCGATGTCCACGCCCCGGAAGACCCAGCCGCGCGGCCCCTTCAGACCGAAGCCCTCGGCGGCGACGGCCGCCCCGTGCGGACTGTCCACAGGCTCTCCTCGTTTTTGAACTGACTAGTCAGTGCAAAAAGATTAACGGGAACTCGGGACCGAGGCAAAAGCCCAGGTGGATGCCCGGATCGGGCCGATTGTCAGTGGTGCCCGCCACGATGGAGGCGTACGGCCATGGATTCGTTGCACGAGACAAGGAGGTTCCGTCATGGCCCACTCGTCCGCGGCGTCCACGCCTCGACGTCGCGCAGCCGGCCCGGCCCCCTCGCCGACCGGTCCGGCCGGCGACGTCCATCCCGTCCCGCGCCGCGCCTCGGCGCCCCCGGCCGCCCTCGACCTGCTCGCCCAGGCCCGGGCCGGGCTCGACGAGGCCGCCCTCCTCGACGCGCCGAACGAGCGCTACGCGACCGCCCACCTGGCCGCCCTGCGCACCGCCGCCGCGGTGCTCGCCGCGCGGGGCCGCCCCGAGACCTCCCCGCGCCGCCGGGCGCGGATCCGCAGCGCCTGGGAGGTGCTGCCCGAAATGGCCCCCGAGCTGACCGAATGGAGCGCCCTCTTCGCCTCCGGCGCCCGCCGCAGGGCCCGCGCGGAAGCCGGCATACCGGGCGCGGCCGGCCGCCGCGACGCGGACGACCTGCTGCGGGACGCGGCGATGTTCCTGCGCCTGGTCGAGCGGATGCTGGTGCTCCAGCCGGTCCTTCCGCAGGCCCGCGAGGGCCGGGCCGAGGCGGGGTGACGGCGACGGCGGCGCGAGGCAATAGGGTGGACAGCACCTGAATCACCTGCACTGTTCACGCTCCGCCGTCACCGGCGGCACCGTGCCGAGGAGTCAACTGCCGTGTCGGACCAGCTGCGCCCCCGCGCCTCCCTCCGTACCGCCGTGGTCTGGGAGGTCCTGAAGGACGCCCTCGACCACCAGGTCAAGGCGACCGGCAGGGACGCCCTGGACGTCCTGGACACCGGCGGCGGCACCGGGAACTTCGCGGTGCCGGTCGCCCGCCTCGGCCACCGGGTCACCGTCGTCGACCCCAGCCCCAACGCGCTGTTCGCCCTGGAGCGCCGCGCCGCCGAGGCCGGGGTCGCCGACCGCGTCCACGGCGTCCAGGGCGACATCCACGGCCTGTTCGACGTGGTCGAGCGCGGCGGCTTCGACACGGTTCTGTGCCACGGGGTCCTGGAGTACGTGGAGGACCCCGCCGAGGGCGTCCGCAACGCCGTCGACGCGCTCCGCCCGTCCGGGGCGCTCAGCCTGCTCGCCGCCGGGCTCGGCGGCGCGGTCCTGGCCCGGGCGCTGGCCGGTCACTTCACGGAGGCGAGGCAGGCCCTGAGCGACCCGGCGGGCCGCTGGGGCGCGGGGGACCCGGTCCCCCGGCGCTACACCGCCGAGCAGCTCACCGAGCTGGTCTCCGCCGCGGACGTGGAGGTCGGCGCGGTCCACGGCGTACGGGTCTTCGCCGACCTGGTGCCGGGCGTCCTGGTGGACACCGAGCCCGGCGCCATGGAGGCGCTGCTGAGGCTGGAGGCGGCGGCGGCCGAGCTGCCCGCGTTCCACTCGGTGGCGACGCAGCTGCACGTCCTGGGCACGAAGCGCGCCTGACCGCCACCCGAGGGGCGACGGGATGCCGGTCCGGGCCGGTGGGCGGTTCCCCCGGCAGCGGGGTTGATCAGGGACGCAGCCGCAGACGGAGTACGCCCTGGGAGGCCCGATCGGAGGCTTCGCCCCGTATGATCGGAGGACAGCATCCGGCATGACGGATCGGCGGTTGGGGAATCTACGCCTCGACAGCTGATCCATCGTGGCGGCCCGGACTGGCTGTTTGGTAAGAGGGCGGGTTTCACGGGGGTGATTCCCTGCCTATCCTGGAAGGGCCGCAAACCGGCCGCCCCCCTGCGGCCGACGACGAGGAGGACTCCGTGCCGCTCTCGGAGCACGAGCAGCGAATGCTCGAGCAGATGGAGCGAGCGCTGTACGCCGAAGATCCCAAGTTCGCGACAGCGCTCGAGGGAAGCGGGCTGCGCACGTACACCCGGCGACGGGTCTACCAGGCGGTCGCAGGCTTCCTTGTGGGTATCGCGCTCCTCATGGCCGGGATGGTCGCACAGCAGATCTGGATCGGCGTGGTGGGATTCCTCGTCATGCTGGGCTGCGCGGTCCTCGCGGTCACCAGTTGGCGCAAGGCGCCCAAGCCGGGGGAGCAACCGGCGGCCGGAGCCGGCGGTGCCAACCGCCGACCCAGGCAGCGCCGAACGGTGATGGACCGGATCGAGCAGCGGTGGCAGCGCCGCCGCGACGAACAGGGCCGTTAGCGCCTGGAACACGCTTGGCACGAGGGGCGACCGCGCGCACGCGGTCGCCCCTCGTGCGTGTCCGCCGTCCCCCGTGCGTGCCCGCCGGGCGGGTCCGCCCGGCGCGACGCGCGGCGCACGGTGTCCACGGGGAAACGGCGGCGGACCGGCCGTTCCCCGTTCCGTCGGCCCGGACCGACGGAACGTCTGGCAGCAGGTCTGCGGGTCCGCAGTTCTGCGCGTCCGCGGGTCCGTCGGGACGTCCGGCAGCCGACGGACCCGCGGCCCGAGGCCGCCCGACGGTTGTCGCGGGCTCCCGCGGAGCGCCTCACGGCGGGGTCGGCGGGGCGGGGAGGAGGCGCACGCGCCGGGCCCGCCCCGCCCGTTCCGGCGCGGCCTCAGCCCCGTTGCCGGGACGGTCCGCGCGGCCGGCTCGCCCGGCGTACGCGGTCCCGGCGCGCCGCCCATTCCCCGGCGAACGCCGTCCACCGTTCCGACGCCGCCCAGATCACCCGAACGGCAGAGCGCGGCGCCACCACGGCGCGGATCCGCGCCGCCCGGCCGGCCGACTCCCGCAGGCCCGCCCGTACCGTCTCCGCGTCCTCGGCGAGCCCGGCTTCCGGCCGGGGCGCCGGGGCGTAGAGCACCCGCTCCACCGCCCCCGCGATCCGGTGCGTCGCGGCGGCCGCCTCGGGCCCCAGCCGCCCCAGCCGCACCAGGCGGTCGGCCGTGCCGCGCGGCGTCCGGGACTCGTCCGGCTCGATCCCGTGATCCCAGGCGGTGTCCAGGACCTCCCGCCAGACCGCCAGCGTGCCGGCGGCGTCCGCCGGTGTGCGGCCCACCGCGACCCCCAGCCGCCGTCTGCGCAGGCGGAGCCGCCAGAGCAGGGGCAGCGCCGACAGCGCCAGGACCGCCAGGGCGAGCGCGGTCAGGGCGGGAGCGGCGCCCCCGGACGATCCGGAATCCGTCGGAGCCGCCGCCTGCGGCGCCGCCGGATCGTCGCACCCGCCCTGCTCGCGCGTCCGGGGCGGGCAGCTGTCCGTCGCGGACGGCACGGGGCCGGGGGCGGCCGAGGCGCCCTGCTCCGGCGCGGCCGGGGCGGACGCGTCGTCGGTGGGCGCGTCCGGCCGCGTGTAGGACGGGGCGGTGCCCCGGGTGGGCGTCGGCTCGAAACGCGTCCAGCCGATGCCCTCGAAGTACAGCTCCGGCCAGGCATGGGCGTCGCGCAGCCCCACCGACATCGAACCGTCGGACTGCGCGGTGCCGGGCGTGAAGCCCACCGCGACCCGCGCCGGAATGCCCAGCGTCCGGGCCATCGCGGCCATCGTGAACGAGAAGTGGACGCAGAAACCCTGTTTTTTCTCCAGGAACCGGGCGATCGCGGTGCTCCCGGTGCCCGAGTCGACCGAGGTGTCGTAGGCGAAGCCGCCGTCCGAGGCGAAGTAGTCCTGGAGCTTCACCGCGCGCTCGTAGTCGTTGCGGGCGCCCCGGGTCACCTCGGACGCGGTGTCGCCGACCACCCGGGGCAGCGAGCGCGGGACGCCGGTGTACTCCCGCCGCAGCGCGGACGGCGCGGGACCCGCCGCGGCCAGCTGGGCGGCGGTCGGCCGGACCGTCAGGCTGGAGACCTGGTACCGCGCGCCGCCCGTCGTCTCGCCGCCGTCGCCGACGAGCGTCCGCCCCACCGGTTCGTACCGCCAGGATCCGCTGATCCTGACCTCGGTCGCGGGATAGGGGAGCGGCAGATAGGTCTGCCGGTAGGCACGGGAGGCGGAGATGCTCGACTTGATCTCGGTGACCGCGACGTCCGGGCCCAGACCCTCCGGAGCCGGAAGCCGTCCGGGCACGTCCCGCAGCCGGCGCGTGGCGGGCCGCCACGCGCTGCCGTCGAACGTGTCCAGGGCCAGGATCCGCAGATAGAAGTCCTGCGGGTCCCGGGAATCGGTGCGATAGGAGATCACCTGCCGGTTGTCCGGCTGGGTCAGGTTGTCCTGCATCGACACCAGAGGGTTCACCGCGGAGACGGTCCCGCCGCCCTTGCCGCCGCCGGCCCGGGCCTCGGCCAGCAGACCGCCGTCGAGCGCGGGCAGCGCCGCCGGGGCTACCAGGGCGACCCCCAGCGCCACCGCTCCGATGCGGCGCCCGGCGCGGACCGTGGCCGCCGGACGGCCGCCGGTCGGGCCCGTGCCGCCCGGCCGGCCCCGGGCCCCGGCGCCGCTGAACACCCGCCCCCACTGGGAGACCCGGTCCCGGCCCTCGGCCAGCAGAAGCAGCAGATAGCTGCCCGCGGCCGGCGGGAACCACAGCCAGTCCGCCCCGCCGTCGGACAGCCCCGCCGCCACCGAGAACAGCGCGAGCAGCGGCAGACCGGCCGCCGCCGCGCTGCGGAACGTCACGGCCAGCGCGTCCACCACCAGACCGATCAGCAGCACGCCGCCGATCAGCATCAGCCGGATGCCGTCCGTCGCCGGCGCCGGAGTGGCGTACCTCGCGACGTCCTCGGCGCCCGACCCCAGCAGATGCGCGAGCCGCTGGAGCGCCTCCGGCCCCGGCAGCACACCGGCCACCGCCCGGTCCCGGGCGAACACGAGCGTCAGCAGCAGCAGCGACACCAGCGCCTGCGCGACCACCACCAGGATCCGGGGCACGGGCGCCCGGCGGGCCGCCGCCCCCGCCCCCGACTGCGCGGCCAGCAGAAGCACGGCCTGCGGGAACCACACCGCCGGTTCCACCAACGGCAGCAGGGCGGCCGCCGCCATCGGCGTCGCCGCGAAGGCGCACCACGTCAGCCGACCACGACCGCTCATGACCATCCCCCGGAGAAACCCGCCGTGCCGCCAACGACGGCGGGCCCGTCGCCCGCCCCCGCCCGTCCCGCCTGCCGCCAGTACCGGGCCAGACCCACCCCCGGCTCCACCGCGACCGCCGTCCACCCCGCCTCGCGCAGCAGCCGCAGCCGCCGCTCGAACGCCTCCCGCACGCCCGCGGGCGCGGCGTCCTCCGGATCCCAGACCGCGGCGTCCGGCACGAACGCGACGGCGCCCGCACCGCGCCGCCGCATCCGGGCCGCCACCGCCGTCTGCTCCTCGTCCAGCTCGCCGAAGAACGCGATCAGCAGCCCGCCGCCGTCGCGCAACGCGTCGTACGCGCGCGACAGACCCTCCTCGCCGGAGTGGCCGACCACCGCCAGGGTGTCCAGCATCAGCCCCGCCGTCTCGGCGGACTCGTGCGCCGCGCCCGCGAAACCGCCCGCGGTCCCGCCCGGCACGGCCGTCCCGTCGTCCAGCAGCAGCCGGACGGAGAACCCCCGCTCCAGCATGTGCGTCAGCACGGACGCCGCCCCCGACACCGCCCACTCGAAGGCCGAGTCCGGCCCGGCCCCCCGGTAGGCGGACCGCCGGGTGTCCAGCAGCACCGTGCACTGCGGGCGCTGCGGCTGCTCCTCGCGGCGCACCATCAGCTCCCCGTGGCGGGCGGTCGACCGCCAGTGCACCCGGCGCAGGTCGTCGCCGTGCCGGTAGCCGCGCGGAATCACGTCGTCGTCACCGGTGAGGGCGGGCGAACGCCGCCGCCCCTCGCCGTATCCCGGGGCCTCGCCCGCCAGCCGCACCGGCGGCAGCGGCTCGGTCCGGGGCAGGACGACGAGCGTGTCGTACGCGTGGAACGAGCGGACGAGCTCGCACATGCCGAACGGGTCGCTCAGCCGCAGCTGCAACGGCCCCAGCGGATAGCTTCCGCGCAGGTCCGAGCGCACCCGATAGGTCACCTCGCGGCGCCCGCCCGGCTCCATCCGGTCCAGCACGAACCGGGGCCTCGGCCCCAGCACGTACGACACCTGGTCCTGGAGCATCAGCAGCCCGGTCGGCAGCCGCGAGACGTTCTCCATCCGCAGCCCGACCCGGGCCTCCGCGCCCGCGCCCACCCGGGACGGCGTGAGCCACCGCGTGGCCACGACCCGGTGACGCGTCCGCACCAGCGCCACCACGCACACCAGCGGCAGCACGGCGAGCAGCAGCCCGACCCGCAGCAGATCCGGCTGACCCAGCACATACGCGCAGGCCACCGCGGCGACACCGGCCGCGAGGAAGGACCGCCCGCGGGTCGTCAGCCCGCTCAGGGCCGCCCACGGGCCGCCGCCCCCGCCGCGGTCCTCGCCGTCCTTCGACGGGTCCCGCTCCCCGGGGACCATCACACCCGCCGCGCCCGGTCGTACGCCGGACGGCCCGGCTGGGGCCGGGGCATCCGCACCCCGCCGTCGGCCGCCGGCACGGGCGTCCGCCCGAGGATCTCCCGCACGATCTGCTCGGCGGTACGGCGGTTCAGCTGGGCCTGCGCCGTCGGCAGCAGCCGGTGCGCGAGCACCGCGACCGCCAGCGACTGCACGTCGTCCGGCAGGCAGTAGTCGCGCCCGGCCAGCGCCGCCGAGGCCCGCGCCGCGCGCAGCAGATGCAGGGTGGCCCGCGGCGACGCGCCCAGCCCGAGATCGGGGTGGTCGCGGGTGGCCGCGACGAGTTCCACGGCGTACCGCCGCACGGGGTCGGAGACGTGCACGGTCCGTACCGCCTCGATCAGCTTCGCGATCTCATGGGCGTGCGCCACCGGCCGCAGACCGTCGAGCGGAGAGGTCCCGCCGTGCGTGTCGAGCATCCGGAGCTCGGCGTCCACGCTCGGATACCCCATCGACACCCGGGCCATGAACCGGTCGCGCTGGGCCTCCGGCAGCGGATAGGTGCCCTCCATCTCCACCGGGTTCTGGGTGGCCACCACCATGAACGGCTCGGGCAGCTCGTACGTGCGGCCGTCGATGGTGACCTGACGCTCCTCCATCGACTCCAGCAGCGCGGACTGCGTCTTCGGCGAGGCGCGGTTGATCTCGTCGCCGATCACGATCTGCGCGAAGACCGCGCCCGGCTTGAACTCGAAGTCGCGCCGCCGCTGGTCGAAGACGGACACCCCCGTGATGTCCGAGGGCAGCAGGTCCGGCGTGAACTGGACGCGCCGCACCGAGCAGTCGACGGACCGGGCCAGCGCCTTGGCCAGCATCGTCTTGCCGACCCCGGGGACGTCCTCGATCAGGAGATGCCCCTCCGCCAGCAGCACGGTCAGCGCGAGCCGCACGACCTCGGGCTTGCCCTCGATCACGCTCTCCACCGACCCGCGCACCCGCTCCGTGATCGCGGTCAGATCTGTGAGGCTCGCTCGATCGTCATAGGTCGTCACCCGGCCCTCCTCGGCCCTGCCCCACGCTCGCCAGAGCAGGGGATACCCCAGTCACGGACCGAATGCGCGCACCGCGGCCCGGCCCACCCCGAAACACGGACACCTCGCCGGAACTCCGGCGGGGTGTCACACGCGCATTCTTGTTGCCGTGACGCTTCGTGTCACTCGCCTGTGGACAACTGGCGGCGGTATGTCGGATTCGACGCGATCGCCGGGCGCACCGGGGAAGGCCGCACGGGCGGCCGGGCGCGGACCGGGGCGGGCGCGCGAGGGCGCCGGGGAGCCGGAAGAGGGCCGCGTGACCGCCGGGACGCGACCGGGAGACCGGGACCGGCGGGGCGCTGTCGGGGCGGGGCCGGGCGGAGGTGCGTCGCCGGGGCAGGACCGGCGGGAGCGCCCTCAGGAGGCGGGGAACACCTCGCGCAGCAGCCCGGTGGTCACGTCGAAGACGAAACCGCGGACGTCGTCCGTGTGCAGCAGGAAGGGGGAGGTGCGCACGCGCTGCATCGACTGCCGCACGTCCTGGTCGGCGTCCTTGTAAGCTTCGACCGCCCAGACCGGACGCTGTCCGACCTCCACCTCGAGTTCCTGACGGAATTCCTCGGTGATCGATTCCAGACCGCAATTCGTGTGGTGGATCAGTATGACGCTGCGGGTGCCGAGGGCGCGCTGGCTGATGGTCAGGGAACGGATGACGTCGTCGGTGACCACTCCGCCCGCGTTGCGAATGGTGTGGCAGTCGCCGAGCGACAGACCGAGCGCGTCGTGCAGGTCGAGCCTGGCGTCCATGCAGGCGACCACGGCGACGCGCAGCACCGGCTTGGCGTCCATGCCCGGGTCCCGGAATTCGGCGGCGTACCGGATGTTCGCCTCGACCAGGCGGTCGGTGACCGTGCCCCCGGTGCGGTCCGGGGCGGCGGCCGGTGCGGAGGACCCGGCGGGGGAGTGCGCGGAAGTCGACATGGCTATGACGTTATCTCCCGAGGTCGGCCGCGTCGTGCTGTGGAAGGGGACAAAGAACGTCAACGAGTTCTGTTGTGAGCTAACCCACAAGTCTCACAGCCGTTCCTTCGGACGAGTGAACAACCGGGCGGGCGAGGCTCCCGGCGACGCGCAGTCCGGCTGATTGATCGGGAATCGATCGAATGGCAGGGTGGACTAAAGTGACGGGAAGTTACGACACCCCGCACATTCCGTGGAATTTCCCCGTGCGCCGCGTACGTACGGCCCGGCCCTCTCCCGCTCGCAGGGGAGGCCGGCCGACGCCCCCTTCCCCGGCGCCGGTCGGCCTCCCCTGTCGAGCGGGCGGGGACCGGGCCGCACGTCCGCCGCACGGGACCTGAGCCTGAGAGGGCGCATGAGCCAGACCCGACACGTCCCGGTGATGCTCCAGCGGTGCCTGGACCTGTTGGCCCCGGCTCTGGAGGCGCCGGAGCCGCCCCACCCCGTGGTCGTCGACTGCACCCTCGGTCTCGGCGGGCACAGCGAGGCGCTGCTCTCCGCCTTCCCCTCGGCGAGGCTGGTCGCGCTGGACCGGGACAAGGAGGCGCTGCGGCTCTCCGGCGAACGGCTCGCCCCGTACGGCGACCGCGCCACCCTGGTCCACGCGGTCTACGACGAGCTGCCCGAGGTGCTCGACCGGCTCGGCATCCCCAAGGTCCAGGGCGTGCTGTTCGACCTCGGCGTGTCCTCCATGCAGCTGGACGAGGCCGACCGAGGGTTCGCCTACGCCCAGGACGCCCCGCTCGACATGCGCATGGACCAGACCACGGGGATCGGCGCCGCCGAGGTGCTCAACACCTATCCGCCGGGCGAACTGGTCCGGATCCTGCGCGCGTACGGCGAGGAGAAGCAGGCCAAGCGGATCGTCTCGGCGATCGTGCGCGAGCGCGAGAAGGAGCCGTTCAGCAACAGCGCCCGGCTCGTCGAGCTGATCCGCGACGCGCTGCCGCAGGCCGCCAAGCGCACCGGCGGCAACCCGGCCAAGCGCACCTTCCAGGCCCTGCGCATCGAGGTGAACGGCGAGCTCGCCGTCCTGGAACGGGCGATCCCGGCCGCGGTGCGGAGCCTCGCGGTGGGCGGCCGCATCGCCGTCCTCTCGTACCACTCGCTGGAGGACCGGCTGGTCAAGCAGGTCTTCGCGGCGGGCGCCGCCACCACGGCGCCGCCCGGACTGCCCGTGGTGCCCGAGCGCTACCAGCCCCGGCTGAAGCTGCTGACCCGCGGCGCGGAGCTGCCCACGGAGGAGGAGATCGCGGAGAACCGCCGCGCCGCCCCCGCCCGGCTGCGCGGCGCCGAGCGGATCCGCGAGGACGAGCGATGAGCACCCGGCGTCCGGGCGTCCGGACGGACGCGACGGCCGTGACGACCATGACGGCCGCGACGACCGGGGCGGCACGGTGAGCGGAGCGGCCCGGCAGCTGAGGGGACGGGCCGCGCGGCTCGCCCGGCTGATGCCGTCCGGGCCCGCCGGCGCGGCCCGCACCCCCTTCGTCCTGCTGGTGGTGGTGCTCCTCGGCGGGGGCCTCATCACCCTGCTGGTGCTCAACTCGTCCCTCAACGAGGGCTCGTTCAGGCTGAGCGAGCTGAAGAAGCGGACCACCGAGCTCACCGACGAGCAGCAGGCCCTCCAGCGCGACGTGGACGGCCTCTCGCGACCGGACGCCCTGGAGCGGCGCGCCCGCGAACTGGGCATGGTGCCCGGCGGCAGCCCCGCCTTCCTCGGCCCGGACGGCAAGGTCCGGGGCGTGCCCGACGAGGCCAGCGCCGAACCGACCCCCGAGCCGCCGCGCCCGCCCGCCGCCCAGCAGGCTCCGACGACCCAGGCTCCGCCGTCCACCGGCGCCCCGGCCTCCCCCTCGGCGACGTCCCTCCCCACGGGCGCCGCCACCGCCCCGCCCACCGGGCCGAGCACCCCGGCCGGCCCGGCCCCGACGAGCCCCGGCAGGTGACGCAGTGCCCCCCAAGGAACCACCGCGCCGCCGGGTCCCCGGCCCCGCGCGCCCCCGCGGCTCCGGCGGGCAGGGGCGCTCCCGGCCCGCCGTACGCCGGTCCGCGCCCCCGGCGCCGCGCTCCCGGGCGCCCCGCGGCCGCTCCACGAGCCGCCTCCGCCTCGGCAGCCCGCGCCCCCGCCTCCGCATGGTCAGCTTCACCCTGACGCTCATCATGCTGGTGTTCGTCGTACGGCTCCTCCAGGTGCAGGCCGTCGACGCCGAGGCGTACGCGGCCAAAGCCAAGGTGAACCGCTACCTCAAGCACACCGTCTCCGCCGAGCGCGGCCAGATCACCGACCGCAGCGGGATCGCGCTGGCCACCAGCGTCGACGCGTACGACATCACCGCCGACCCGTCGATGTTCACCCCCGAGTTCAGCAAGATCCCCGACGCGCCCCGGCAGGCGGCCGAGCTCCTCGCCCCGATCCTCGGCGCCGATGTCGCCGAACTGACCGCGAAGCTGACCGGAAAGGGCCGCTACGCCGTGCTGGCCCGCCGGCAGACCCCGCAGGTCTGGAACCAGATCAGGGACCTCAAGTCCGTCTTCGCGGAGAAGGCCGCCAGGGACAAGGCGGCCGGCGGTTCCGGGGGCAACGTGCTGGCGGGCGTCTTCCAGGAGGCGACCACCAGACGGGTCTACCCCAACGGCGGACTCGCCGCCGGGATACTCGGCTACGTCAACGCCGAGGGCAAGGGCGCGGGCGGCCTGGAGGCGCAGCTGAACAAGCAGCTCGCCGGCGAGGACGGCACCATCAGCTACGCCCAGTCCGGCGGCCGCCGGGTGCCCACCGCGGGCACCAAGGAGGTGCCGGCCGTCCCCGGCTCCGACATCGAGCTGACCATCGACCGCGACATCCAGTGGGCCGCCCAGCAGGCCATCACCGCCCAGGTGAAGAAGTCCAAGGCGGACCGCGGCTACGTCGTCGTGCAGAACACCAGGACCGGCGAGGTCCTCGCGATGGCCAACGCGCCCGGCTTCGACCCCAACGACCTCTCGAAGGCCGACGCGGCGTCGCTGGGCAACGCGGCGCTCCAGGACGCCTACGAACCCGGCTCCACCAGCAAGGTCATGTCCATGGCCGCGGTGCTGGAGGAGGGGGTCGCCACCCCCGCCACCCGGGTCACCGTCCCCAACCGGCTGCACCGCGGCGACCGGCTCTTCAAGGACGACATCGACCACGCCACCTGGTACCTGACGCTCAACGGCGTGCTCGCCAAGTCGAGCAACATCGGCACCATCCTGGCCACCGGCGAACTCGGCAAGACGCAGCCCGAGGCCAACCGGGTCCTCTACTCCTACCTGCGCAAGTTCGGGATCGGCTCGCCGACCGGCCTCGGCTATCCCGGCGAGACGCCCGGCATCCTCGCCAAGCCGGGGGACTGGTCCACCTCGCAGCAGTACACGATCCCGTTCGGCCAGGGCCTCTCGCTCAACGCGATGCAGGCCGCCTCCATCTACTCGACGATCGCCAACGGCGGCGTCCGGATCGCGCCGACGCTGGTCCGCGGCGCCAAGGGGCCCGACGGCCGCTTCGAGCCCGCCCCCGCACCCGAACGGACGAGGGTCGTCAGCGAGAAGACCGCCAAGACGCTCGCCGCCATGCTGGAATCGGTGGTCGGCGACGAGGAGGGCACCGGGACGAAGGCCAAGATCCCCGGCTACCGGGTGGCGGGCAAGACCGGCACGGCCAACCGGGTCGACCCGGTGCGCGGCGGCTACCACGGCTACACCGCGTCCTTCGCGGGCTTCGCTCCGGCGGACGACCCGCAGATCACGGTCTACTGTGCGATCCAGAACCCCACCTCGGGCAGCTACTTCGGCGGCCAGATCTGCGGGCCGATCTACAAGCAGGTCATGGAGTTCGCGCTGAAGACCCTCCAGACGCCACCGTCCGGCAGTCCCCCGGCCAGGCTGCCGGTCTCCTTCGATCCCGGCGAGTGAACACGGGGAGCCGACCAGTGACGACCATCACCCCCGATCCCGGGAACCGGAACGGGAACCACCGGGACCCGGGCCCCTCACTTCGCGAGAGGCCCGGTGAGCCCGGTACGCTCACCGCCGTGCCCCACGCTGATCAGTTCCAAACCACCCAGAAGGACGCGCCCGTGAACTACCCGGGAGCGCCCCGCCCGGATCGGCTCAGGCCGACACCCCTCGGTGAGCTGGCAGCCCGGCTCGGAGTCGAACCACCGGGGACCGGCGAGGTCACCGGCATCACCCACGACTCCCGGGCGGTCCGCCCCGGCGACGTCTACGCGGCCCTGCCGGGGGCCCGCTTCCACGGCGCCGACTTCGCCGCCCAGGCGGCCGGCCTCGGCGCGGCGGCGGTCCTCACCGATCCGGACGGCGCCGCGCGCGCCGCCGCCACCGGGCTGCCGGTCCTGGTCACCGAGGACCCGCGCGGCCGGATGGGCGAACTCGCCGCCGAGATCTACGGCCGGCCCGGCGACGGCCTGCTGCGGATCGGCATCACCGGAACCTCCGGCAAGACCACCACCGCGTACCTCGTCGAGGGCGGCCTGCGCGGCGCCGGACGGGCCACCGGACTGATCGGCACGGTGGAGACCCGGATCGGCGACGAGCGCGTCAAGTCCGAGCGCACCACCCCCGAGGCCACCGACCTCCAGGCCCTGCTCGCCGTGATGCGCGAACGCGGGGTCGAGGCGGTGACCATGGAGGTCTCCAGCCACGCGCTGGTGCTGGGCCGGGTCGACGGATGCGTCTTCGACGTCGCGGTCTTCAACAACCTCAGCCCGGAGCACATGGAGTTCCACTCCGGGATGGAGGACTACTTCCAGGCCAAGGCGCGGCTCTTCACCCCGCTCCGCAGCCGGCGGGGCGTCGTCAACTTCGACGACGCCTACGGCCGCAGGCTGGTCACCGAGGCGACGGTCCCCGTCGTCACCTTCTCCGCCGAGGGCCACCCGGACGCCGACTGGCGCGCCGAGGACGTCGAGGTCGGGCCGCTCGGCTCCGCCTTCACCGTCGTCGGCCCCGAGGACGAGCGGATCGCCGCCCGGGCCCCGCTCCCCGGCCCCTTCAACGTGGCCAACGCCCTCGCCGCGATCGTCACGCTCGCCGTCGCGGGCGTCGACCCCCGGATCGCGGCCGACGGCGTCGCCGCCGTCCCGGGCGTCCCCGGCCGGCTGGAGCGCGTCGACGCGGGCCAGGACTACCTCGCCGTCGTCGACTACGCGCACAAGACCGACGCCGTCGAATCCGTGCTGCGTTCGCTGCGCAAGGTCACCCGCGGCAGGCTGCACATCGTCCTCGGCTGCGGCGGCGACCGCGACACCACCAAACGCGGCCCGATGGGCGCCGCCGCCGCGCGGCTCGCCGACACCGCCGTGCTGACCTCAGACAACCCCCGTTCCGAGGACCCCCTCGGAATCCTCGCCGCCATGCTCGCGGGCGCCGCCGAGGTGCCCGTCCACGAGCGGGGCGACGTCCTGGTCGACGCCGACCGGGCCGCCGCCATCGCCGCCGCGGTCGCCCGTGCCGAGCCCGGTGACACCGTGCTGGTCGCCGGCAAGGGCCACGAGCAGGGGCAGGACGTCCATGGCGTGGTACGCCCCTTCGACGACCGCGTGGTCCTGCGCGCGGCCATCGAACACTCCCTGGGACACGGCGGCGCCGAGAACGCCGCCGACCGCGCCCACACCCACGAGAACAAAAGTCAGGGATGACCAAGTGATCGCCCTTTCCCTCGCCGAGATCGCCGAAATCGTCGGCGGGCAGCCGCACGACATACCCGATCCGGCAGCAGTCGTCAGCGGGCCCGTCGTCATCGACTCCCGGGAGGTGGAGCACGGCAGCCTGTTCGCCGCCTTCGCCGGTGAACGGGCCGACGGCCACGACTACGCGCAGCGCGCCGTCGAGGCGGGCGCGGCAGCCGTGCTGGCCGCCCGCCCCGTCGGCGTTCCGGCGATCGTCGTCGACGACGTCGTGTCCGCCCTCGGCGCCCTCGCCCGCGCCGTCGTCGGCCGCCTCGGCGCCACCGTCGTCGCCCTCACCGGCTCCGCGGGCAAGACCTCCACCAAGGACCTGATCGCCCAGCTCCTCGAACGCAAGGGGCCCACCGTCTACCCGGCGGGCAACCTCAACAACGAGATCGGCCTGCCGCTCACCGCGCTGCGCGCCACCGGGGACACCCGCCACCTCGTCCTGGAGATGGGCGCGCGGTACATCGGCGACATCCGCTACCTCACCGGGCTCGTCCCGCCGCGGGTCGGCCTCGTCCTCAACGTCGGCACCGCCCACATCGGCGAGTTCGGCGGCCGGGAGCAGATCGCCCAGGCCAAGGGCGAGATGGTCGAGTCACTGCCCGAGGACGGCGTCGCCGTGCTCAACGCCGACGACCCGCTCGTGCGCGCCATGAGCTCCCGCACGCGGGCCCGGGTCCTGCTCTTCGGCGAGGCCGCGGAAGCGGACGTACGGGGCGAGAACGTACGTCTCACCGACGACGGCCGCCCCGCTTTCACCCTCCACACACCCACCGGGTGCAGCGATGTGACCATGCGCCTGTACGGTGAGCACCACGTGTCGAACGCGCTCGCCGCGGCCGCCGTCGCCCATGAGCTGGGCCTGTCCGCAGACGAGATCGCCGAAGGGCTCTCCGAGGCGGGCACCCTCTCCCGCTGGCGCATGGAGGTCACCGAGCGGCCGGACGGCGTGACGATCGTCAACGACGCCTACAACGCGAACCCCGAATCCATGCGAGCGGCGCTGCGTGCGCTGGCAGCCATGGGGAAGGGCGGACGCACGTGGGCGGTGCTCGGCCCCATGGCCGAGCTGGGCGACGCCTCGCTCGTCGAACACGACGCGGTCGGACGGCTGGCCGTCCGGCTCAACGTCAGCAAGCTCGTCGCGGTCGGGGGCAAAGAGGCCTCCTGGCTGCAACTGGGCGCATACAACGAGGGTTCGTGGGGTGAGGAGTCGGTGCACGTGTCCGACGCACAGGCCGCGGTCGATCTGCTGCGCAGTGAACTGCGCCCGGGAGACGTGGTGCTGGTGAAGGCGTCCCGGTCGGTCGGCCTGGAGCAGGTCGCCATGGCACTGCTGGAGAACGCGTCCGAGGGCGAGGTCGCCGGCCGATGAGGCAGATCCTCTTCGCGGGGGCCATCGGGCTCTTCCTGTCCCTGGTCGGAACTCCGCTGCTGATCAAGCTGCTGGCCCGCAAGGGATACGGTCAGTTCATCCGGGACGACGGCCCGCGCACCCACGGGTCGAAGAAGGGCACGCCCACCATGGGCGGCATCGCCTTCATCCTGGCCACGATCATCGCGTACCTCCTGGCGAAGGTGATCACCGGCGAGCCGATGACCTTCTCCGGCGTGCTGGTGCTCTTCCTCATGACGGGCATGGGGCTCGTCGGCTTCCTCGACGACTACATCAAGATCGTCAAGCAGCGTTCGCTGGGCCTGCGGGCCAAGGCGAAGATGGCGGGCCAGCTGATCGTCGGCATCGCCTTCGCGGTGCTCTCGCTCCAGTTCGCGGACTCCCGCGGCAACACCCCGGCCTCCACCAAGCTGTCGTTCGTCACGGACTTCGGCTGGTCGATCGGCCCGGTGCTGTTCGTCGTCTGGGCCCTGTTCATGATCCTCGCCATGTCCAACGGCGTGAACCTGACGGACGGTCTGGACGGCCTGGCCACCGGCGCGTCGGTGATGGTCTTCGGCGCGTACACCTTCATCGGGCTGTGGCAGTTCCAGGAGTCCTGCGTCAACGCGCAGACCCTGACCAACCCCGACGCCTGTTTCCAGGTGCGCGATCCGCTCGACCTCGCCGTCGTCGCCTCCGCGCTGATGGGAGCCTGCTTCGGCTTCCTGTGGTGGAACACCTCGCCCGCCAAGATCTTCATGGGCGACACCGGCTCGCTCGCCCTCGGCGGCGCGCTGGCCGGTCTGGCGATCTGCTCCCGCACGGAGTTCCTGATGGCCATCCTCGGCGGCCTGTTCGTGATGATCACCATGTCCGTGGTCATCCAGGTCGGTTCCTTCAAGATGACCGGCAAGCGGGTCTTCCGGATGGCGCCGCTCCAGCACCACTTCGAACTCAAGGGGTGGTCCGAGGTCCTCGTGGTGGTCCGCTTCTGGATCATCCAGGGCATGTGCGTGATCGTCGGCCTCGGACTCTTCTACGCGGGATGGGCAGCCGAGAAGTGAGCACAGTGGACTGGCAGGGCAAGCACGTCACCGTCGCCGGACTGGGCGTCTCCGGAATCCCGGCGGCCCGGGCCCTGCACGGCCTCGGGGCCGTCGTCACGGTCGTCGACGACGGCGACGACGAACGGTCCCGCGCGCAGGCCGCCGAGCTGGAATCCTGGGCAGCGGCGCGAAGCGCCTCCGCCGAGGACGGCGGCGGGCGACGGGCGGGCGGAATCACCGTGCGCCTCGGCGACGGCGCCACCCTGCCCGAGTCCACCGAGCTCGTCGTCACCGCCCCCGGCTGGAAGCCCGACAAGCCGCTGTTCGCCGCGGCCGCCGAGGCGGGCGTCCCGGTCTGGGGCGACGTCGAACTCGCCTGGCGGCTGCGCGGCCATGGGGAGAGCCTGCGCGCAGCGCGTTCCGGCGGGAGCGGCGGCGGGCGACGGGAGGGCGCGCCCTGGCTCGCGGTCACCGGCACCAACGGCAAGACCACGACCGTGCGGATGCTCGCCTCCATCCTGGAGGCGGCGGGGCTGCGCACCGCGGCCGTCGGCAACATCGGCGTCTCCCTCCTCGACGCCGTCCTCGGCGACGAGGAGTACGACGTGCTCGCCGTCGAACTGTCCAGCTACCAGCTGCACTGGGCACCGTCGCTGCGCGCCCACTCCGCGGCCGTCCTCAACCTGGCCCCCGACCACCTCGACTGGCACGGCTCCATGGAGGCGTACGTCGCGGACAAGGGCCGGATCTACGAGGGCAACCGCGTCGCCTGCGTCTACAACGCGGCCGAGAAGGCGACCGAGGACCTGGTCCGCGAGGCCGACGTCGAGGAGGGCTGCCGGGCCATCGGCTTCACCCTGGGCACGCCGGGCCCCTCCCAGCTCGGCGTCGTCGACGGCATCCTCGTCGACCGGGCCTTCGTGGCGAACCGGCACAAGCAGGCCCAGGAGCTCGCCGAGGTCGGCGACATCGACCCGCCGGCCCCGCACAACATCGCCAACGCCCTGGCGGCGGCGGCCCTGGCCCGCGCCTTCGGCGTCGAGCCGGCGGCCGTCCGGGACGGTCTGCGGGCCTTCCGCCCCGACCCGCACCGCATCGAGCACGTCGCGGACGTCGCCGGGGTCGCGTACGTCGACGACTCCAAGGCCACCAACACCCACGCCGCCGAGGCGTCCCTCGCCGCCCACGAGCCGATCGTCTGGATCGCGGGCGGTCTCGCCAAGGGCGCCGCCTTCGACGAACTCGTGACCGGGGCCGCCGGGCGGCTGCGGGGCGTGGTGCTGATGGGCCGGGACCGGGCGCTGATCCGCGAAGCCCTCGCGCGACACGCCCCCGAGGTCCCGGTGGTCGACCTCGACCGGACCGACACTGGGGCGATGTCCGAGGCGGTCCGGGAGGCGGCACGGCTCGCCCGGCCGGGGGACACCGTGCTGCTGGCCCCGGCCTGCGCCTCGATGGACATGTTCGTCAACTACAACAAGCGGGGCGAGGCGTTCGCGGAAGCGGTCCGCGCGCTCGCCGCGGAGAGCGACTGACGGTACGGCCCCGCGCCGGGCCGTCCGGACGACCGGGCGCGGGCGGCCGCACCACGGGCCCGGCCCCCGGCGGCGGCCCCGGGCCCACGCACAGTGGAGGGGACAGCGACAATGCCGGCCGAAGAGAGCTCCGCCGCCGACCGCGGGGACCGTCCGCGGGCCATCGCGGCGATCAGCCGGGCACTCGCCCCGCCGCTGCTCGCGGGAGCGGGAGCGGGCGCCCCGGCGTCCCGCGGACCGGTCCTGCGGGTCCGGTCCGCCGCCGGCTCCCGGCGCCCCCCGGCGGCCCGTCCCAAGGGGCGTGCCGCCGGTTCTCCCCGCGTTCCCCGGGGCGGCGGGGCCCGCCGGCTGTTCGAGCGCGCACGACGGACCTGGGACCGCCCGCTGACCGCGTACTACCTGATCCTGGGCGCCGGGCTGCTGATCACCGTGCTCGGCCTGGTGATGGTCTACTCCGCCTCCATGATCAAGGCCCTGGAGCTCAACAAACCGGGCAGTTACTTCTTCCGCAAGCAGTTCCTCGCCGCCGTCATCGGCGCCGTACTGATGGCGGTCGCCGCCCGGATGCCCGTCAAGCTGCTCCGGGCGCTGTCCTACCCGCTGCTGGTGGGGACGGTCGTCCTGATGGCGCTGGTCCAGGTGCCGGGGATAGGGATGTCGATCAACGGCAACCAGAACTGGCTCTCCCTGGGCGGCCCCTTCCAGCTCCAGCCCAGCGAGTTCGGCAAGCTCGCCCTGGTCCTGTGGGGCGCCGACCTGCTCGCCCGCAAACAGGACAAGCGGCTGCTGTCGCAGTGGAAGCACATGCTGGTGCCGCTGGTCCCGGTCGCCTTCATGCTCCTCGGGCTGATCATGATCGGCGGGGACATGGGCACTGCGATCATTCTCACGGCGATCCTGTTCGGACTGCTCTGGCTGGCGGGCGCCCCCACCCGGCTCTTCGCCGGGGTGCTCGCCTTCGCCGTGGTGCTCAGCGTCGTGTTCATCAAGACCAGCCCGAACCGGATGTCCCGGCTCGCCTGCATCGGCGCCACCGAGCCGGGCCCGGGGGACTCCTGCTGGCAGGCCGTGCACGGCATCTATGCTCTGGCGTCCGGCGGATGGTTCGGTTCCGGGCTCGGTGCGAGTGTGGAAAAATGGGGCCAACTGCCCGAACCGCACACCGACTTCATCTTCGCCATCACCGGGGAGGAACTGGGGCTGGCGGGGACGCTGTCGGTACTCGCTCTCTTCGCGGCTCTAGGCTATGCGGGTATCCGCGTGGCCGGACGCACGGAGGACCCCTTCGTGAGGTACGCCGCGGGAGGCGTGATCACCTGGATCATGGTGCAGGCCGTGATCAACATCGGTGCGGTGCTCGGCCTGCTGCCGATCGCCGGTGTCCCGCTCCCGCTGTTCTCCTACGGAGGGTCGGCCCTGCTGCCGACCATGTTCGCCGTCGGGCTGCTGATCGCGTTCGCGCGAGAGGAGCCCGCCGCGAAGGCGGCCCTGGCCATGCGGAGGCCCGGGGTGAGATGGAAGACGATGAGACGGCGCGTCAAGCAGCGTCCGTCCGGAGAGCGGTGAATTTCGGTGCATGTCGTACTCGCCGGCGGGGGGACCGCCGGCCACATCGAGCCCGCGCTAGCCCTCGCGGACGCCCTGCGCAGGCAGGACCCGACCGTGGGGATCACTGCCCTCGGCACGGAGCGCGGACTCGAGACCAGGCTCGTACCCGAGCGGGGGTACGAACTCGCGCTGATCCCGGCCGTCCCGCTGCCCCGCAAGCCCACCCCGGAACTGATCACCGTCCCGGGCCGGCTGCGCGGCACCATCAAGGCCGCCGAACAGGTCCTGGAGCGCACCCACGCGGACTGCGTGGTCGGCTTCGGCGGCTACGTGGCCCTGCCCGGCTATCTGGCGGCCAAGCGCGCCGGCGTGCCGATCGTCGTCCACGAGGCCAACGCCCGGCCCGGTCTGGCCAACAAGATCGGCTCGCGCTACGCCCACGGCGTCGCCGTCTCCACCCCCGACAGCAAGCTCCGCGGCGCCCGCTACATCGGCATCCCGCTGCGCCGGACCATCGCCACCCTGGACCGGGCCCGGGTCCGCCCGGAGGCTCGCGCCGCCTTCGGTCTCGACCCCAACCTGCCGACGCTGCTGGTCTCCGGCGGTTCCCAGGGCGCGCGCCGCCTCAACGAGGTGGTCCAGAGCGTCGCCCCGCTGCTCCAGCGCTCCGGCATCCAGATCCTGCACGTGGTCGGCCCGAAGAACGAACTGCCGCACGTCGACAACATGCCCGGGATGCCGCCGTACATCCCGGTACCGTACGTGGACCGGATGGACCTCGCGTACGCGGCGGCCGACATGATGCTCTGCCGCGCGGGCGCGATGACCGTCGCCGAACTCTCCGCCGTCGGGCTCCCCGCCGCGTACGTGCCGCTGCCCATCGGCAACGGCGAACAGCGGCTGAACGCCCAGCCGGTGGTGAACGCCGGCGGCGGGCTGCTGGTGGACGACGCGGCCCTCACCCCCGAGTGGATCCAGGGCAACGTCCTGCCGGTGCTCGCTGATCCGCACCGGCTGTTCGAAATGTCCCGTGCCGCCGCGGAGTTCGGCCGCCGGGACGCCGACGACCTGCTCGTCGGCATGGTGTACGAGGCGATTGCCGCACGCCGAGGCGCGTGAGGCGGACGGGTCCGGGGAGGCACGCCTTCCCGGACCCGGTGTGAGGAGCGAGCGTGGCCGGACCGACGACCGCCCAGCGCGGTGCAGCGCAGCCGAAGGACTCCCCGGCCCGGCCGCCGAGTTCGCGGCGCCCCGAAGGGCGTTGGCGGCCCAGCCGCCTCCAGCTGGCCCTGGGCGGTGCGCTGGCCCTGCTGCTGGGCGCGGGCGCCGTCTGGGCGCTCTACGGCTCCTCCTGGTTCCGGGTCGAACGGGTCAGGACGACCGGCGTCGACGTGCTGACCCCGGCCGAGGTCGAGGCCGCCGCGGCGGTGCCGGTCGGCGCCCCGCTCGTCTCCGTGGACACCGACGCCATCGCCGGCCGGTTGCGCCAGAAGGTGCCTCGTATCGACTCGGTGGATGTCGTTCGGTCATGGCCGCACGGAATTGGACTTAAAGTGACCGAGCGTCAGCCGGTTCTGTTGATGAAAAAGGGCGCGAAGTTCATCGAAGTGGATGCCAAGGGCGTTCGTTTCGCAACGGTGGACAAAGCGCCCGGACATGTGCCGGTCCTGGAGCTGACGGCCGACCGGTCGCCGAGCCTGCGCCGCTTCGGCGGCGACCGGCTGGTGCGGGAGGCGGTCCGGGTCGCGGGCGGACTCCCGCACGGGGTCGCCAGGGACACCGTCGCCCTCCGGGTCGCCTCGTACGACTCGATCACCCTGAAGCTCACCCGGGGGCGCACGGTCGAGTGGGGCAGCGGCGAGGACGGGCCCGCCAAGGCACGCGTCCTCACCGCCCTGATGAAGGCCGTGCCCGGAGCGGACCGGTTCGACGTGAGCGCGCCCACCGCCCCCGCGGCATCGGGCGGTTGACGCACATGTGACCAGGCCAGCACCCTGGTTGGTCAGCGCTACGGGTGATCACATAGGGTGAAAAGAAAAACGGGAGGTTCGGCGTGTTCGTTGAACGCGCGCCACTTGTCGACTTAGTGTCCTGTTCGGAAGAGTCCATGAAGCAGACACACTGGTAACCCTAAACTTCAACGTTAGGGTTTGGGTCGGCGTTTCGGACCGTCCCCATCGGCATCCGTCGTCGCGGCGGGCACACCCGCGAAGCGACGACACATAACTCGAGGCGAGAGGCCTTCGACGTGGCAGCACCGCAGAACTACCTCGCAGTCATCAAGGTCATCGGTGTCGGCGGCGGTGGTGTCAATGCCATCAACCGAATGATCGAGGTCGGTCTCAAGGGCGTCGAGTTCATCGCGATCAACACGGATGCGCAAGCCCTGTTGATGAGCGACGCCGACGTCAAGCTCGACGTCGGCCGCGAACTCACCCGCGGACTCGGCGCCGGGGCCAACCCGGCCGTCGGTCGCAAGGCGGCAGAGGACCACCGCGAGGAGATCGAGGAGGTCCTCAAGGGGGCCGACATGGTCTTCGTCACCGCCGGGGAAGGCGGCGGCACCGGTACCGGCGGCGCACCCGTCGTCGCGAACATCGCGCGCTCGCTGGGCGCCCTGACGATCGGCGTGGTCACCCGCCCGTTCACCTTCGAGGGCCGGCGCCGCGCGAACCAGGCGGAGGACGGCATCGCCGAACTCCGCGAAGAGGTCGACACCCTCATCGTCATCCCCAACGACCGACTGCTGTCCATCTCGGACCGCCAGGTCAGCGTGCTCGACGCGTTCAAGTCGGCCGACCAGGTGCTGCTCTCGGGCGTCCAGGGCATCACCGACCTCATCACCACGCCCGGTCTGATCAACCTCGACTTCGCCGACGTCAAGTCGGTCATGTCCGAGGCCGGATCGGCGCTCATGGGCATCGGCTCGGCCCGCGGCGACGACCGCGCGGTGGCCGCCGCGGAGATGGC
Organism: Streptomyces tyrfis; assembly: GCF_037034285.1. Classification (NCBI taxonomy): domain Bacteria; kingdom Bacillati; phylum Actinomycetota; class Actinomycetes; order Kitasatosporales; family Streptomycetaceae; genus Streptomyces; species Streptomyces tyrfis. Next base: position 51,226 of record NZ_JBAGJZ010000001.1, on the reverse strand, counting down.
GATCTCCTCGCCGCTCCTGGAGGCGTCCATCGACGGCGCCCGCGGTGTCCTGCTCTCCATCTCCGGCGGCAGCGACCTCGGTCTCTTCGAGATCAACGAGGCCGCCCAGCTGGTGAGCGAGGCGGCGCACCCCGAGGCGAACATCATCTTCGGCGCGGTCATCGACGACGCGCTGGGCGACGAGGTGCGCGTCACCGTGATCGCGGCCGGCTTCGACGGCGGTCAGCCGCCGGCCCGCCGCGACAACGTGCTCAGCGCCGGCTCCGCCAAGCGCGAGGAGCCGGCCGCGCCGGTGCGGGCCGCCGAGCCGGTGCGCTCGTCCGGCGGTCTCGGCTCCCTGCCGCCGCGCGAGGAGTCCCCGGCCCCGGCCGAGCCCGCGCCGTCGGCCGCTGAGAAGCACCTGCCCCCGGTCGCCGCGCCGCACATCCCGCCGGCCCGTCCCTACCCGGACTCGCAGGTCGAAGAGCTGGATGTCCCGGACTTCTTGAAGTGATAGTCCCGCACCACCCGGTTCCCGCGGTGGCTTCGGAGACCTCCGGGACCTCGGAGACCTCAAGGGGGCGCGCGCACTTCGCCTTCACCGACCGGTGGGGCGGAGTGAGCGCGGCCCCGTACGAGGAACTCAACCTCGGCGGCGCGGTCGGCGACGACCCCGCCGCCGTTCTGGCGAACCGGGAGCGTGCGGCCCGGTCCCTCGGCCTCGACCCGGCACGGGTCGTCTGGATGAACCAGGTGCACGGCCGGGACGTCGCGGTGGTCGACGGCCCCTGGGCGGACGCCTCGGACATCCCCGCCGTGGACGCGCTGGTGACCGCGCGGCGCGGGCTCGCGCTCGCGGTGCTCACCGCCGACTGCACCCCCGTCCTGCTCGCCGACCCGGTCGCCGGGATCGCGGCGGCGGCGCACGCGGGCCGCCCCGGACTGGTCGCCGGGGTCGTCCCCGCCGCGGTGGCGGCGATGACCGCGCTGGGCGCGGACGTCTCCCGGATCGTCGCCCGCACCGGACCCGCCGTCTGCGGCCGGTGCTACGAGGTCCCCGCCCCGATGCGCGCAGAGGTCGCCGCGGCCGTTCCGGCCGCCTGGTCCGAGACCAGCTGGGGCACCCCGGCCGTGGACGTCACCGCGGGGGTCCACGCCCAGCTCGACGCGGTCGGCGTGACCGACCGGCAGGCGTCGCCGGTCTGCACCCTCGAATCGGGCGACCACTTCTCGTACCGCCGCGACCGCACCACCGGGCGGCTCGCCGGATATGTCTGGTTGGACTGATAGGGCATGACGGACCGTAGGACTCAACTCGCGGAGAATCTCGCACGGGTGGAGGACCGCATCGCCTCCGCCTGCGCCGCGGCCGGCCGGGCGCGGGAGGAGGTGACCCTCATCGTGGTCACCAAGACCTATCCGGCGAGCGATGTGCGGATCCTGCACGGACTCGGTGTGCGTCATGTCGCGGAGAACCGCGACCAGGACGCCGCTCCCAAGGCGGCCGAGTGTGCGGATCTGTCGCTCACATGGCATTTTGTCGGTCAGTTGCAGACGAATAAGGTTCGTTCTGTGGCCGGTTATGCCGATTTCGTGCAGTCAGTGGATCGGGTCAAACTGGTCACGGCTCTCTCGGCGGCGGCCGTGCGCGAGGGCCGCGAACTCGGCTGCCTCGTACAGGTGGCGCTCGACGCGGAGAGCGGCGAGCGCGGTGTCCGGGGCGGCGTCGCGCCGGACGGGATCGAGGAGTTGGCCGCCGCGGTCGACTCCTCGCCCGGGCTGCGGCTCGACGGTCTGATGACCGTCGCCCCGCTGGCCGGGCCGTACGCGGGGCGGCGGCGCGCGGCTTTCGATCGGCTGATGGAAATCTCATCGCGCCTGCGCGCGGACCATCCGGCTGCGAACATGGTCTCCGCGGGGATGAGTTCGGACCTCGAGGACGCCGTCGCGGCCGGAGCGACACATGTGCGCATCGGTACGGCGGTACTCGGAGTCCGACCGAGGCTCGGGTAACGTCGCCAAACGAGTCGGACCACAGCAGAAAATATGGTCAATCCCGCCGATGGCGGGCAGGCCACAGTGGATCGCGGGGCACTTGGTGACAGATGCCGATCCACCACAGAGCGGAGGATTCAGAGCATGGCCGGCGCGATGCGCAAGATGGCGGTCTACCTCGGCCTCGTGGAGGACGATGGGTACGACGGTCCGGGGTTCGACCCCGACGACGAATTCGAACCCGAGCCGGACCCCGAGCGCGACCGGCGGCGGCACGAGCCCGCGCATCAGGTCGACCGGGACCGGGAGCGCGAACGGGACGAACCGGTACGAGCGGTGCAGCCTCCCGCGCAGCGGGAACCGGTCCAGATCCCGGTGGAAAGAGAGCGACCCGCCCGGATCGCCCCCGTGGCATCCATCACACCCGAACGTCCCAACCTGGAGAAGAACGCACCGGTGATCATGCCCAAGGTCGTGTCCGAGCGGGAGCCGTACCGCATCACCACGCTGCACCCCCGGACCTACAACGAGGCCCGTACCATCGGTGAACACTTCCGTGAGGGCACTCCGGTGATCATGAACCTCACGGAGATGGACGATACGGACGCGAAGCGACTTGTCGACTTTGCGGCAGGACTCGTCTTCGGTCTCCATGGCAGCATTGAGCGCGTGACGCAGAAGGTGTTCCTGTTGTCGCCTGCTAACGTCGATGTCACGGCGGAGGACAAGGCCCGCATCGCTGAGGGCGGATTCTTCAACCAGAGCTGAGAACACGACACCGGGAACGACCCGGCCGCGGGGCCGGGGCGAGAGAGTCAGGGGAGAGGGACGCGCGAAGATGGACGTCGCACTGCAGGTTGTCTATATCGCGTTGACGTGCTTCCTCATCGTGCTGATCTTCCGGCTGGTCATGGACTACGTCTTCCAGTTCGCACGTTCATGGCAGCCCGGCAGGCCGATGGTGGTCATACTCGAGGCCACCTATTCGATCACCGATCCACCGCTCAAGCTTCTGCGGCGGTTCATCCCGCCGCTGCGTCTCGGGGGCGTGGCACTCGACCTGTCCTTCTTCGTTCTGATGATCATCGTTTTCATCCTGAGAGGCATCGTGATCGGGTTGTGAGCGATACGGTCTTGCCGACTGCCGACGACTACGTAGAGGTGAAGAAGAGATGCCGCTGACTCCCGAGGACGTGCGGAACAAGCAGTTCACAACCGTCCGTCTCCGAGAAGGCTACGACGAGGACGAGGTCGATGCCTTTCTCGACGAGGTCGAGGCCGAGCTGACCCGCCTGCTCCGTGAGAACGAGGATCTCCGCGCCAAGCTGGCCGCCGCCACGCGAGCCGCCGCGCAGAACCAACAGCAGCAGGGCATGCGCAAGCCGGAGCCGCAGGACCGGCCCGGGGCCCCGGTGCCCGCCGCCATATCGGGTCCGCCGGTCCAGCAGCAGCCCCCGCAGATGGGTCCCCCCCAGCTGCCCGGTGGTGCTCCGCAGCTGCCCGCCGGTCCCAGCGGTCATGGTCCTGGTCCCCAGGGTCAGCACGGCCCCGGCCCGCAGGGCCCGCATGGCCCCGGTCCGCAGGGCCCGCACGGCCCCGGCCCGATGCAGGGCGGTCCCATGGGCGGCCCGATGGGCGGTCCTATGGGCGGTCACGCTCCGCAGCAGCAGATGCAGCAGCCGCCGCAGATGCAGCAGCCCGGTCAGGGCCCCGGCGGGGACAGCGCCGCCCGTGTCCTCTCGCTCGCGCAGCAGACCGCCGACCAGGCGATCGCGGAGGCCCGTTCCGAGGCCAACAAGATCGTCGGCGAGGCCCGCAGCCGTGCCGAGGGGCTGGAGCGCGACGCGCGCGCCAAGGCGGACGCCCTGGAGCGGGACGCGCAGGAGAAGCACCGCGTGGCGATGGGCTCGCTGGAGTCGGCCCGCGCGACGCTGGAGCGCAAGGTCGAGGACCTGCGCGGCTTCGAGCGCGAGTACCGCACCCGGCTGAAGTCCTACCTGGAGAGCCAGCTGCGTCAGCTGGAGACCCAGGCGGACGACTCGCTCGCCCCGCCGCGGACCCCGGCGACCGCTTCGCTGCCGCCGTCGCCCTCGCTGGCTCCGGCCGGTGCGGGCGCCATGGGCCACAGCATGGGCGGCGGGAACCACGGCAACCAGTCGATGGGCGGCAACCCGTCCATGGGCGGCGGTCCCTCGTACGGTGGTCAGCAGCAGATGTCGCCGGCGATGACCCAGCCGATGGCGCCGGTGCGGCCGCAGGCGCCGCAGCCGATGCAGCAGGCGCCGTCGCCGATGCGCGGGTTCCTGATCGACGAGGACGACAACTGAGCCGGGCGCGCGCGATGAGCGCGTAGCCGTCGGCAGTCCGAAGGGCCGGGCCACGGGGAGAACCCCCGGGGCCCGGCCCTTCGTCGTGCCCGGAGCCGCGGTCCCCGCCGTGCCCGGCGGCGCAGGGGCGGCCGCCGACGGGCGGGGCGTCCGGAACGGCGTGGCGTCCGGAGCGGCGGAGGCCCGCCCGGAACGCCGGAGGGCCCGCCCGGAACGGGTGTTCCGGGCGGGCCCTCCGAAGGATTCGGGCCGGGGCCCGGGCTACCGCTGGGTTCCGTCCGCCTTGCGGAGGCGGAAGGCGAGGGCCAGGCCCTCGTCCTCGAACGGGTCCCCGTAGGCCGCGTCCGCCTCGCCCTGGGCGTAGTCCAGCGCCAGCACCTCGTCCGCGATCAGGGCCGCGTGCTCGGTCAGCGCCTCCACCGTCGCGGGGGAGTCGGACGTCCAGCGGACGGCGATGCGGTCCGCGACGTCCAGGCCGCTGTTCTTGCGGGCCTCCTGGATCAGACGGATGGCGTCCCGGGCGAGGCCCGCGCGCCGCAGCTCCGGGGTGATCTCCAGGTCCAGGGCGACGGTCGCGCCCGCGTCGGAGGCCACCGACCAGCCCTCGCGGGGCGTCTCGGTGATGATCACCTCGTCGGGGGCGAGGGCGACGGTCTCGCCGTCCACCTCGACGGAGGCCGTGCCCTCGCGCAGCGCCAGCGACAGCGCCGCCGCGTCGGCGTTCGCGATCGCCTTGGCCACCGCCTGGACGCCCTTGCCGAACCGCTTGCCGAGCGCGCGGAAGTTCGCCTTCGCGGTCGTGTCGACCAGCGAGCCGCCGCCCGCCGGACCGGCGGAGGAATCAGTGAGCGAGGCCAGCGAGGAGACGTTCAGCTCCTCCGTGATCTGGGCGTGCAGCTCGGGCGGGAGCGAGTCGAAGCCGGGCGCCGCGACCAGGGCGCGGGACAGCGGCTGCCGGGTCTTGACGCCCGACTCCGCGCGGGTCGCCCGGCCCAGCTCGACCAGGCGGCGCACCAGCGCCATCCGGGTGGACAGCGCGGGGTCGATCGCCGCCCGGTCCGCCTTCGGCCAGGTGGCGAGGTGCACCGACTCGGGGGCGTCCGGGGTCACCGGGACCACCAGGTCCTGCCAGACCCGCTCGGTGATGAACGGGGTCAGCGGGGCCATCAGCCGGGTCACCGTCTCGACGACCTCGTGCAGGGTGCGCAGCGCCGCCTTGTCGCCCTGCCAGAAGCGGCGGCGCGAGCGGCGCACGTACCAGTTGGACAGGTCGTCGACGAACGAGGACAGGAGCTTGCCGGCGCGCTGGGTGTCGTATCCCTCCAGGGCCAGCGTGACCTGGTCGACCAGCGTGTTGAGCTCGCTCAGCAGCCAGCGGTCCAGGACCGTGCGGTCCGCCGGCGCCGGGTCGGCCGCGGAGGGGGCCCACTGCGAGGTGCGCGCGTACAGGGCCTGGAAGGCGACGGTGTTCCAGTAGGTCAGGAGGGTCTTGCGGACGACCTCCTGGATGGTGGTGTGGCCGACCCGGCGGGCCGCCCACGGGGAGCCGCCGGCCGCCATGAACCAGCGCACCGCGTCGGCGCCGTGCTGGTCCATGAGGGGGATCGGCTGGAGGATGTTCCCCAGGTGCTTGGACATCTTGCGGCCGTCCTCGGCGAGGATGTGGCCCAGGCAGACCACGTTCTCGTAGGACGACTTGTCGAAGACCAGCGTGCCGACCGCCATCAGCGTGTAGAACCAGCCGCGGGTCTGGTCGATGGCCTCGGAGATGAACTGCGCCGGGTAGCGGCTCTCGAACAGCTCCTTGTTCTTGTACGGGTAGCCCCACTGCGCGAACGGCATCGAGCCCGAGTCGTACCAGGCGTCGATGACCTCGGGGACGCGGTACGCCTCCAGCTGGCAGTTCTCGTGCGAGCAGGTGAACGTGATCTCGTCGATGAACGGGCGGTGCGGGTCCAGCCCGGAGAGGTCGGCGCCGGTCAGCTCGCCCAGTTCGGCGCGTGAGCCGACGCAGGTGAGGTGGCCGTCCTCGCAGCGCCAGATCGGCAGCGGGGTGCCCCAGTAGCGATTGCGGGACAGCGCCCAGTCGACGTTGTTGTTCAGCCAGTCGCCGAAGCGGCCGTGCTTGACCGAGTCCGGGAACCAGTTGGTCTTCTCGTTCTCCGCGAGCAGCCGGTCCTTGATCGCGGTCGTGCGGATGTACCAGGACGGCTGCGCGTAGTAGAGGAGCGCGGTGTGGCAGCGCCAGCAGTGCGGGTAGCTGTGCTCGTACGGGACGTGCCGGAAGAGCCTGCCGCGGGCGGCCAGGTCCTCGGTGAGCGCCTCGTCGGCCTTCTTGAAGAAGACGCCGCCGACCAGCGGCAGGTTCTCCTCGAAGGTGCCGTCGGGGCGTACCGGGTTGACGACCGGGAGGCCGTACGCCTTGCAGACCTGGAGGTCGTCGGCGCCGAAGGCGGGGGACTGGTGGACCAGACCCGTGCCGTCCTCGGTCGTCACGTACTCGGCGTTGACGACGTAGTGCGCCTCGGCCGGGAAGTCGACCAGCTCGAACGGGCGCTCGTAGGTCCAGCGCTCCATCTCACGGCCGGTGAAGGTCTGCCCGGTCGTCTCCCAGCCCTCGCCCAGGGCCTTCTCGACGAGCGGCTGCGCGACGACGAGCTTCTCCTCGCCGTTGCTCGCGACGACGTAGGCGACGTCGGGGTGCGCGGCGACGGCGGTGTTGGAGACCAGCGTCCAGGGGGTGGTCGTCCAGACGAGGAGGGAGGCCTCGCCGGCCAGCGGGCCGGAGGTGAGGGGGAAGCGGACGAAGACCGACGGGTCGACGACCGTCTCGTACCCCTGGGCCAGCTCGTGGTCGGAGAGGCCGGTGCCGCAGCGGGGGCACCAGGGGGCGACGCGGTGGTCCTGGACCAGCAGCCCCTTGTTGAAGATCTCCTTCAGCGACCACCACACCGACTCGACGTACTCGGGGTCCATCGTGCGGTAGGCGTCGTCGAGGTCGACCCAGTAGCCCATCCGGGTCGTGAGCTCGGTGAACGCGTCGGTGTGGCGGGTCACGGACTCGCGGCACCTGGCGTTGAACTCGGCGATGCCGTACGCCTCGATGTCCTTCTTGCCGTTGAAGCCCAGCTCCTTCTCGACCGCGAGCTCGACCGGCAGGCCGTGGCAGTCCCAGCCGGCCTTGCGGCCGACGTGGTAGCCCTGCATGGTGCGGAAGCGGGGGAAGACGTCCTTGAAGACGCGGGCCTCGATGTGGTGGGCGCCGGGCATGCCGTTGGCGGTGGGCGGGCCCTCGTAGAAGACCCACTCGGGGCGGCCCTCGGACTGTTCGAGGGTCTTGGCGAAGACCTTGCTCTCGCGCCAGAAGTCGAGCACGGCGTGCTCCAGCGCGGGCAGGTCGACCTGGGCGGGCACCTGGCGGTACTGAGGTGATGTCATGGGCGGACTTCCTCCGGCGGACGGCTTCCACTTCCGTCGGAGGGACGAGAACCCGGTCGGCTCCCGCGGTACCACCCTCCTTGGCCCCGGGCAGACGCCCGTGGCCCCCTCATTGGGGTCGCGATGCCGGGTCTACTCGCCTCTCGGCTTTCTTCCGGCGGCTCCGGGTGATCTTCACGACGCGCTCGCCCCCGGGCTTCCACCGTCCCCGGGTCGCTCCTGGCCGCGTACGACGCTACTCGTCCCATCCACGCCTCTCGCTCAGGCCAGTGTACGGGCCCGTACGGGCGTCGGCCGACCGGATATCGGGCGGTGCGGCGGATGACCCGAACGGGCAGACGCGGCGGACGGGCCTCGCGGGGCCCCGGCCGGGGGTCGGAAAACCTGATTATGGGGCGGTGAGCTGGGCACAACGGATTCAGGCGGTCGGCGTCCGGGCACTCGGGCGGGGGCGAAACGGCGGCGTGCCCCGTTGCCGAGGGGGCGGGGCCGATTTATCGTCCCAGCACGATTCGCGTGCAAGATCACAATATGTGAAGGGGCCGCGGCCATGGTGGCGAAGAAGACCACCGCGAAGAAGACGGCGCCGCCGGGATCCACCGGCGCGGCGGCCGGGAACACGGGCCCGGAGCGGGCCCCCGGGGCCCCGGAAGGCGCCCCCGAGGCCCCGAAGGAGAGGAAGGCGGCCGCCGCGGCGAAGAGGCCCGCGGCGAAGAAGGCGGTGGCGAAGAAGACCGCCGCGAAGAAGGCAGTGGCGAAGAAGACCGCCGCGAAGAAGACGGCGTCGAGGAAGACGGCCGGGAAGGCTTCGAAGAAGGCCGCCGACGCGGCCACGGAGGCGGCCGGGTCCGCCGAGCAGACGGGAGCCCACACGGTGGTAGCCAAGAAGAGCGAGTCCGGGGCGCGCAGGGCCGACGAGGCCGCGCCCCCCGTCGTGCCGTCGGGCGGCGGGGTCGCCACGACGGCCCCCGGCGAGCTGGCGGTCCGGCCCGACGAGGACCCCTGGACCCCGGAGGAGGTCGACGAGGCGCGGGCCGTGCTCAGCGCCGAGAGCACCCGGCTGCGCAACGAGCTGGAGGCCGCGGGGATCGCGCTCGCCGGGCTGATGCGCGACTCCGGCGACGGGGCGGGCGACGACGAGGCGGACACCGGCACCAAGAACATCACCCGCGAGCACGAGATGGCGCTCGCCGCCAACGCCCGCGAGATGCTGGACCAGACCGACCGGGCGCTGGCCCGGCTCGACGCCGGGACGTACGGGCTGTGCGAGATCTGCGGCAGGCCGATCGGCAAGGCGCGCATGCAGGCGTTCCCCCGCGCCACGCTGTGCGTCGAGGACAAACAGAAGCAGGAGCGACGCGGTTGATCCGGTGCGGCGTGTCGTACCCTCGTCCTCAGTCAGGAACCTAGGTTGAGGGACTCACGTGGCAGAGGCGGAGCGCATCATCGACACGCCGGACATCCCCGACACTGAGGGGACCGAAGGGGAGGGGACCGGGGACCGCGCCGGGAGCCCGGCCGGGGAGACGTCCGGGGCGACGCCCGCCGGCAGGGGCAAGCGGAAGATCGCGGTGCTCTTCGCCGTGGCCGTCTTCGCCTACCTGCTGGACCTGAGCAGCAAGCTGGTCGTGGTCGCGAAGCTGGAGCACCACCAGCCGGTCGAAGCCATCGGCACCTGGCTGAAGTTCGAGGTGATCCGCAACTCGGGGGCCGCGTTCAGCCTCGGCGAGGCGTACACGATCGTCTTCACCGCGATCGCGGCGACCGTGATCGTGGTGATCGCGCGGCTGGCCCGCAAGCTCTACAGCCTGCCATGGGCCGTCGCGCTCGGCCTGCTGCTGGGCGGGGCGCTGGGCAACCTGACCGACCGCCTCCTCCGCGCGCCGGGCGTGTTCCGGGGTGCGGTGGTCGACTTCATCTCCGTCGAGCACTTCGCCGTGTTCAACCTCGCGGACTCCGCGATCGTCTGCGGCGGCATCCTGATCGTGCTCCTCTCCTTCCGGGGCCTGGACCCCGACGGGACCGTGCACAAGGACTGAGGGCGCTCCCGCCGTCCCCGGCGGGCGGCCGGGCTCGCCGGTCACAGCACCGTCGGCCGCAAGGCATACTCGATCAGGTGAGTACGTATCCCGAGGTCCGCACCCTGCCCGTTCCGGACGGCCTGGAGGGCGAGCGCGTCGACGCCGCCATCTCCCGGATGTTCGGCTTCTCCCGCACCAAGGCCGCCGATCTGGCCGCCGCCGGAAAGGTGCAGGTGGACGGTGCGGTGGTCGGGAAGTCCGAGCGGGTGCGGGGCGGCGCCTGGCTGGAAGTGGAGATGCCGCAGGCGCCGGCCCCGGTGCGGATCGTCGCCGAGCCCGTCGAGGGCATGGAGATCGTGCACGACGACGACGACGTCGTGGTGATCGTGAAGCCGGTCGGCGTCGCCGCCCACCCCAGCCCCGGCTGGACCGGCACGACGGTGATCGGCGGTCTCGCCGCGGCCGGGTACCGGATCTCGACGTCCGGGGCGGCCGAGCGCCAGGGCATCGTCCACCGCCTCGACGTGGGCACCTCCGGGCTGATGGTCGTCGCCAAGTCCGAGCGGGCCTACACCCTGCTGAAGGCGCAGTTCCGCGACCGCGTCGTCGACAAGCGCTACCACGCCCTGGTGCAGGGCCACCCGGACCCGATGAGCGGCACCATCGACGCCCCCATCGGCCGCCACCCCAACCACGACTACAAGTGGGCGGTCACGGCCGAGGGCAAGCCCTCGGTGACGCACTACGACCTCATCGAGGCGTACCGGGCCGCCAGCCTTCTCGACATCAAGCTGGAGACCGGCCGCACCCACCAGATCCGGGTGCACATGTCCGCGCACCGCCACCCCTGCGTGGGCGACCTCACCTACGGCGCCGACCCGACGATGGCCAAGCGCCTCGGCCTGACGCGGCAGTGGCTGCACGCCGTCCGGCTCGGCTTCGAGCACCCCGCCGACGGCGGCTGGGTGGAGTTCTCCAGCAGCTACCCGGAGGATCTCCAGCGCGCCCTGGACAAGATCACCGAGGAGAGCCGGTGACCGGGGCGCCCGGCCCGTACACCACCCGCACCGCCGTCGGCGAGCGGGACATCGCGGCCTGTCTGCGGGTCCGCAAGGACGTCTTCGTCCATGAGCAGAACGTGCCCGAGGAGATCGAGTACGACGCCCTCGACGCGGTCGCGGTGCATGTGCTCGCCGTCGCGGCGGACGGCGCCCCGCTCGGCACCGGGCGGCTGCTGCACGGCCCGGCGGCCGCGGACCGGACCGGCGGCGACCCGGGCGTCGGCTCGCTGGGGCGGCTGGCGGTGACCGGCCGGGCGCGCGGGCTGGGCGTCGGCGCGGCCCTGGTCCGGGCGATCGAGGACGCGGCCCGCGAGCTGGGCCTGACCGCCGTCGACCTGCACGCCCAGACGCACGCCCTCGGCTTCTACGAACGCCTCGGCTACGCGGCGTACGGCCCGGAGTTCCCGGACGCCGGCATCCCGCACCGGGCGATGCGCCGCACCCTCTGACCGGGCGCCGGACAGGCCCGCGGGACGGCTCCGCGGTCCGGCCGGCGAGGGGCCGAAGGGGGTGTTGTCCGGTTAGTCCCCCCTGCATGGCAGGCTTGGGGTCCCGACCGGCCGATCACGCAGGCCGGTCCACCGCGTCCCGGAAGGCACCTCGTGGACCAAATGGCACTGCTCCTCCTGCTGTTGCTCGGAGCCGTGGTCACGGTGCCGTTGGGGGAGCGGCTGGGACTGCCCGCGCCGGTGCTGATGACCCTCGCCGGGGTCGGCCTGGCGTTCCTCAGCTTCGTGCCGAACGTGGACATCCCGCCCGAGATCATCCTGCCCGCGCTGCTGCCGCCGCTGCTCTACGCCTCGGTGCAGCGCACCTCCTGGCGTCAGTTCGCCGCCAACAAACGCCCGATCTTCCTGCTGGCCGTGGCGCTGGTCTTCGTCACCACGGCCGCCGTCGCCGCCGTGGCCAACGCGATAGTCCCGGGGCTGCCCATCGCCGCCGCCGTGGCGCTGGGCGCCCTCGTCGCTCCGCCCGACCCGGTCGCCGCGACCGCCGTCGCGGGCTCGGTCGGGCTGCCCCGCAGGCTCGTCTCCATCCTGGAGGGCGAGGGGCTGTTCAACGACGTCACCGCGATCGTGCTGTACCACGTGGCGATCGCCGCCGCGGTGAGCGGCTCCTTCTCCCTGCCGCAGGCGTTCGGGCTGCTGATCCTGTCCGCGGTCGTCGCCGTGGCGGTGGGGCTCGTGCTGGGCTGGCTCACCATCAAGCTGATGGGCCTGCTCGGCGACGCCACCCTCCAGGTCGGGCTCACCCTGCTGGTGCCGTTCGTGAGCTATGTGCTCGCGGAGGAGCTCATGGGCTCCGGCGTGCTGGCCGTGCTCACCACCGCGCTCTTCCTCGCGGAGCACACCGCCGACGCCGACGACGTCCTGGGCCGGCTCGCCGGCCGTTCCTTCTGGGAGATCGTCGACACCCTGGTGACCGGCGTCGCCTTCGGGCTGATCGGTCTCGAACTCCACAACGTCTTCGGCACGGCGAGCGGCCGCCTGCCGGAGATGCTCGGCTGGGGGCTGGCCGTCGTCGGGGTGGTCGTCGGCGTACGGCTGCTCTATCTGCTGCCCGCGACCTGGCTGGCGAAGCGGCTGCACACCCGGCGCGACGTCAGCGAGGACATCCCCACCAGCTGGCGGGAGACCGTGGTGATGTGGTGGTCCGGGATGCGGGGCGTCGCCTCGGTCGCCCTGGCACTCGCCATTCCGCTGAAGACGGACGACGGCAGTCCGTTCCCGGGACGCGACGAGATCGTCTTCATCGCCTTCGCCGTGATCATGGCCACGCTGGTCGTCCAGGGCCTCACCCTCCCGTGGCTGGTCCGCAGGCTCCACGTGCGGGCGGACACCGCCGCCGAGGAGGCGCTGGAGAAGGACCTCGCGCTGCGCGCCGCCAGGGCCGCGAAGAAGCGGCTGAAGGAGATCGAGGAGGCCGAGGAGTTCCCGGAGGAGGTCGTGGAGCGGCTGCAGCGGCTGGCGTACGACGTGGGGGCCCGGATCAGCCCCGACATGGTCGACGACGAGCGCCGCGAGGCGTACGCCCGGCGCGCCGAGAACTTCCGGGCGATCAGCCGCGTCCAGCGCGAGCTGCTGTCCGCCGCCCGCCACGAGGTGCTGTCCGCCCGCAACGAGCCGGGCTCCGACCCGGAGGTGGTCGACCGGGTGCTGAGGCAGCTGGACGTGCGCAGCCTGCGGTGACCGCGGGGCGGGGGCGGCGCGACCGGGGCCGCGGCTGGCACCATGGGCCCCATGGACATCATGCTTTTCCACTCGACGTACGGTCTGCGCCCCGCCGTGCACGACGCCGCCGCCCGGCTGCGCGCCGCCGGGCACGAGGTGCGGACGCCCGATCTCTTCGACGGGCGCACCTTCGACACCGTCGAGGAGGGCATGGCCCACAAGGAGGAGCTGGGCAAGGACGAACTGCTCCGGCGGGCCGTGCTGGCCGCCGCGCCCTATTCCGACCGGGGGCTGGTGTACGCCGGCTTCTCGCTCGGGGCCGCCACCGCGCAGACGCTGGCGCTCGGCGACGAGAAGGCGCGCGGCCTGCTGCTCTTCCACGGCACCTCGGACATCGCGGAGAACGCCTCGGTCGACGAGCTGCCGGTGCAGCTGCACGTCGCGGACCCCGACCCGTTCGAGACACATGACTGGCTGAACTCCTGGTACCTGGGGATGGGGCGGGCCGGCGCGGACGTCGAGGTCTACCGCTACCCGGGGGCGGGCCATCTCTTCACCGACCCCGAACTCCCCGACCACGACGAGGCGTCGGCCGAGCTGGCCTGGAAGGTCGCGCTCGGCTTCCTCGCCACGCTCTGACCGCACGGGCCCGGCCGGACGCGCGCAGGCCCCGCCCGCGCGGGGGAGCCGCGCGGTGCGCGGCCCTTCGCACGGGCGGGGCGGACCGGCCGAGGCCGTGTGCCGGGGGGCGGGCAGGGGTCAGGCGCGGTAGGCGGTCCAGCTGTCGCTCATGCGCTGCACCTGGCCGGGGGTGAACTGGTACATGCAGGAGTCGTACGAGTAGTCCATGAAGTTGTGGATCGGGTCCAGGCCCGGGCTGGTGCAGGTGTCCCGCCCGGTCGGGCAGCCGGACGCGGCGCTCTTCTCGGCGGGCGTGTCGGCGACGTAGTCGCCGCTGCCGGTGCAGCCGCCCTGGAAGGTGTGGTATAGGCCCAGCCAGTGGCCGACCTCGTGGGTGGCGGTGTCGCCCTCGTTGTAGTTGGTGGCCGAGCCACCGGGCAGCGAGGCGTCGAGGATGACGACGCCGTCGTCGGACGGGTTGGACTTGTACGAGCTGGGGAAGGTCGCCCAGCCCAGCAGCCCGCCGCCGAGGTTGGCGGTGTAGACGTTGAGCGCGTTCGCGCCGCCCTTGCGCAGCGCGGACTTCATCGACTTCTCGGCGGAGGAGCCCGGCGAGACGCCGTACCAGGAGCTGTTGTCCGTGTAGTCGGTGCCGGCCAGCGTGAAGCGGAAGCCGGAGTCGGTGTTGCCGGCGCCCTGGCCGCTGTAGGCGGCGTTCAGGACGCTCATCTGGTTGGCGATGGCGGTCGCGCCGAGCTTGCCGGCGGTCCCGGAGTGGATGACGTGGAAGTACACCGGTATCGAGGCGCCCGCGGCCGCCGCGGAGGCGTTGACCCGGCGGTCCGCGAGTCTCTCCCGCAGCTGGGTCTCCATCGCCCGGGCCTGGGCGGCGGTCAGCTCGTTGGGGTCGTGGACCTGCTTGGTCTCCGAGGGGCGGGCCCGGCGCGCCGTGGCGTCGGCGGCCGCGTCGTCCACGCACTTCTGGGCGGACGCGGAGGCGGAGGCGGACCCGGAGGTCCTGGCGGCGGCGGAGCCGGAGGTGGCGAAGAGCGGCGCCAGGGCCAGGGTTCCGGCCAGGACGGCGGTGCCGATCGCACGGTTGCGCATACGCGGCGAAATACGGGCAAGAGCGCGCACGGGGTCTCCTCGCGGATGTGTGGGGGAGGGATTTCCTCCTCGCCGCCAGGGAGATTACGTGCTCATGTCATATTCCCAGCAGTGATGATCAAGCCTGATCATTCGAGGGATGAACCAGTCGGAACCGGTAGGAAAGAATCTGCCCGTTCCAGGGTTTGAGACGGGAACGGGGCGTCACGTGTCACTCCGGCGGGCGGTGTGTCCCCATTGGGGGGTGGAGGCACGCCACCCGCCGTAGCGATGTCATGCGCCGTCAACCCGAGCCTGAGTGGCCGGAATTGGCCCCTCAGCGCGCCGGCTGGTTCACCCGCTCGACCTTCTGCGTTCCGCTGAGCGTCCGGTAGGAGCGCGCCCAGGCGGAGGTCGCGTCCCGCTTCGTCCGGTCGGACACCGTGTAGTAGTCCATCTGCGAGCGCTCCGCGGTCACGTCGAGCACGCCGTAGCCGTGCGCGTCCATGTCCACCCACTTGACGTGGCGGTTGGCGGCCTTGACCGCCGCGCTCGCGACCGCGGAGAGGGTTCCCGGCGCCACGTGCAGGATGTCGTCCAGGTTGTCCGAGGTCACCGACGTCACCACGAACTCGGTCGCCGCCGACGCCGAGAGCGGGTAGGTGGCCGCCTTCACCGGCACGTCGTTGGCCCACGCCATGTGGATGTCGCCGGTCAGGAACACCGTGTTGGCGATCGACCGGTCCCGCAGATGCGTGATCAGTTCCTTGCGGTCGCTGGTGTAGCCGTCCCACTGGTCGACGTTGACGGCGAGCCCCTCCTTCGGCAGCCCCAGCAACTCGGCCAGCGGCTCCAGCAGATGCGCGGGCAGCGCGCCGAACGCGACCGGCGAGATCATCACCGACGTCCCGACCAGCTTCCAGGCCGCGTCCGAACCGGCCAGGCCCGCCTTCAGCCAGTCCAGCTGCGCCCGGCCGGTGATCGTGCGGTCCGGGTCGTCGACCGAGCCATTGCCGATCGTCGACTGCTGGGAGCGGAAGGTGCGCAGGTCGAGGAGGTGGAGATCGACCAGCTTGCCGAAGCGCAGCCGCCGGTGGACGGTGCCCTCGGTGGAGGGGCGGACCGGCATCCACTCGAAGTACGCCTGCCGGGCGCCCGCGGCGCGGTCGGTCCACGAGCCCTCCGTGCCGGGCGTGTGGTTCTCGGCCCCGCCCGACCAGGCGTCGTTGGCGAACTCGTGGTCGTCCCAGATCGCGATCACCGGGTGGACGGCGTGCAGGGCCTGGAGGTCCGCGTCCGTCTTGTAGGCGCCGTGCCGGGTGCGGTAGTCGGCGAGGGTGAGGATCTCGTGCCGGGGCTCGTGCGGCCGTACGACGTACTTCGCGGCCGGGTAGACGCCCGACGCGTACTCGTAGATGTAGTCGCCCAGGTGCAGCACCGCGTCGAGGTCGGTGCGGGCCGCGAGGTGCCGGTACGGGGAGAAGAAGCCGGCCTCCCAGTTGGCGCACGAGACCACGCCGAAGCGCAGACCGGGGACGGCGGCGGTGGCGGCGGGCGCGGTGCGGGTGCGGCCGGTGGGCGAGAGGACCGCCGCGCCGTCGCCCGCCGAGAAGCGGAACCAGTACGTGGTGGCCGGGCTCAGCCCGCGTATGTCGGCCTTGACGGTGTGGTCGGAGGCGGCCCGCGCGACGGCGGAGCCGCGGGAGACGATCCGGGAGAAGCCCTTGTCCTCGGCCACCTCCCAGCTCACCGTCGTGTCGGCGCCGCGGCCGGAACCGGGCACGGCGTCCGGGGACGGGGTGACGCGGGTCCACAGGAGGACGCCGTCGGGGAGCGGGTCGCCCGAGGCGACGCCGTGCAGGAAGGCGGGTCCGTCGGCGGCGTGCGCGGTGACGGCGGAGCCCAGCACCGGGACCGCGACGGCGGCGGTGGCGGCGGCCTTGACGACCGTGCGGCGACTGGGGGCGGCCGGCTGCGGCGGAAGCTGTCGAGAGGTCATGGGCCAGGACCTTACTGGCCGGTAATGCCAACGGGCGGGCGAACCGGGGAAGTTCGCCCGCCCGTCGTGCGGCGGTCGTCAGGATTTCGCCACACCGGCGGAGGAGATTTCGGGGCGGGACTCTTCATCCGGCCCGCCCGTCACCCGCCCCCGGGCGGGGCCTCCCGCCCGGACCGGCCCGTCACCGGCCCCGGGCCCGTCGCCCGTGCGGGACCGGTCCCCGGGGTCAGCCCTTCAGCGCGGCGTCGATCGCGGTGTTGAACTCCTCCACCGTCATCGGGGCGTTGTCGCTGCCCTGGCCGGTGATCTTCTTGCCGTCCATCTTCAGCGTGGGGGTGCCCTGCACGCCGCTCTTGTCGAACGTCTCGGACATCTTCATCGCCCAGGCGTCGAACGTGCCGTCCTCGACGTTCTTCTGGAACTCCTTGTTGCCCTTCAGGGCGTCGACCGTGTTCGCGATCTCGATCAGGTAGGAGTCCTTCTTGAACTTGTCGTCGTTCTCCTCCGGGTGGTACTTGGCGGAGTAGAGCGCGTACTTGTAGTCGAGGAAGGCCTCCGGGCTGACATCGAGCGCCGCGCCGAGCGCGCTGAGCGCGTTCTTCGAGCCCTCGCCGTTGGTGGCGTCGTCGAGGAACGTGGCGCCGATGTACCTGATCTTGTACTTGCCGGCGTCGACGTCCTTGTGCACCGTCTCGCCGATGGCCTGCTCGAACGTGCCGCAGATCGGGCAGCGCGAGTCCTCGTACAGCTCCAGCGTCTTCTTGGCGGTCGACTTGCCGATGACGACGGTCGTGCCGTTCTCGCCCGAGGTGTTCTTGGGCGCCTTGACGTTCTTCTCGTCCTTGGCGGCCTCCCAGTGGGACGGCTTGTTCATCTGCATGACACCCCAGCCGATGCCGCCGGCGACCGCCAGCACCGCGACGACCGAGAGGCCGACCAGCATCTGCCGGCGGGTCTTCTCCCGCTTCGCCTGGCGCTCGCGCTCGGCGCGCAGACGCTCGCGGGCCGCCGCCTTGTTGGCCTGGCTGTTGCGCTTGCTCATGTTGTTCTCTCCGTGGTGTGGGTTCTTCGGGGACGTACGTGCTCAGGCGATGGCGTGGGCCGAGCGCGGCGGTCCCCTCCGTCCCACGGAGTGCACGAGGAGGCGGGCGCGCGGCAGCGGGTGCGGGCCGCGCCCGGCGGGACGCACCTTGAGGCGTACGGTCCGGCAGGCGGAGCCCGCCACGGCGACCGCGACCAGCAGCGGCCGGAAGGCCAGGGCGGCGGCCGCGCCCAGCAGGGAGACCAGCGCGGCCTCGCCGCGCCGGAGCCAGGCCGCGGCCAGCAGCCCGACCGACACATGGGCCGCGAGCAGCAGCCACGGCACCGCCGGGCCGGGCGAGGCCAGCAGCGCGGCGGCCGTGTGCCCCGCGCCGGTCACCGAGACGAGCGGGGCGGCGAGGTCGCCGCCGGGGACCGCCCCGGGGCCGACGCTCCCGCCGCCGCACAGCAGATCGACCCCGACCGAGCGCAGCGGCCCCGCGATCGGGCCGCCCGCCGCGCCGTAGCAGAGGTGCTGGCCGGTGGTGAAGAAGGTGTCGGCGGCCAGCTCCAGCGGGACCAGCAGCCCGGCGATGGCCCCGAAGCCGCGCTCCCGGCCGGCCAGCGCGTACGCCACGGCGAAGACCGCTCCGGCCAGCAGCGCGACGGAGGCCAGCGGCAGCGGCACCCGGGAGAGCAGCACATGGGACGCGGTGGAGAGCGTCACGACGAGCGCCGTGAAGAGCGCCGCGCGAACGACTCTGAGGTGCGTCCCGGATATGTCCATCGTCGAGGAGTGTGCCATGCCGACCTGTGTGCGTCCCCCGAAGGGCCGAAGAATGCGGGCGGGGCCGGGCTACAGGCCCGGAATGCGCCCGTTGCGGAAGAGGTCCACGAAGATCCGGTGGTCGGCGCGGGCCCGCGCCCCGTAGCCGTGGGCGAAGTCCACCAGCAGCTCGGCGAAGCCCTCCTCGTCCGCCGCGATCGCCGCGTCGATCGCCCGCTCCGTGGAGAACGGCACCAGCGAGTGCCCGCTCTCGTCGTCCGCCGCGGCGTGCATCGTCGCCGTGGCCCGGCCCAGGTCCGCGACGACCGCGGCGATCTCCTCCGGCTCGTCGACGCCGGACCAGTCCAGGTCGACCGCGTACGGCGAGACCTCCGCGACCAGCTGCCCCGCGCCGTCCAGCTCCGTCCAGCCCAGCCAGGGGTCGGCGTGCGCCTGCAGGGCCCGCTGCGAGATCACCGTGCGGTGGCCCTCGTGGTGGAAGTACCCGCGCACCGCCGGATCGGTGATGTGCCGGGAGACCGCGGGGGTCTGCGCCTGCTTGAGGTAGATCACCACGTCGTTCTCCAGGGCGTCGCTGTTGCCCTCCAGCAGGATGTTGTACGAGGGCAGCCCGGCCGAACCGATGCCGATGCCGCGGCGGCCCACGACGTCCTTGACCCGGTAGGAGTCGGGGCGGCTCAGGCTCGAGTCCGGGAGCGTCTCCAGATAGCCGTCGAACGCGTCCAGCACCTTGTAGCGCGTCGCCGCGTCCAGGTCGACCGAGCCGCCGCCCGGCGCGAAGCGCCGCTCGAAGTCCCGGATCTCCGTCATCGAGTCCAGCAGCGCGAACCGGGTCTGCGACCGCGCGTCGCGCAGCGCGGCCAGCAGCGGGCCCTCGGCCGTGTCGAGCGTGAACGGGGGCAGCTCCTCGGTCTTCGCGCCCGTCGCCAGGGCGTGGATCCGCTCCCGGTACGCCGCCGCGTAGCTTCGGACCAGCCCGGTGATCTGGCCGTCGCTCAGCGCCTTCGCGTAGCCGATCAGCGCGACGGAGGCGGCGAACCGCTTGAGGTCCCAGGTGAACGGGCCGACGTACGCCTCGTCGAAGTCGTTCACGTTGAAGACCAGGCGGCCGTTGGCGTCCATGTACGTGCCGAAGTTCTCCGCGTGCAGATCGCCGTGGATCCACACCCGGCCGGTCCGCTCGTCCAGGTACGGGCCGCCGTGCCGCTCCCGCTCCAGATCCTGGTAGAAGAGGCACGCCGTGCCCCGGTAGAAGGCGAAGGCCGAGCCGGCCATCCTGCGGAACTTGATCCGGAAGGCGGCGGGGTCGGCCGCCAGCAGCTCCCCGAAGGCGGCCTCGAAGACCTCCAGGATCTGCTCCCCGCGCTGCGCCGTGCCGGTCTGCGGTTCCGACATCTCCGAGTGCCTCCTGGTGCTGACGTGCGTGGACGGGCGGGACGGTTTTCCCAGCACCTCCAACGCGCGACCGCGTCCGGGAGTGCCCCGCGTCCGTCCTCCCGGAGACGTAGACTTCCACGCTGTCCCCACCCGTCACCCGCAGCACGCCCGCCCGTCGCCCGGCCGCCGCCCCTCATCGACGCGCTGCGCGCCGCGCCCGCACTTCGGAGGCCCACCGCCGTGAGCAAGCCGCCCTTCACGCACCTTCACGTCCACACCCAGTACTCGCTGCTGGACGGTGCCGCGCGGCTCAAGGACATGTTCGACGCGTGCAACGAGATGGGCATGACGCACATCGCGATGACGGACCACGGCAACCTGCACGGGGCGTACGACTTCTTCCACTCCGCGAAGAAGGCCGGTGTCACGCCGATCATCGGGATCGAGGCGTACGTCGCCCCGGAGTCCCGCAAGCACAAGCGGAAGGTCCTCTGGGGCCAGCCGCACCAGAAGCGCGACGACGTCTCGGGTTCCGGCGGTTACACCCACAAGACCATCTGGGCGTCGAACAGCACGGGCCTGCACAACCTCTTCCGGCTGTCCTCGGATGCGTACGCCGAGGGCTGGCTGCAGAAGTGGCCGCGCATGGACAAGGAGACCATCGCGCAGTGGTCCGAGGGGCTCATCGCCTCCACCGGCTGCCCCTCCGGCGAGCTGCAGACCCGGCTGCGGCTGGGCCAGTTCGACGAGGCGCTCCAGGCGGCCTCCGACTACAAGGACATCTTCGGCGAGGGCCGGTACTTCCTGGAGCTGATGGACCACGGCATCGACATCGAGCGCCGGGTCCGCGACGGGCTCCTGGAGATCGGCCGGAAGCTGAACATCCCGCCGCTGGTGACCAACGACTCGCACTACACCTACGCGCACGAGGCCACCGCGCACGACGCGCTGCTCTGCATCCAGACCGGCAAGAACCTCTCGGACCCGGACCGCTTCCGCTTCGACGGCAGCGGCTACTACATCAAGACGACCGACGAGATGTACGCCGTCGACTCCTCCGACGCCTGGCAGGAGGGGTGCCGCAACACGCTGCTGGTCGCCGAGCAGATCGACACCACCGGCATGTTCGAGAAGCGCGACCTGATGCCGAAGTTCGAGATCCCGGACGGCTTCACCGAGGTCACCTGGTTCCAGGAGGAGGTCCGCCGCGGCATGGCCCGCCGCTTCCCGGGCGGCGTCCCCGACGACCGGCAGAAGCAGGCCGAGTACGAGATGGACGTCATCATCCAGATGGGGTTCCCGGGCTACTTCCTCGTCGTCGCCGACTTCATCATGTGGGCGAAGAACAACGGCATCGCGGTCGGCCCCGGCCGAGGCTCCGCGGCCGGTTCGATCGTGGCGTACGCGATGGGCATCACCGACCTCGACCCGATCGAGCACGGGCTGATCTTCGAACGGTTCCTCAACCCCGAGCGCGTCTCCATGCCCGACGTCGACATCGACTTCGACGAGCGTCGGCGCGTCGAGGTGATCAGGTACGTGACGGAGAAATACGGCGCCGACAAGGTCGCCATGATCGGCACGTACGGCAAGATCAAGGCGAAGAACGCCATCAAGGACTCCGCGCGCGTCCTCGGCTACCCGTACGCGATGGGCGACCGGCTCACCAAGGCCATGCCCGCCGACGTCCTCGGCAAGGGCATCGACCTCGACGGCATCACCAACCCCAAGCACCCGCGCTACAGCGAGGCGGGCGAGATCCGGTCGATGTACGAGAACGAGCCGGACGTGAAGAAGGTCATCGACACCGCGAGGGGCGTGGAGGGCCTGGTCCGGCAGATGGGCGTGCACGCCGCCGGCGTGATCATGTCCAGCGAGCCGATCGTCGACCACGCCCCGGTCTGGGTCCGGCACACCGACGGCGTCACCATCACGCAGTGGGACTACCCGCAGTGCGAGTCGCTCGGCCTGCTGAAGATGGACTTCCTCGGCCTGCGCAACCTCACCATCATGGACGACGCCGTCAAGATGGTGGAGAGCAACAAGGGCGTCAAGCTCGACCTGCTCGGCCTCCCGCTGGACGACCCCAAGACGTACGACATGCTCTGCCGCGGCGACACGCTCGGCGTGTTCCAGTTCGACGGCGGGCCGATGCGCTCCCTGCTGCGTCAGATGCAGCCCGACAACTTCGAGGACATCTCCGCCGTCTCGGCCCTGTACCGGCCGGGCCCGATGGGCATGAACTCGCACACGAACTACGCCGAGCGCAAGAACGGCCGCCAGGAGATCACCCCGATCCACCCGGAGCTGGAGGAGCCGCTCAAGGAGACCCTGGGCCTGACCTACGGCCTGATCGTCTACCAGGAGCAGGTGCAGAAGGCCGCCCAGATCGTCGCCGGGTACTCGCTCGGCGAGGCCGACATCCTGCGCCGCGTGATGGGCAAGAAGAAGCCCGAGGAACTGGAGAAGAACTTCGTCCTCTTCCAGGCCGGCGCCAAGAAGAAGGGCTACTCGGACGAGGCGATCCAGGCGCTCTGGGACGTGCTGGTCCCGTTCGCCGGATACGCGTTCAACAAGGCGCACTCCTCCGCGTACGGCCTGGTCACCTACTGGACCGCGTACCTCAAGGCGAACTACCCCGCCGAGTACATGGCGGCGCTGCTGACCTCGGTCAAGGACGACAAGGACAAGTCGGCGGTCTACCTCAACGAGTGCCGCCGCATGGGCATCAAGGTGCTGCCGCCCAACGTCAACGAGTCGCTGTCGAACTTCGCGGCCCAGGGCGACGACGTGATCCTCTTCGGCCTGACGGCCGTGCGCAACGTGGGCCAGAACGTGGTCGACTCGATCATCCGGTGCCGCAAGGCGAAGGGGAAGTACAGCAGCTTCCCGGACTTCCTGGACAAGGTCGAGGCCGTGGTCTGCAACAAGCGGACCGTCGAGTCGCTGATCAAGGCCGGGGCCTTCGACGAGATGGGGCACACCCGCAAGGGCCTGGTCGCCCACCACGAACCGATGATCGACAACGTGGTGCAGGTCAAGCGCAAGGAGGCCGAGGGCCAGTTCGACCTCTTCGGCGGCATGGGCGACGAGGACAGCGACGAGCCGGGCTTCGGGCTCGACGTGGAGTTCTCCGACGTCGAGTGGGAGAAGTCGTATCTGCTGGCCCAGGAGCGCGAGATGCTCGGGCTCTACGTCTCCGACCACCCGCTCTTCGGGCTGGAGCACGTGCTCTCCGACAAGGCCGACGCCGCGATCTCCCAGCTGACCGGCGGCGAGCACGCGGACGGCGCCATCGTCACGGTCGGCGGCATCATCTCCGGCCTCCAGCGGAAGATGACCAAGCAGGGCAACGCCTGGGCGATCGCCACCGTCGAGGACCTGGCCGGCTCCATCGAGTGCATGTTCTTCCCGGCCACCTACCAGCTGGTCTCCACCCAGCTGGTCGAGGACACCATCGTGTTCGTCAAGGGCCGTCTCGACAAGCGGGAGGACGTGCCCCGGCTGGTCGCGATGGAGATGCAGGTCCCCGACGTCTCGGCGGCGGGCACCAACGCCCCGGTGATCCTGACCATTCCCACGGTCAAGGTCACCCCGCCCATGGTCAGCCGCCTCGGCGAGGTGCTGAGCAACCACCGGGGCGACACCGAGGTGCGGATCAGGCTCCAGGGCCCCCGCACGACCACGGTGCTCCGGCTCGACCGGCACCGGGTGAAGCCCGACCCGGCGCTCTACGGCGACCTGAAGGTGCTGCTCGGGCCGTCCTGCCTGGCCGGCTGAACCCGGGCCGCGGCTCCGCGCTCCCGCGGGCCCGGGACACGCGCACGGGGGCGCCCCCGCTCCGGCGGGGGCGCCCCTCGCGTTCGCCCGGCCCGGTCACCGGACCGGCACGGCCGGTCAGTTGTGGCCGAAGCGCCGCTGATGCTTACGAGCGACATCGGCAGGGCTGCCCTGGGCCTGCGACTGCGCTTGCGACTGCGCCTGCGTCTGCGACTCGTACGCGGCCTGCTTGGCCTCCTCCGTGCCCTGCTGCGGCGACGAGGCGCGGTTCTGCTGGCTGCCCTGCTTGCGGTTCTTGTTCTTGGCCATGGCGTTCCTCCTGGGGACTCTCGGGACCAGGACCGCGTTCAGACTCACATAATCGAATAAATGGTGCATTGTGGATCATTACGCACTGTAGTGAGGGTGTATCATGCGCCGTTCCCCGGGTCCGCCACGCCGATGATCGAGTTCCGGCCGTCCAGCCCCGTCCGTTCGGGCAGACTCGAAGGAAACTCTTCGCAAAGACCGCACCCGAAACTCCCGGAAGAGGGTGGAACGCGTGGACCGTTGCGTCGTCCTGGTGGACGCCGGTTACCTGCTGGGCGCGGCCGCGAGCCTGCTGGCCGGAGAACCCGCCCGTTCCCGCATCACCGTCGACCACGCGGCCCTGATCCGGGGGCTGCGCGAGCTGGCGGAGGCCGACACGCGGCAGCCGCTGCTGCGGATCTACTGGTTCGACGGCGCCCCCGACCGCGTCCCGCAGCCCGAGCACCGCAGACTGCGGGTGATGCCCCGGGTGACCGTCCGGCTCGGCGCCCTCACCCGCAGCGACGGACGCTGGGCGCAGAAGGGCGTCGACGCCGCGATGCACGCCGAACTCACCGAACTCGCCAGGAACCGCGCGTGCTCGGACGTGGTGCTGGTGACCGGGGACGGCGACCTGCTCCCGGGGCTGATGTCGGCGAAGGAGCACGGCGTCGCCGTCCACCTGTGGGCCGTGCAGGCCGCCGACGGCGACTACAACCAGTCCGAGGACCTGGTGGCCGAGGCCGACGAGCGCCGGGTGCTCGACCGGAGCTGGATCATCCGGGCCGTCCAGGCCAAGGACACCGGCGGCGTCTGCGCCCCGCCGCCCGCGCCCGGCCCGGAGATCGCCGCGATCCTCTCCGCGCCGCTGCCGGAGTCGGCCCTGGCCGCCTCGGCGGAACGGGCGTCGGAGGCCCGCGCGGCGGCCGCCGCCGACGGCGGCGCCCCGCCGTCCGGGGCGGACGCCCCCGCCGACCGCCCCGCCCCCGGGGGAAAGGGCGGCGTCCCCACCCCGAAGGACCTGGCGGGCAGCCTGCGCGGCCCCACCCCCGCCCCCGGCGCCCAGCCGGCCGCGCCGCCCGTGGCCTCGGGCGCCACCCTGCGCTGGTCCTCGGACAAGGGCTGGATCGACCGCGGCGGGCCGCTCGGCGAACCCGCCGACACCGCGTCCCTCCCCACGCTGGCCCAGCTCACCTCCGCCGAGCAGCGCTGGGCGGACCGCGAGGAGGACATCACCACCGTCGGCGGCGACCCCTTCGAGGTCGGCCAGGTCTTCGCCCGCCGCTGGATGGAACGGCTGCCCGAGAGCGGCCATCTGCAGAGGCTGTCCGCGCTGTACCCGCGCGTCCCGCACCGCATCGACGGCGAACTGCTGCGCTACGCGGCGCGCTTCGGCCTGCTCGCCCACAAGGACGACCAGATCGACGAGCACGACCGCTATGCCATCCGGGCGGGGTTCTGGCGCGAGATCGACGTACGCGCCGCGGCGGGACACACCGCGGCGGCGGAGCGCACCGCGGCGGCGGAGCGCACCGGCCCGTCCGGGACCGGGACCTGACGCCGCCTCGCCCGGCGGGAGCGGCTCCGGCGTCGTACGGCCCGGCCCCGGACGTGATCCGGACCGCCCGACCCCGTACTCTCGTACCTCGTGAGTACGGGCACAGCACAGGCGCAGACGGCGACCGGGACCGTGTGCGCGGTGCGTGACCTGGTCAAGACCTACCCCGCCGCCCGCGGCCGGCGCGGCGCACCGGCCACCCCGGAGGTGCGCGCCTGCGACGGGATCACCCTGGACGTGCGGCGCGGCGAGATCTTCGGACTGCTCGGCCCCAACGGCGCGGGCAAGTCCACCCTGGTGCGGCAGCTGACCGGACTGATGCGCCCCGACTCCGGCAGCGTCACCGTGCTGGGCCACGACCTCGTGCGCCACCCCGAACGGGCCGCCCGGCTGATCGGCTACCTCGGGCAGGAGTCCACCGCCCTCGACGAGCTGACCGTGTCACTGGCCGCCGAGACCACCGGACGGCTGCGCGGCCTCACGGCGGCCCGGGCCCGTGCCGAACGCGACGAGGTGCTCGACGAACTCGGCCTCGCCGGGATCGCCGGGCGCCCGCTGAAGAAGCTCTCCGGCGGACAGCGGCGGCTCGCCTGCTTCGCCGCCGCGCTGGTGGGCGAACGCCCCCTGCTGGTGCTGGACGAACCGACCACCGGAATGGACCCCGTCGCGCGGCGCGCCGTGTGGGCCGCCGTGGACCGGCGCCGCGCCGAGCACGGCGCGACCGTCCTGCTGGTCACGCACAACGTCATCGAGGCCGAGACCGTCCTCGACCGGGTCGCGGTGATCGACCGCGGCCGGGTCATCGCCTGCGACACGCCGAACGGGCTCAAGGAGCGGGTCGCCGGCGAGGTCCGGGTCGAGCTGGTGTGGCGCGAACGGGCGCCGCTGGACGTCCCCGAGGTGGCCGCGCTGCGCGGCTCCGCGCAGGAGTCCGGGCGGCGCTGGGTGCTGCGGCTCGGCCCGGACGAGGCTCGGGCCGCGGTCGCCGCCGTGACCGGGGGCGCCGCGTTCGCCGCCCTCGACGACTTCACCCTGGCGACGCCCAGCCTGGAGGACGTCTATCTGGCGCTGGGCGGGGACGCGACCAAGGGACTGGTGAAGGCATGACCGGCGGCGAAGGCAGGACCGGCGCGGGGACGGCGGGAGCGGCCGAGGCGGCCGGTCCCGCCCGCGCGGCCGGGCGGCGAGGGGACAGGAGCAGCGCCAGGTGACGAGCATCGTTCCCGCACAGGCGGTGACCGGCCCGGCCCGGTCCGCCCGCCCCTCCGGCACGGGCCGCGCCGCAGGCGACGGCGGGGCGCAGGCCGTCCCGCTCGCGCCCCGGGCCCGGCTGTTCCCCTCGCTCGCGGCCGTCTACCGGGCCCAGCTGTCCCGGGCCAGGGTGGCCCGCATCCCACTGCTCTTCGTCGCGACGTTCCAGTCCATCGGGATCATGGTGCTGATGCGCGGGGTCGTCGACGGCGGCTCCGAGGCGCGGGCGGTCGTCGCCGGGTCCAGCGTCCTGGTGGTGGCCTTCGTGGCGCTCAACCTGCTCGCCCAGTACTTCGGGCAGCTGCGGGCCGGCGGCGGTCTCGACCACTACGCCACCCTGCCGGTGCCGCCCGCCGCGGTGGTGCTCGGCGCGGCCGGGGCGTACGCCTCCTTCACCGTGCCCGGCACGATCGTCACGGCCGTGGCGGGGAGCGTGCTGTTCGGACTTCCGCTCACCCATCTGTGGGTGCTCGTCGCCGTCATCCCACTGTCCGGGGCGGCGCTCTCCGGGCTCGGCGCCGCGCTGGGGCTGCTGGCGCCCCGGCAGGAGCTGGCCACGCTGCTGGGGCAGCTGGGCATGTCGGCGGCGCTGCTGCTCGGCGTGCTGCCGGCCGACCGGCTGCCCGCGCCGATCGACTGGGCCCGTGATCTGCTCCCGTCGACCTACGGCGTCGAGGCGCTCTCGCGTTCCTTCGACGCCCGCCCGGACTGGGCGGCCGTCGCCCTGGATCTGGGCGTCTGCGCCGCCGTCGGCGTGCTCTCGCTGGCCGTCGCCACCTGGGCGTACCGCAGGGCGGCGGTCCGATGAGGCGGGGCACGGGGACGCCTGGCACGATGGCACGGTGACAGCACCTCTGACACCGCCGCACCGGCCCTCGTCCGACGACCCCTGGCAGCCTCCGCCCAACTGGGACGGAGCCGGGGGATCCGGTTCCGGGGCCGTGCCGGCCCCGCCCGGTGAGGGGGACCTCGGCCGGGAGCTGCTGCGCGCCGTGGTCGTCGCCGTGCTGGTGACCGTCTCCGGTGTCGGGCTCGGGCTCCTCTGGGCGTGGCTCGCGCCGAAGGTTCCGCTGATCTCCGACGGCACGGCCGTCTTCCTCAAGGACAGCGAGGGCGAGGAGGCGATCGGCGCCGACGGCACGTTCGTGCTGCTGGCCCTGGGCTTCGGGTTCCTCTCCGCCGCGCTGGTCTTCTGGTTCCGGCGCACCGGCGGCATCGCGCTGGTGGTGGGGCTGGCGGTGGGCGGGGTGCTCGGTTCGCTGCTGGCCTGGCGGCTCGGGGTGTGGCTCGGGCCGGAGCAGGACGTGGTGGCGCACGCGCGGGCGGTCGGCAAGGGCGTCGTCTTCGACGCCCCGCTCCAGCTGCGGACGGTGGCGGCGGCCTGGGCGGCCTGGCCGGTGGCGGCGATGGCGGCGCATCTGGTGCTGACGGCGCTGTTCGGGCCGAGGGACCCGGAGCCGGAGTGGGGCGTCTTCCCCGGGTGGGCCGCGGGCGGCCCGGTCCCGGGCGCGGGCCACGGCGCGCCCGGCCATGGAGCCCCCGCCGGAGGGGGAACCCCGCCGCCCCCGTCGGCCTGAGGACATGCCCGACGGACCGCGCCGGGCGCACGGATCGGGAGCAGGCGTATCGGAACGGGACCAGGGGAGGCGGGCGCGTGATGAGCGGGATCGTGATCGCGCAGACGACCATCGACGACGAGGACCGGGCGAACGCGCTGGCGCGCGGCGCCGTGGAGCGGCGGCTCGCGGCCTGCGCCCACGTCGACGCGCCGTTCACCGCGGTCTACCGGTGGAACGGGGCCGTCGAGACGGCCCGGGAGTGGCGGATCTCGTACAAGACGACCGTCGAGCGGCTTGTGGAACTGGAGGCGTGGGTGGCCCGGCGGCACGACTACGACGTCCCGGAGTGGATCACCCTTCCGGTCACCGGCGGCTCCCGGGCGTATCTGTCCTGGGTGGCCGAGGAGACGGGCGCACCCTGACGCCGGGCGGACCGGCACACGGCGACGCCGGGCGGACCGGCACGCCGTGACGCCGGGCGCGCCGCCGACGGGTGGCCGTCCCGGACGCCGGGGCGTCCCTCAGACGCGCCCGATCTCCGCGAACACCGCCCCCGTCAGCGAGGCCAGGTCCGCGGGGGACAGCTCGACCTCCAGACCACGGCGGCCGGCCGAGACGCAGATCGTCTCGTGCGACCGCGCCGACGCGTCCAGCACCGTGCGCAGCCGCTTGCGCTGGCCCAGCGGCGAGATGCCGCCGCGCACGTACCCCGTGGTGCGTTCCGCCGCCGCGGGGTCGGCCATGGCGGCCCGCTTGCCCCCCACCGCCGAGGCCAGGGCCTTGAGGTCGAGGGTGCCGGCCACCGGCACCACCGCGACGGTGAGGGCGCCGTCCACGTCCGCGACCAGGGTCTTGAAGACCCGGTCGGGGGAGACGCCCAGCGCCTCGGCGGCCTCCTCGCCGTACGAGGCCGCCGCCGGATCGTGGTCGTAGGAGTGGACGGCGAACGCCGTCCCGGCGGCGGTCAGCGCGACCGTCGCCGGGGTTCCGCCGGACTGCTGCTGCTTCTTCGCCTTCTTCGCCACGGTGCGGCTTCCTCGGGGGTCGGTACGCCTGCGTGTCGGTACGCCTGCGGATGGGCACGTCGGTACGTCGGTGACGCGGGCCCGGCGGTCCGCCGGCCGGGCCGACGGGTCAGTTGGGGTGGGTCGGGGCGCGCGTCAGGTCCACGGCGGGCAGCGACGGCAGATGACGGATGACGGCGGTCTCGGCCCGCAGCATCGTCAGTTCCTCGCGCAGCCGGGACGCGGTGTCCGGGGCCTGGAGCAGCCGCTGCTTCGACGGGATGTCGAGCACGGCCGCCGCCGCGACCAGGTAGGAGACGACCGAGGGGTCGTCGGGCAGGTCCGCCCCCGTCGTCAGGGTCCGCCGGCTCGCCCCGGCCAGCCGCTTCTGGTAGCCGCGGAAGGCCCGCAGGACGCCCTCGGCGAGCGCGCCCGCCTCCTCGCCGGGCTCCTCGTCGAGCTCCCGGACCTCCGCCGTGAGAAAGGGGCCGCTCGCGTCGACGGAGAGCAGCTCGACCCGGGTGGTGCCGGTGGCCAGGACCTCGAAGGTGCCGTCCGGCCGTTCCCGGATCTTCGCGGCGTCGGCGACGCAGCCCACCGGGTGGAAGGCCCGCATCGGGTCGGGGCCGAAGCCGTCCGCGGGACCGCGCCCGGCGGTGGGGGCGGGCGCCGAGTCCGGCATCCCGAGGGCGGTCGGGGCGATCTCGTGGCCGTCGCGGATCGCCACCACCGCGAAGCGGCGGGGGTCCTCCTCGTCGGTCTTGAGCAGCTCGCGCATCATGGCGCGATATCGCTCCTCGAAGACGTTCAACGGCAGCACGAGGCCCGGGAAGAGCACCACGTTCAGCGGGAACAGGGGCAGGCGAGCGGTGGTCACAGCGGTCAAGCGTAATGGCCGCGGGTCCGGCCCCGGCGGGCCCGGCCCGACAAGGGCGTCCCGCCGGCCACCCGGGACCGCGTCTCGTCCCGCACGGCGAGGAACCGGCCCAGCGGATCGTCCGAGACCGACGACCACGGGAACGACGCCGCGTGCGGGCCGATCCGCCGGAACTGCTCCAGCGCCGCGTCCCAGCGGCCCCGGGCCGTCAGCACGAACGCCAGCAGGTTGCGGACCTCGGCGGGCCAGGGGTCGCCCGGCTCGAACGAGGCGGACAGGGCGATCGCCAGATCCGCCGCCGCGTCGATCCGTTCCTCCTGCACCGGGGTGATCCGGGCCCCCGGCCCCTCGACCAGCAGGGCGAACGCCGCCCGCAGGGGCAGTGCCCGCACCAGCGAGCCGGGCAGGGAGTCCTCCGCGGCCCGCTCGGCGAAGTCGAAGCACTCCCGGTGCGAGCCGTACCAGGCGGCGGAGAGATAGCGCAGGGCCGCGACATGGCAGCCGTAGTGGTGCGAGGAGCGCCGGACCGCCTGCTCCCACAGCGCCTCGAAGGCGGTGTGCGCCGCGTGGGCGCCGCGGGCGTGGTCGAGCGCGAGCCGCCACGGCACCGGGTCGCGCGGATCGCTCTCCGCCGCCGCGGTGATCAGCGGCGCCACCTCGCGCAGCCGCTCGGCCCGTACGGGGGACTCCCAGGCCCTGCGGACCGCCAGCTCGGCCTTGACGAGCAGGGCGTCCGGGTCGCGCGGGGCGGCGGCCAGCCATGCGGTCAGCCAGCCGTCGCGGCCGCGGGCGAACGCGACGAGCCGGCCGAGATACCGGTCGCGGTTCTCCCACTCGGCCCCGGAGCGGGTGGCGGCGAGCAGCGCGGCGGCCGGGCGATGGTCCCCCAGGGCGGCGGCGACGAGCGCCGGTGAGAGTCGCTCGTCGGGGGCGTCGAGCAGCACCGCGTCGTCCGCCGGCAGCCCGGCGGACTGCGGGGAGGCGCGGCGGGCCGTGGCTGCGGCACGGAACAGGGCACGAAGCAGAGACATGGTGCAGACCATTGAAAAGCGCAGGTCGGGACGGCGCCAGAGAGCTGCTGTGAAGCTTTGGTGCCGAGTGGACGGGTTGTGTCGGGCGCGGTCGACGGAAAGTGAAGGGAAGCGCGGGAAACTGGCTCGATTCCGCCGCTCCGGGACGTGTCGTGCCGGGCGCCGCCGCCCCGGGCGCCGCCACCGGGGACCCGCCGCCGGCCGCCGGTGGCCGGAATCCGGCCGTCCGCCCCCGGCGCGGCGTACGGGCACGGCGTACGGGCGCGGCGCGCGCCACCGGCCGGGCGCGGGCACGCCCACCGGCCCGTCCCCGGCCTCATCCGCGCCGCAGCAGCCGGGAGGCACCGGCCGCCACCGTCGTGGCCAGGATCCAGCCCAGCAGGATCATCGCGGCCGAGCCCCACTGCCAGCCGTCCTTCATCCGCCAGTAGCCGTCCTGCCCCAGGTTGATCACCGGGATCAGCAGGTCGAGCGCGTACAGCGCGGGGTTCCACTCCGGGTGCTCGTCCTCCTTGATCGGGACCGGGGCGTGCCGCGCGAAGGCCAGCGTCCCCGCCGCCCACAGCACCGCCATCCACACCGCGGCCCGCCCCGGCCGGTAGCCGTACGCCACCGTCCAGTCCTGGAGGAAGCCCCAGAGCTTCGCGGCGAGCGGCAGCGTCTCGCGCCGCCGCCGCTGCTTGGCCAGCAGCACCTCGCGGGCGTCCGCGTCCTCCCCGCAGTTGCGCAGCACCGTCGCCAGGCGCTCGTACGGCTCCGGCACGTACTCCGGGGTCGCCGCCGCCACCCACTCCAGGCGGCGGGCCAGCGGGAAGTGCCCGTACGGCACGAGGTTCTCGTACACGAAGCCGCCCATCGCCAGACCGCCGGGCCCCGGCCAGCTGGTCGACACGTCGATCAGCGTGATCACCCGGGCGCCGTTCAGCACGACCCGCCCCTCCTCCGGCCGCTCCGCGCTGAACCGCAGCTCCGGGGCGACGATCCGGCGCAGCGACAGCTCCTCGTGCCGGGCCAGCACGAACCGCGCCTTGTGCAGGTCGACCGCGTCCCCGAACCGCCCGTCGTCCAGCCGCACCCCGCCCCGGCTCTCGAAGACCTGCGAACGCGTGCCCCGCGCCGGGGTCGGCGCCATGACGATGCCGTACGGGGGAGTGGTGCCCTGGTTGCCGGTGTCGACGCTCACCCACGCCTCGCTCATGTACAGCGTCCGCTCCACCGTCAGCTGCGGCGCGTTCAGCGCCCGCCGCCCCTCCCGGCCGCGCAGCCGGCTGCCGCGCAGACTGAGCGAACCGCCGACCTTCGCCCCGCGCAGGCTCAGCTCGCCGCGCGCCTCCACCAGCTCCGCCTGGAGGTCCTGGGCGACGGCCAGCCCGTCGGCGGCCAGGGCCCGCCCGTTCCGGTCGGGGCCGATCTCGACCTGGTTGATCAGCAGATCGCTGCCGATCTGGGCGTCGGTCAGCCGGATCCCGCGGCGGACCCGGCAGCGCGGCAGATGCAGATCGCCCTCGGTCCGCAGCCGGGCCGCCTCCAGCCGGGGCATCGCGCAGCCGACGATCCGCAGGGTGGTGAAGTGGCACTCGGGGAACACCACCTCGTTCTCGAAGCGGCAGCCGGTCAGCTCGACGTACGGCGCGACACGCCCGCCCGCGAGATCCAGCGTGCCGGTGATCCGCACCCCGCGGAGCTTCAGCGCCGCGACCCGCCCGGGCCGCGGCGGCGGTCCGGACAGCAGCAGCCGGGCCACGACGCGCCCGTCCACACTGCGCTCCGGCCCCCACAGGACCGGCGCGAACGGGTCGTCCCGCGCGGGGTCGCGGGCCCGCAGATCGTAGGTGC
The DNA here is from genome assembly GCF_037034285.1 of Streptomyces tyrfis. Lineage (NCBI taxonomy): Bacteria > Bacillati > Actinomycetota > Actinomycetes > Kitasatosporales > Streptomycetaceae > Streptomyces > Streptomyces tyrfis. The sequence continues at coordinate 18,160 of NZ_JBAGJZ010000001.1, read as the reverse complement.
TGCCGTTCCGGAACGCCTGCCACATGCCCAGCTCCGCCGCGCTGAGACCGTCCGGAAAATCGGCGTCGTGCGGTTCGGTCACGGGTGACCCCCTTCCGCTCGGAGCTGTTCTTCCCGCTGAGTGACGACGTGAACGCTATGAGGCACCGTGACGCCCGGGACACGTATCAGCCAGTGATACGGACGACGGGATGAGGTGCGCGGTCTGCGAGAATTGCCACGTGATCTCTCGAATCGATCTGCGCGGCGACGCCCTCCCCGAGGGCGGCGCCCTGCGCGACCTGCTGCCCCGTGCCGAGTTCGACGTGGAAGCCGCCCTGGAGAAGGTGCGGCCCCTCTGCGAGGACGTGCATCATCGGGGCGACGCGGCGCTGATCGAGTACGCGGAGAGGTTCGACGGCGTCCGCCTGGAGCGGGTGCGCGTCCCCGCCGCCGCGCTCACCGAGGCCCTGGCCGGACTGGACCCGCTCGTCCGGGCGGCCCTGGAGGAGTCGATCGCGCGCGCCACCCGCGTCCACGCCGAGCAGCGCCGCGCCCCGCACCCCGTCCGGGTCGTGCCCGGCGGCACCGTCACCGAGAAGTGGGTCCCGGTCGAGCGGGTCGGGCTCTACGCGCCTGGCGGCCGCTCCGTCTACCCCTCCTCCGTGATCATGAACGCCGTGCCCGCGCAGCAGGCCGGCGTCGCCTCCGTCGCGCTCGCCTCCCCGCCGCAGAAGGAGTTCGGCGGCCTGCCGCACCCGACGATCCTCGCCGCCTGCGCCCTCCTCGGCATCGACGAGGTGTACGCGGCCGGCGGGGCCCAGGCCGTCGCGATGTTCGCGTACGGCACCGAGACCTGCGCGCCCGCCAACATGGTCACCGGCCCCGGCAACATCTGGGTCGCCGCCGCCAAGCGCTACTTCACCGGACGCATCGGCATCGACACCGAGGCCGGGCCGACCGAGATCGCCGTCCTCGCCGACGACACCGCCGACCCGGTGCACGTCGCCGCCGACCTGATCAGCCAGGCCGAGCACGACCCGCTCGCGGCCGCCGTGCTCGTCACCGACTCCGAGGAGCTCGCGAACGCGGTCGCCAAGGAGCTGGAGCCGCAGATCGCCGCCACCAAGCACGTCGAGGACCGGATCGTCCCGGCCCTGACCGGCAGGCAGTCCGCGATCGTTCTGGTCGACGGCCTCGACGAGGGACTGCGCGTGGTCGACGCGTACGGCGCGGAGCACCTGGAGATCCAGACCGCCGACGCCGCCGCCGTCGCCGAGCGCGTGAGGAACGCGGGCGCGATCTTCGTCGGCCCCTGGTCCCCGGTCTCGCTCGGCGACTACTGCGCGGGCTCCAACCACGTGCTGCCCACCGGCGGCTGCGCCTGCCACTCCTCCGGGCTCTCCGTGCAGTCCTTCCTGCGGGGCATCCACATCGTCGACTACACGCGCGGCGCCCTCGCCGACGTGGCGCACCACGTGGTCACGCTCGCGGAGGCCGAGGACCTGCCCGCCCACGGCGCGGCCGTCAAGGCCCGCTTCGGATGGAAGGTGCCGAACCGGTGAGCGCCACCCCCGTACGTCCCGTACGCATCGACGACCTCCCCGTCCGGGACGAGCTGCGCGGCAAGTCCCCCTACGGCGCGCCGCAGCTCGACGTGCCCGTACGGCTGAACACCAACGAGAACCCGTACCCGCTGCCCGAGGCGCTGGTCGACCGGATCGCCGAACGCGTCCGCGAGGCCGCCCGCGACCTCAACCGCTACCCCGACCGGGACGCCGTCGAGCTGCGCACCCAGCTCGCCCGCTACCTCAGCCGCACCGCCGGACACGAGGTCGGCCTCGCCAACGTCTGGGCCGCCAACGGCTCCAACGAGGTGCTCCAGCAGCTCCTCCAGACCTTCGGCGGCCCCGGGCGCACCGCGATCGGCTTCGAGCCCTCGTACTCCATGCACGCCCTCATCGCCCGCGGCACCGGCACCGGCTGGATCTCCGGACCGCGCAACGACGACTTCACCATCGACGTCGAGGCCGCCCGCAAGGCGATCGCCGAACAGCAGCCCGACGTCGTCTTCATCACCTCCCCCAACAACCCCACCGGCACCGCCGTCGACGCCGACACCGTCCTCGCCCTCTACGAGGCGGCCCAGGCCGCCAAGCCGTCGATGGTCGTCGTCGACGAGGCGTACGGCGAGTTCAGCCACCACCCCTCGCTGCTCCCGCTGATCGAGGGCCGGCCGTGCCTGGTGCTCTCGCGCACCATGTCCAAGGCGTTCGGCGCCGCCGGACTCCGCCTCGGCTACCTCGCCGCCGACCCGGCCGTCGTCGACGCGGTGCAGCTGGTACGGCTGCCGTACCACCTCTCCTCCATCACCCAGGCCACCGCGCTCGCCGCCCTGGAGCACACCGATACGCTGCTGGGGTACGTCGCCCAGCTCAAGAGCGAGCGCGACCGGATCGTCACCGAGCTGCGCGCCAGGGGCTTCGAGGTCGTCGACTCGGACGCCAACTTCGTCCAGTTCGGCCGCTTCGCCGACAGCCACGCCGCCTGGCGGCGGATCCTCGACCGGGGCGTCCTGGTCCGGGACAACGGCGTACCGGGATGGCTGCGGGTCTCCGCGGGCACCCCGGCGGAGAACGACGCGTTCCTCGCGGCGGTCGACGGAGTGACGGCGTCAGCCACACGTGAGAACAAGAAGGAGCACGACGCATGACCCGCGCGGCCCGTGTTGGAAGAGTCGAACGCACCACCAAGGAAACCTCGGTGCTCGTCGAGATCGATCTTGACGGCACCGGCACGGTCGACGTGTCGACCGGCGTCGGCTTCTACGACCACATGCTCGACCAGCTCGGCCGGCACGGGCTGTTCGACCTCACCGTCAAGACCGACGGCGACCTGCACATCGACTCGCACCACACCATCGAGGACACCGCCCTCGCGCTCGGCGCCGCCTTCCGGCAGGCCCTCGGCGACAAGAGGGGCATCTACCGCTTCGGCAACTGCACGGTCCCGCTGGACGAGTCGCTCGCCCAGGTCACCGTCGACCTCTCCGGCCGCCCCTACCTGGTGCACACCGAGCCGGAGAACATGGCGCCCATGATCGGCGCCTACGACACCACGATGACCCGGCACATCCTGGAGTCCTTCGTCGCCCAGGCGCAGATCGCGCTGCACGTCCACGTGCCGTACGGGCGCAACGCCCACCACATCGTCGAGTGCCAGTTCAAGGCCCTCGCCCGCGCTCTGCGGTACGCCTGCGAGCACGACCCGCGCGCCGCCGGGATCATCCCCTCGACGAAGGGCGCGCTGTGAACGGCCTGAACACCATACTGATCGTCGTCGGCCTCTTCCTGGCCGGCGGCGTCTACTCCTTCGCCAAGCAGAAGATGCCCAGGGGCGTCGTCGTCCTGCTCGGGATCGGGTCCGCGATGTGCCTGGTCGCGGGCGTCATGCGGATCCAGGGACTCTGGGACTGAGGTACGACCGGTGAGCGACAAGCACAAGAGCGGCAAGAAGAAGGTCGTCGTCTTCGACTACGGCTTCGGCAACGTCCGGTCCGCCGAACGGGCGCTGGCCCGGGTCGGCGCGGACGTCGAGATCACCCGCGACTACGACCGGGCGATGAACGCGGACGGGCTGCTGGTGCCCGGCGTCGGCGCGTTCTCCGCCTGCATGGAGGGGCTGCGCAGGGCCCGCGGCGAATGGGTCATCGGCCGCAGGCTGGCCGGCGGCCGGCCCGTCATGGGCATCTGCGTCGGGATGCAGATCCTCTTCGAGCGCGGCATCGAGCACGGGGTGGAGGCCGCCGGGCTGGACGAGTGGCCCGGCACCGTCGGCCCGCTGAAGGCCCCGGTCGTGCCCCACATGGGCTGGAACACCGTGCGGGCCCCCGAGGACTCCCGGCTGTTCGCCGGACTCGACCCCCAGGAGCGGTTCTACTTCGTGCACTCCTACGCGGTGCACGACTGGACCCTGGAAGTCACCAACCCCAAGATCCGCGCCCCCAAGGTCACCTGGGCCACCCACGGCGAGCCGTTCGTCGCCGCCGTGGAGAACGGCGCCCTGTCGGCCACCCAGTTCCACCCCGAGAAGTCCGGCGATGCCGGCGCCCAGCTGCTGACCAACTGGATTGAGACGCTGTAATGCCGAAGCTTGAACTCCTCCCCGCCGTCGACGTCCGCGACGGCCAGGCCGTCCGCCTCGTCCACGGCGAGTCCGGTTCCGAGACCTCCTACGGCGACCCGCTGGAGGCGGCCCTCGCCTGGCAGCGGGCGGGCGCGGAATGGCTGCACCTCGTCGACCTGGACGCCGCGTTCGGCACCGGCGACAACCGCGAGCGGATCACCGAGGTCACCCGCTCCATGGACATCAAGGTCGAGCTCTCCGGCGGCATCCGCGACGACGCCTCGCTCGCCGCCGCCCTCGCCACCGGGTGCACCCGGGTCAACCTCGGCACCGCGGCCCTGGAGAGCCCCGAGTGGGTCGCCGAGGTCATCGCCGAGCACGGCGACCGGATCGCCGTCGGTCTCGACGTGCGGGGCACCACCCTGCGCGGCCGCGGCTGGACCCGGGACGGCGGCGACCTCTACGAGACGCTCGCCCGCCTCGACTCCGAGGGCTGCGCCCGCTACGTCGTCACCGACATCGCCAAGGACGGCACCCTCCAGGGGCCCAACCTGGACCTCCTGAAGAACGTCTGCGCCGCCACCGACAAGCCCGTCGTCGCCTCCGGGGGCGTCTCCTCGCTCGACGACCTGCGCGCGATCTCCGCGCTCGTGCCGGTCGGCGTCGAGGGCGCGATCGTCGGCAAGGCGCTGTACGCGAAGGCGTTCACCCTCGAAGAGGCCCTGCGGGCGGTGTCGGAATGACCGACGCAGTCAACCGCATCTCCTCCGGCGCCCCCTGGGAGGAGAAGTTCGGCTACTCCCGGGCGGTCCAGCTGCCGAACGGCCTCGTGCTGGTCGCCGGCTGCACCTCGGTGGAGAACGGGCAGATCTCGGCGGGCGGCCCGTACGAGCAGACGGTCACCTCCTTCAAGGTCGCCTTCGACGCGCTGAAGCAACTCGGCCTGGGCCGCGAGGACGTCGTCCGCACCCGGATGTACGTCACCCACGCCCGGGACGTGGACGAGGTCGGCCGCGCCCACAAGGAGCTGTTCGACGACGTCCGCCCCGCCGCGTCGATGATCATCGTGTCCGGTTTCGTGGACCCGAGCCTGGTCGTCGAGGTCGAGGTCGAGGCGTACCGGGCAGGTGCGCGATGAGCCTCGCGGTACGCGTCATCCCGTGCCTGGACGTCGACGCCGGCCGGGTCGTCAAGGGCGTCAACTTCCAGAACCTGCGCGACGCCGGCGACCCCGTCGAGATGGCGAAGCTGTACGACGCCGAGGGCGCCGACGAGCTGACCTTCCTGGACATCACCGCGTCCAGCGGCGACCGGGAGACCACCTACGACGTGGTGCGGCGCACCGCCGAGCAGGTCTTCATCCCGCTCACCGTCGGCGGCGGCGTCCGCACCGCCGACGACGTCGACCGGCTGCTGCGGGCCGGGGCGGACAAGGTCGGCGTCAACACCGCCGCGATCGCCCGCCCCGACCTCATCCGGGAGATCGCCGAGCGGTTCGGCAGCCAGGTCCTGGTGCTCTCCGTGGACGCCCGCCGGGCGCCCGGCGGCGGCTTCGAGGTCACCACGCACGGCGGCCGCCGGGGCACCGGCATCGACGCCGTCGAATGGGCGCACCGGGCCGCCGAGCTGGGCGCGGGCGAGATCCTGCTCAACTCGATGGACGCCGACGGCACCAAGGACGGCTACGACACCGAGATGATCACGGCGGTCCGCAAGCACGTCACCGTCCCCGTCATCGCCTCCGGCGGCGCGGGGCGGCTCGCGGACTTCGCCCCGGCCGTCGCCGCGGGCGCCGACGCCGTGCTCGCCGCGTCCGTCTTCCACTTCGGCGACCTGCGGATCTCCGAGGTCAAGGGCGCGCTCCGGGAGGCCGGACACCCGGTCCGCTGACCACACACCACGCCGATCGCCGGACGAGCCGATTCCTGGTTCGTCCGGCGATCGGCGTTCCGAAAGCCGGGCCGCCCCTCCACACCCCACGGAATCACACAACTTTCCTTGCGCAATAAATGTTGCGCAAGTTTTCTTTTCTTTCTAGGGTGAGGGGCATGGCAAGCAACGAACTGCGCCGGATCTCGGACCTGAAGACCCTGAAGGCGTTCGCGCACCCCCTGCGGATGAAGCTCTACCGGGCGCTCTACATCTCCCGCACAGCCACCGCCTCCCAGCTCGCCGAGCAGGTCGACGAGGCGGTCTCGCTGGTCAGCTACCACTTGCGCAAGCTCGCCGAGAACGGCCTGATCAAGGAGGCCGAGCAGCAGGGCAGGGACGGCCGCGAGCGCTGGTGGCAGCCCGCCTCGAAGGGGGTGAGCTTCCACGAGGAGGACTTCGCCGACGAGCCGGAGAAGGCCGCCACGCACGCCGCCATCGGCCGGCTCTCCTTCGACCAGCACGTCGAGCTGTACCGCCGCTACCTCGACTCGGCCCACAGCTGGCCGCAGGAGTGGCGCGGCGCCGCCTCCAGCTCCGAGTACCTGGCCCGGCTCACCGCCGAGGAGCTCTCCGCGCTCAGCCGCGAGATGCACGAGCTGATCAACCGGTACGAAGCGCTCGGCCGCGCCCGCGACGAGGCGGGCGACACGGAAGGGCGCGAGAACGTCGCCATGCACCTGTACGCATTCCCGTTCCACAGCTGAGCCGCCGCCCCGGGAGGACGACGTCATGACCGCCAGCGCCACCGACCCGATCACGAAAGCGCCCGGACGCCCCGCCCACCGCGACGGCAACGTTCTGCGCTGGCTCGGCGCCTACACCGCGTCGATGATCGGCGACAGCGTCTACTACATGGCGCTCGCCTGGGCCGCGGCCCGCAGCGGCAACGCCGCCCAGGCCGGGCTCGTTCTCGCCGTCGGGTCCGTGCCCAGGGCCTTACTGATGCTCGGCGGGGGAGTCCTCGCCGACCGGATCGGACCGCGCCGCGTGGTCATCGGCAGCGACGCCGCCCGCTGCCTGGTCGTCCTGGGACTGGCGGGCGCGCTGCTGTTCACCTCGCCCGCCGTGTGGATGCTCATCGCCGTCGCGCTCGTCTTCGGCGTGGTCGACGCCCTCTTCCTGCCCGCCGTCGGCGCACTGCCGCCCCGGATCACCGCCGCCGGACAGCTCGCCCGCGTCCAGGGACTGCGCGGACTCGCCTCCCGTGCCGCCAACGTCGTCGGGGCCCCGCTCGGCGGCGTCGCGGTGGCCGGTGGCGGCCCGACCCTCGCGTTCGCCGCGGCCGGGGTGCTCTTCGCCGTGTCCCTGCCGCTGCTCCTGTCCCTGCGGGTCGGCCCGCTGCCCGATCAGGAGACCGCCGAGCCGTCCGGCACCGCCTGGCGCGAACTGGTGGACGGGCTGCGCCACATCCGCCGTCACCCGGTGCTCGGACCGCTGATGCTCGCCGTCGCCCTCACCGAACTGGGCTTCGCGGGACCGCTCAACCTGGGGCTGGTCCTGCTCGCCCGCGAGCGCGACTGGGGCGCCTCGGGCATGGGCTGGATCGTCGCCGGGTTCGGGGTCGGCGCCGGTGCGTCGGCCCTGGTGCTCGCCGTGCGCGGCCGGGTGTCCCGGGCCGGGCTTGTCATGAGCCTGATGTTGCTGATCGGCGCCCTCGCCGTGGCGGCCCTGGCCTACATGCCCTCGCTGGGCCTCGCCGCCGCCGTCGCCGTCTGCGTCGGGCTCTTCGCGGGCCTCGGCGGCTCCCTGTGCGGCGCCTTGATCCAGACGGTCGCCGACCCGGCCTATCTGGGCCGGGTCACCTCCGTCTCGACGCTCTTCACCCACGCGGTCGCGCCGCTCAGCTACCCGGTCACGGGAGCCATGGTCGCCGCCTGGGGGACGGGCCCGGTGTTCGTCGGCAGTGCCGCGACGTGCGCGACGGGGGCGGTGACCGCTCTGGCCTTCACCCGGCTGCGCCGCGCGGAACTCCCGAGCTGACCCGGGCCCGCGCGCCGTGGGGCCCGTCCGGCGCCGATCCGCCGCGGGCCCCTACATGCCCAGCTCCGCCGTCCTCAGCCGGTCCACCGCGTCCTGGTCGCCGTCGAGCTCCACCACCGCGGCGTTCTGCCGGCCGAACGCGAAGAGCAGCAGCTCGCCCGGTTCGCCGGTCACCGTCACCACCGGGACGCCCTTGTGCGCCACCACCGTCCGGCCGTCCGGCCGCCGCAGCACCAGCCCCACCGGCGACCTGCGGCCCAGCAGCCGGGCCGTCCGCTCGGCCCGCGCCCACAGCAGATCGGCGAAGACCGGGTCCAGCTCCCGCCGCGACCAGTCCGGCTGGGCCCGGCGCACGTCCTCCGCGTGCACGTAGAACTCGACGGTGTTGGCCGCCTCGTCGATCTGCTTCAGACCGAACGGCGACATCCTCGGCGGCCCGGTGCGGATCAGCTGGATCAGTTCCTCGTACGGCTTCGCCGCGAACTCGGCCTGCACCCGTTCGAGGCGGTTCCTCAGCACGCCCAGCACCACCCCTCCCGCGGCGTCCGGGCGGCGTTCCCGGACCACCACATGGGCGGCGAGGTCCCGGGCCGTCCAGCCTCGGCACAGGGTCGGGGCCTCCGGGCCGGCCGCCTCCAACAGATCGGCGAGCAGAAGCCGTTCGCGCTTCGCATGGGTCGACATGCCCGCCAGCGTACGACCGCCGCGCCCGGTCCGCCCAGCGGACGCCGCACCGGCCGGCCCCGCGACCACGGCACAATGGGCGCATGACCAGCGCGACCGCCCCCGGCGCCCCGACGCCGCCGCCCAGCGACCTAGACCCGGCCATCGCCGCCCGCCTCAAGCGCGGCCCGGACGGACTGATCCCCGCCATCGCCCAGCAGTACGACACCGGCGAGGTGCTGATGCTCGGCTGGATGGACGACGAGGCCCTGCACCGCACCCTCACCACCGGCCGCTGCACCTATTGGTCGCGCAGCCGCCAGGAGTACTGGGTCAAGGGCGACACCTCGGGCCACATCCAGACGGTCAGGTCCGTCGCCCTCGACTGCGACGCCGACACCGTCCTCGTCAAGGTCGACCAGACGGGCGCCGCCTGCCACACCGGCGACCGCACCTGCTTCGACGCCGACGTCCTCCCGCTGGGCCAGTAGGGTTCGGCGCCATGGACCTCGACACGTTCCGCAAGCTGGCCGTCGAACGCCGCGTCATCCCCGTCAGCCGCAGACTCCTCGCGGACGGCGACACCCCGGTCGGCCTCTACCGCAAGCTCGCGGGCGGACGCACCGGCACCTTCCTGCTGGAATCCGCCGAGAACGGCCGCACCTGGTCGCGCTACTCCTTCATCGGGGTGCGCAGCGCCGCAGCCCTCACCGCACGCGACGGGCAGGCGCACTGGCTGGGCTCCCCGCCGGTCGGCGTCCCCGTCGACGGCGACCCGCTGGAAGCCCTGCGCGCCACCGTCGACGCCCTCCACACCCCCCGCGACCTGGTCGCGGACGCCGGACTGCCCCCGTTCACCGGAGGCATGGTCGGCTACCTCGGCTACGACGTGGTGCGCCGCCTGGAACGGATCGGGGACAGCGGGACGGACGACCTCCGCCTGCCCGAACTGACCATGCTGCTCACCTCCGACCTGGCCGTCCTCGACCACCGGGACGGCAGCGTCCTGCTGATCGCCAACGCGATCAACCACAACGACCTCGCCACCGGCGTCGACGAGGCGCACGCGGACGCCGTCGCCCGCCTCGACGCCATGGAACGCGACCTCTCGCGCCCCGTCGAGAACGCCCCCGCCGTGCTCCCGCCCTCCGAGCTCCCCCCGTACACCGCGCGCTGGGGCGGCGCGGCGTACCAGGACGCCGTCGAGGACGTGAAGGAGCGCATCCGGGCCGGCGAGGCGTTCCAGGTGGTGCCCTCGCAGCGCTTCGAGACCCCCTGCACCGCGAGCGCGCTGGACGTCTACCGGGTGCTGCGCACCACCAACCCGTCCCCGTACATGTACCTCTTCCGCTTCGACGGCTTCGACGTCGTGGGATCCAGCCCGGAGGCCCTCGTCAAGGTCGAGGACGGGCGGGCCCTGCTCCACCCGATCGCCGGGACCCGGCACCGCGGCGCCACCCCGCAGGAGGACCAGGCCCTCGCCGAGGAGCTCCTCGCCGACCCGAAGGAGCGCGCCGAGCACCTCATGCTCGTCGACCTCGGCCGCAACGACCTGGGACGGGTCTGCGAACCGGGCAGCGTCGAGGTCGTCGACTTCATGTCGATCGAGCGCTACTCGCACGTGATGCACATCGTCTCCACCGTCACCGGCCGGGTCGCCGAGGGCCGCACCGCCTTCGACGTGCTCACCGCCTGTTTCCCCGCGGGCACCCTCTCCGGCGCCCCCAAGCCCCGCGCCATGCAGATCATCGAGGAGCTGGAGCCCAGCCGCCGCGGTCTGTACGGGGGCTGCGTCGGCTACCTCGACTTCGCCGGGGACTCCGACACCGCCATCGCCATCCGGACCGCGCTGCTCCGCGACGGCACGGCGTACGTCCAGGCCGGGGCGGGCGTCGTCGCCGACTCCGACCCGGTCGCCGAGGACACCGAATGCCGCAACAAGGCCGCGGCCGTCCTCCGGGCCGTCCACACCGCCAACCGCCTCCGCGGCGCCTGAGGGCCCGTCGGGCGGGCTCCCGCCGGCCGGGGCCGCCCGACGGCCTCCGGGCCGCCCGCCCTCCCCGCCGGAGCCCGGGCCGGTACCCCGCTCCCCGGCGAGGAGAGGGCGGTAGGGGATAGTGGGGTACGTGAGTGCTGCCCCCGTACCCCAGCCCCGCGCCCGCGCGGCCGCCGCGTCCGGCGCCGCGGGAAGCCGCCGCAGCCTGGCCGCCGGCCTGCTCCTCGGGGCGGCCGGCGCCACCGTCGTCCTGCTCGCCTCCGGCCAGACCTGGGCCGAGGGGCGGGCGGCCGTCGGCGGCGGCTCCTTGCCGCTGACCGCCGACGGCCGGGACGTCACCGGCCTCCCCGCGGCCCTCGCCATCGTCGGCCTGGCCGCCCTCGTCGCCGTCTTCGCCGTCCGCGGCGGCGGCCGGCTGATCGTCGCCGGGCTCCTCGCGCTCAGCGGCCTCGGCGCCGGACTGAGCGCCTGCCTCACTGCCTCCGACGGCACGGCGCTCGACGAGAAGGCCGCGCAGACCACCGGCGACACCTCGGCCACCGTCCAGGCCCTGACCCACACCCCCTGGCCCTACGTCACCGCGACGGGCGGCCTGCTGATCCTCCTCGCCGGCCTGCTCGCCCTGCGCTACGGCAGGCTCTGGCCCGGCATGTCGGGACGGTACGAACGCGACGGCGCCCCCCGTCCGCGCCGGGCCCCCCGCACCGCCCCGGACCCGGACCGGCCCGAGGACCTCTGGAAGGCCCTGGACCGCGGCGAGGACCCGACGCGCGACGCATGACCCCGAGCTCACGCCCCACCCGCCCGTACGGGACAATGGCACGGAGCTTCCGCACAGCGGCACCGACCGCGGCACCAGCTTTGCGTACAGCGACACCAACGACACCAACAGCGCAACACCAACAAGGAGCAACTCATGGCGGGCAGCAGCCACGGACACACCCCGGCCGCCTGGACCGGTGTCATCATCTCCTTCATCGGCTTCTGCGCCGGGGGCGTCTTCATGGTCGCGGCCAACCCGATCGGCTTCTGGGCCAGCATGGGCGTCATCCTCCTGGGCGGGGTCGTCGGCTTCGGGATGAAGATGGCCGGCCTCGGCACGCCGAAGGAGTCCCCCGAGATGGCCGCCGCCCGGGCGCGCGCCGCGCAGGCCCAGATCTCCTGACGCGCGCGACAGCCGCACGAACGCGAGGCGCAGCCCGTCGACCGGGCTGCGCCTTTCCGTACCAGCGGGGAGAATCACCGCGTGGACGCAACGCCTACCCCAGCCGCCCGGCCCGCCCCCGGTCCGGGAGCCGCCGCCGGGCAGCCGGCGCCGCCCGGCCCGCCGCCGGTCCTCCCGCACGCCCCCGCGCCCGTCCCGCGCCTGCGGCGGCTCGCCGTCCCCGCCGGGGTCATGGCCGCCGTCGTCGGCGCCTTCGGCTACGTCGGGGCCGTCGACCCCAACGAACCCGGCCACTACCCGGTCTGTCCGCTGCTCCGCCTCACCGGCCTGTACTGCCCCGGCTGCGGCGGGCTGCGCAGCGCCCACGCCGTCGCGCACGGCGACCTCGCCGCCGCCCTCGGCTCCAACGCGCTCGCCGTCGCCGGCTACGCGCTCTTCGCCGTCCTCTGGACGGTCTGGGTGGCCCGGGCCGCCCGGGGCAGACCCATGACCCTCGCCGCCCGCCCCGCCGTCTGGTGGGGGATCGGGGCCGTGCTGATCGTCTTCTCGGTCGCCCGGAACCTGCCGTTCGGCTCGGCGCTGGCGCCCTAGGACGGGCCCTAGGACCGCCCTAGGACCTGTCTTCGGACCGCCGTCGCACGGCAGGCGGCAGTTCCAGGACAGGGTCCACACTGCCCGCACTGTGGGACGCCCGCCGACAGGATTCGGGCCCTTTGCCCTCCTGCGGATAGCATTGACGAGGCTGATCCTGTTCCCTCATCACCGTCCCGGAAGGGGGCCGCTCGCGTGAGTGTGCTCGACGAGATCATCGACGGCGTCCGCGCCGACCTCGCGGAGCGGCAGGCGCGTGTCGGCCTCGACGAGCTGAAGGAACGCGCCCGGCGCGCCCCCGCCGCCAAGGACGGGGCCGCCGCACTCCGCGGCGAGGGCGTCTCCGTCATCTGCGAGGTCAAGCGCTCCAGCCCCTCCAAGGGGGCGCTCGCCGCCATCGCCGACCCGGCCGCGCTCGCCGCCGACTACGAGGCGGGCGGCGCGTCCGTCATCTCCGTCCTCACCGAGCAGCGCCGCTTCGGCGGCTCGCTCGCGGACCTGGAGGCCGTCCGCGCCAAGGTCGACGTCCCGGTCCTGCGCAAGGACTTCATCGTCACCTCGTACCAGCTCTGGGAGGCCCGGGCCCACGGCGCCGACCTCGCCCTGCTGATCGTCGCCGCGCTCGACCAGGAGGCCCTGGTCTCCCTGATCGAGCGGGCCGAGTCCATCGGCCTGACGCCGCTCGTCGAGGTGCACGACGAGGAGGAGGCCGACCGCGCCGTGGACGCCGGGGCCAAGGTCATCGGCGTGAACGCGCGCAACCTGAAGGACCTCAAGGTCGACCGCTCCACCTTCGAGCGCGTCGCCCCCGAGATCCCCGACCACATCGTCAAGGTCGCGGAGTCCGGCGTGCGCGGCCCGCACGACCTGATCGCCTACGCCAACGCGGGCGCCGACGCGGTGCTCGTGGGCGAGTCCCTGGTCACCGGGCGCGACCCGCGCACCGCCGTCGCCGACCTGGTCGCCGCGGGCGCCCACCCGGCGCTGCGCCACGGACGGGGCTGACCGCGCCCGTGCCCGCCGACCGCCCCGCCCCGCCCCGCACCCGGCCGGCCCCGTGCCCGGCCGGTGCGAGGGCTGCCCGGGGCCCGTACGCGCGGCCGTCGTCAGGCCGCCGTCCGGAGGCCGGCCACGCCCAGCCGAGGCGCTGCGCGCCCCCGTTCTGGCACCGCGGCTGCCGCGCCCCCGCGCGCCGGGTGCACGGACGACGGGTGCGCTATGTGATCGGCGACGAGCCCGGCCAGGTCAACGGCATGCGATGGCGCACGGGGTCCGCGCCGTAGCGAGCCCCGGCCGTTCGTACCCGACCTCTCAGGTCGTACGTCCGCCCGCACCGCCCGACCGTTCGGGGTCGCGGCGGCGCTCCGGCACGGCGCATACGGTGAAACCACCCATTGCGATGTCGAGGAGCACGTCGGATGTCATCTGACTTCTTCATCCCGGACCCGGAGGGTCTGGTCCCCAGCGCCGAGGGGTACTTCGGCGCGTTCGGCGGCAAGTTCATCCCGGAGGCGCTGGTCGCCGCCGTGGACGAGGTCGCCGTCGAGTACGACAAGGCGAAGGCCGACCCGGCCTTCGCCGCGGAGCTCAACGCGCTGTTGGTCGACTACACCGGCCGCCCCAGCGCGCTGACCGAGGTCCGGCGCTTCGCCGAGCACGCGGGCGGGGCCCGGATCTTCCTCAAGCGCGAGGACCTGAACCACACCGGCTCGCACAAGATCAACAACGTGCTGGGCCAGGCCCTGCTCACCCGGCGCATGGGCAAGACCCGGGTCATCGCCGAGACCGGGGCCGGCCAGCACGGCGTCGCCACCGCGACCGCCTGCGCGCTCTTCGGCCTCGACTGCACCATCTACATGGGCGAGATCGACACCGAGCGGCAGGCGCTGAACGTGGCGCGGATGCGGATGCTCGGCGCCGAGGTCATCGCCGTGAAGTCCGGCTCCCGCACGCTCAAGGACGCCATCAACGAGGCGTTCCGCGACTGGGTCGCCAACGTGGACCACACGCACTACCTCTTCGGCACCGTCGCCGGACCGCACCCCTTCCCCGCCATGGTCCGCGACTTCCACCGGGTCATCGGCGTCGAGGCCCGCCGCCAGATCCTGGAGCGGGCCGGCCGGCTGCCGGACGCGGCGATCGCCTGCGTCGGCGGCGGCTCCAACGCCATCGGGCTCTTCCACGCCTTCATCCCGGACGCCCGCGTCCGGCTGATCGGCTGCGAGCCCGCCGGGCACGGGGTGGAGACCGGCGAGCACGCGGCGACCCTGACCGCGGGCGAGCCCGGAATCCTGCACGGCTCGCGCAGCTACGTCCTCCAGGACGACGAGGGCCAGATCACCGAGCCGTACTCCATCTCGGCCGGCCTCGACTACCCGGGCATCGGCCCGGAGCACGCGTACCTGAAGGACACCGGCCGCGGCGAGTACCGCGCGGTCACCGACGACGCCGCCATGCAGGCGCTGCGTCTCCTCTCCCGCACCGAGGGGATCATCCCGGCGATCGAGAGCGCGCACGCGCTGGCCGGGGCCCTGGAGGTCGGGCGCGAGCTGGGCGAGGACGGACTCCTCGTGGTCAACCTGTCCGGCCGAGGCGACAAGGACATGGACACGGCGGCCCGCTACTTCGGGCTGTACGACGAGACCGACGGGGTCGTCGAGGCCGATGAGGCCGACGGGGAAGAGGAGGTCGCCAAGTGAGCGGCAACGTGGAACTGCTGAACGCCGCCCTCGCGCGGGCGAAGGCCGAGAACCGCGCGGCGCTGATCGCCTATCTCCCGGCCGGCTTCCCGACCGTCGACGGCGCGATCGCCGCGGTGAAGGAGGTCGTGGCGGGCGGCGCGGACGTCGTCGAGGTGGGGCTGCCGCACAGCGACCCGGTCCTCGATGGCCCGGTCATCCAGACCGCCGACGACATCGCCCTGCGCGGCGGCGTCCGGATCGCCGACGTCATGCGCACGGTCCGCGAGGCGCACGAGGCGACGGGCGCCCCGATCCTCGTCATGACGTACTGGAACCCGATCGACCGCTACGGCGTCGAGCGGTTCACCGCGGAACTCGCGGAGGCGGGCGGCGCCGGCTGCATCCTGCCCGACCTGCCGGTCCAGGAGTCCGCGCTGTGGCGCGAGCACGCCGACAGGCACGGTCTGGCGACCGTCTTCGTCGTCGCGCCCAGCAGCAAGGACGAGCGCCTGGCCACCATCACGGCGGCCGGTTCCGGATTCGTCTACGCGGCCTCGCTGATGGGGGTCACGGGCACCCGGGAGTCCGTCGGCGAGCAGGCCCAGGACCTGGTCGAGCGGACCCGCGCCACCACCTCCCTGCCGGTCTGCGTCGGCCTCGGCGTCTCGAACGCCGCCCAGGCGGCCGAGGTCGCGGGCTTCGCCGACGGCGTGATCGTCGGCTCCGCCTTCGTCAAGGGCATGCTCGACGCCCCCGACGAGGAGGCCGGCCTGGCCGCGGTCCGCGCGCTGGCGGGCGAACTGGCCGAGGGCGTGCGCAAGCGCTGAGCGACAGGGCCCGCCGCATCGGGCGTCATCCGTACGGGTGGATCTTGACCGGGGAGGCACGCGCGTGCCTCCCCGGTTCGTTGCTGCGGGTGTGAGCGAGAAGAAAGAACACGGAAAAAGGACCGCGCGCGAGCGGCTCGCCCAGCAGCGCGAGCGCGAGAAGGCCCGGGAGCGCCGCAGGCGTTCGCTGATCGTCGGCGGGGCCGTGGCGGGCGTGCTGGGGCTGGCCGCCGTCATCGGTGTGATCGCCGCGAACACGGGCGGCAAGGGCGGGAAGACCGAGGCGACGGGCCCGGCCGTCGCGCCGTCCGGCGCGGGCGGCAAGGACGGCCTGGCCATCCAGGTCGGCCGGGACGACGCCCCGTCCACCCTCACCATCTGGGAGGACTTCCGCTGCCCGGTCTGCGCCCAGTTCGAGAACGTGTTCAGGGACACCTTCCACGAGCTGGAGCGCGACGGCCGGATGAAGATCGAGTACCACCTCGCCACGATCATCGACGGCAACCTCGGCGGCACCGGATCGCTGCGCGCGGCCAACGCGGCGGCCTGCGCCCAGGACGTCGGCCTGTTCTCCCCGTACCACGACGTCCTCTACCGCAACCAGCCGCAGGAGTCCGTCGACGCCTTCGCGGACAACGACAAGCTGATCGGCCTCGCGGGCAAGGTCCCCGATCTCGACACCCCGGCCTTCCGCACCTGTGTGAACGACGGGAAGCACGACAGCTGGGTCCGGAAGTCCAACACGGCGTTCCAGAACGGCGGATTCAAGGGCACGCCGACCGTGCTGCTCAACGGCGAGTCGGTCTTCCCCAAGAAGGGGAACGAACCGATCACCGTGGAGAACCTGAAGAAGTGGGTCGCGCAGGCCGGCAAGGGCGGGAAGCCCGGCGCGCCCGCTCCGACGCCGACGCATCCGCCGACGCCCGCGCCGCCGTCCGCCCCCGGGTCGGCCCCCGGATCCGCGCCCGCGCCGGCGTCACCCGCGGAGCCGGCGGCCCCGCCCGTCCCCGCGTCCACCCCCGTGCCGTCGGCCTCCTGACCGGTGCCTCCGGCATGAGGATTCGATGACCGGCCCGTTACTCAGACGTTGTCGGGTGGGTTGCCCCGGGCCCCACCCGACAGGGTAGCGTCGACCCTGCCATGGACCTTGCCTTCATTCCCAGCCCGTCGACCGGCGTGATCAATCTCGGCCCGATCCCGCTCCGCGGCTACGCGTTCTGCATCATCATCGGTGTCTTCGTCGCCGTCTGGCTCGGCAACAAGCGCTGGGTCGCCCGGGGCGGCAGAGCCGGGACCGTCGCCGACATCGCCGTCTGGGCGGTGCCCTTCGGGCTCGTCGGAGGCCGGCTCTACCACGTCATCACCGACTACCAGCTGTACTTCAGCGAGGGCGAGAACTGGGTCGACGCCTTCAAGATCTGGCAGGGCGGCCTCGGCATCTGGGGCGCGATCGCGCTGGGCGCCGTCGGCGCCTGGATCGGCTGCCGCCGCCGCGGCATCCCGCTGCCCGCCTGGGCGGACGCGCTCGCCCCCTGCATCGCGCTGGCCCAGGCCTGCGGCCGGTGGGGCAACTGGTTCAACCAGGAGCTGTACGGCCGGCCGACCGACGTGCCGTGGGCGCTGAAGATCAGCGAGGGCCCCAACCGGGTCGCCGGCACCTACCACCCGACGTTCCTCTACGAGTCGCTCTGGTGCGTCGGCGTCGCGCTGCTGGTGATCTGGGCGGACCGCCGCTTCAAGCTCGGACACGGCCGGGCGTTCGCGCTGTACGTCGCCGCGTACTGCGCGGGGCGCGGCTGGATCGAGTACATGCGGGTCGACGAGGCGCACCACATCCTGGGCCTGCGGCTGAACGTGTGGACCGCGCTGATCGTGTTCGTCCTCGCGGTGGTGTACATCGTGATCTCGGCGAAGCTGCGACCGGGCCGCGAGGAGGTCGTGGAGCCGCAGGCCATCGAGGACGCGGCGGACGCGGCGGACGCCGATGGCGCCGAGGACGCGACCGGTCCGAAGGGCCTGAAGGGCTCGGACGGCTCGAAGGACACGACGGAGTCGAAGGGCCCGGAGGACTCGTCGGGGGACGGTGAAGCCGCCGGGGAGGCGGACGCCGCCGACCGCGACGGGGCCGCCGACGCGAAGGCGCCGAAGACGGACGCCCCCGTGGAGGCGGCGGAGAAGTCCTGAGCCGTGCGGTCCGCCGCGTGATCCGGACGTGGGGGGG